>NZ_JBSUQM010000028.1:0-69209 GCF_054065835.1 Nocardia citri
GGTGAGTGCGGGGGCTCTGTCGTCTGCCCGGTCAGTTGATCGGATGCAGCGGCACATGCGACAGACCGCCCCAAGCCAGCGCGACGGTGGTGTCGACTGCCTCTTCCTTCGGAATCGGCCGATCCGCCTCCAGCCAGTACCGTGCGGTGAACTGGCTGGTGCCGACCAGTCCGACCGCGAGGATCCGGGCCCGATAGGGGTCCAGACCGGAATCGTGGGCGACCAGATCGAAGACCGCGTCCACACACGCCTCGGTGGCCTGTTCGACCCGGCGCTGCACCTGCGGCTCGCTGATCAGATCGGATTCGAAAACCAGTCGGAAGCCCTGCATTTCGTTGTCCACGAAATCGAAGTAGGCCTGGACCGCGGCGCGCACACGCTGCCGGTTGTCGGTAGTCGAGCGCAGCGCCTGGCGCACACTCGACACCAGCATGTCGACGTAGTTCTGCAGCACCGCCACGTAGAGCTCGAGTTTGCTGGTGAAGTGCTGATAGAGCACCGGCTTGCTCACTCCGGCGCACTGTGAGATCTCGTCCATGCCGGCGGCGTGGTAACCGCGCTGGACGAACACCTCACTGGCCGCCGCGAGTAGCTGTTGACGACGCTCGTCGCGCGGAAGCCGGGTACCGCGCTTGGTCGGCGCCATGGCGTCGGACGACGTTCTGCGCGACGGCGTCCGGTCCACGAGGTCAGTCATTTTCGGCTCTCCCAGTCGATGCCCCGGCAGATTGGGGTGTACACCGGGTATCCCATGAACGATACCCGGTTGCCCGACGTCTGCCGATCGGGGCCACAGATGCCGCCCAGTCGGTGAGATATATCGCATCGCCGGCGACTCCTGCAGGTCGCTCGAAAGGGCCGGCATCGGCCCGGTACGGGGTATCGCGCCTTGTGAGACGCTGGTTGACGTGACCGTCCGACCGGAAAGATCGTCCGGCGGCAGACGCAATGCGCACCGCCGGGCTGGCTCCGGCGCGTCCGGTTCCGTAGTCTCGGGCGCTGTGGAAAGGCCAGGCCCCGAGGTGCGTGCGGGCGCAGCCACCCGAAGCGGTGCTGCTGCCCCGGACGGCGCCGAGGGTGAGATCGAATGGAGATCCGGTTCGCCACCGCGGGTCGGCAACGGTGTCGAGATCTATCACCCGCTCGGCTTGGACGAGTCATCACCCGTCGATCGTTCCTATCAACCGCTGCGGGCCCGCTGGGATCCCACCGCCCCCGACGAGAGTCGTTCCCGCGCATCGAGACCCGAGCGTGATACCAAGAAGCTGAGCGCACTCGGTCGTTTCGTCCGCACCTATGGTTGGCGTGCTTACGCACTTCCCGTACTTTTCGCGGTGACTGTGCTGGTGATCGTGGACGCGGTGCGCGGGGGCACCGATCCGGCGAATATGCCGGGCGGGGCACCGGGATTCGGACGATTCAGCCCGCGCGCGGCATCTGCGGGAATCATCGGCGCACCGCCCGGCGACGGCCACTTCCCGACGAATCTGCCGACCGGCGCGCTGCCCGACGGCGGATCGTTCACCGAAACCGGCACGGGCACATGGCATGTGGTGCCGGGGGCCACCGGGCAGGTGGGCACCGGATCGCAGTTCCAGTTCAAGTACACCATCGAAATCGAGGACGGCGTAGACACTTCCGGCTTCGGTGGGGACGAGTCCGTGGCCAAACTGGTCGACAGCACCCTCGGCAACCCCAAGAGTTGGGCGCACGACACCAGATTCGCCTTCCGGCGCATAGATCAGGGTGAGCCGGACTTCCGCATTTCGCTCGCCTCCCGCGAATCCTCGCGTAAGGCATGCGGTTTCGATATTCCGATCGACTCCTCCTGCTTCAATGCCGATCTGCGCCGGGTGGTGCTTTCGGAGGTGCGTTGGGTGCGCGGCGCGCTGGCCTTCGAGGGCGATATCGGTTCCTATCGGCAGTACCAGGTCAACCACGAGGTCGGCCATGCCATCGGCTATCACCAGCATCAGCCGTGCGAGACCGACGGCGGGCTCGCGCCGGTGATGATGCAGCAGACCTTCGGCACCAAGAACAACGACATCGCGGCCCTCGATCCTGACGGTGTGGTTCCGATGGACGGTAAGCGCTGTCGTTTCAACCCCTGGCCCTATCCACGCGGCTGAATTATCGCACCGCGCCTGCGGCGCGAACTCCTCGCTCGTAATGCCACGCTCCGTGGTGGTCGGGTTGTGCGGGTCGGTTGTGGGGCTCGGTGGTTGATGCGAGACCATAGTCGGGAAGAACGGGCCGATTGTCGGTGTTGAGTAATTACGCGCTGAGCCACCACAGTGCGATCGGCCAATTGATTCGAGGAGCCCTGGACGTGTCATCACCGAAGTCCCTGCCGCCGCTGGTCGAACCGGCCGCGGAGCTGACCAAGGACGAGATCGCCCGCTACAGCCGTCATCTGATCATCCCGGACCTGGGTGTGGACGGACAGAAGCGGCTGAAGAACGCCAAGGTGCTGGTCATCGGCGCGGGCGGGCTCGGCTCGCCAGCGCTGCTGTATCTGGCGGCCGCCGGTGTCGGCACGCTCGGCGTTGTCGAATTCGACGAGGTCGACGCCTCCAATCTGCAGCGCCAGATCATCCACGGTGAATCCGATATCGGCCGTCCGAAGGCCGATAGTGCGCGCGATTCCATTCTCGAGATCAACTCCGGTATCGACGTGCGGCTGCACAAGATCCGCTTGGAGCCGGAGAACGCCGTCGAACTGTTCGCCGAATACGATCTGATCGTCGACGGCACTGATAACTTCGCCACCCGCTACCTGGTCAACGATGCCGCGGTGCTGGCGGGCAAGCCGTATGTCTGGGGCTCCATCTACCGCTTCGAGGGCCAGGTCTCGGTCTTCTGGGAGGACGCGCCGGACGGCCGCGGCATAAACTACCGCGACCTCTACCCGGAGGCCCCGCCGCCGGGCATGGTGCCCTCCTGCGCCGAGGGCGGTGTCCTCGGCGTGCTGTGCGCCTCCATCGGTTCGATCATGGTGACCGAGGCGATCAAGCTGATCGCCGGCATCGGTGAGCCGCTGCTCGGCCGTCTGATGGTCTACGACGCACTGGATATGAACTACCGGACCATCAAGCTGCGCCGCGATCCGGAGCGTCAGCCGATCACCGAACTGATCGACTACGAGGCGTTCTGCGGTGTGGTGTCCGAGGAGGGCCAGGCCGCGGCCGCGGGCTCGACGATTACCGCGCGCGAGCTCAAAGAGTTGCTCGACGCGGGCAAGGAAATCGAGCTCATCGACGTGCGCGAGCCGGTCGAATGGGACATCGTGCACATCGAGGGCGCCAAGCTTATCCCGAAGGATCGGTTCCTCTCCGGTGAGGCGCTCTCGGATCTGCCGCAGAACCGCCCGATCGTCTTACACTGCAAGACCGGTATCCGCTCGGCCGAGGTGCTCGCGGTCCTGAAGAGCGCCGGTTTCTCCGATGCATCGCATGTGCAGGGCGGCATCGTCGCCTGGGCGAATCAGGTCGACAAGTCACTGCCGGTCTACTAGATCGGGCACCCATGCCGAGAGGTTGCCTCGCGGCGTAACCACCTCGGAGTGAGTCTTACGAGCGATGTTCGCGGCCCGTTGCGGGTCCGCGTCGGCCGAGCCGTCGAAGCGTATGCGCCGCGGGCGCGAGCCTCGGCGGCTCGGACGCGCGACAGCAGAGGGGCCGCGAACGCGCAGCGCCGAAGGCGCTGCCAAAGGCAGAGCACACGGCGCGCCGCGGGCGTGCCAAATTCAACACAGGTACCGTACGGCCGTGACTTCTGTGGAACCTCCCGAGCACGTACGCGCCACGTTCGGTCTGCGCGAAGTGACCCCGGTTTCGCTGGGAGACTGGGACGGCGGCTGGCGGCTGGGCGATGTGGTGCTGAGCCCGGTCGCCGACCATGCCAGGGCGGCATGGTCGGCGAAGGTCCGCGAAACCCTGAAGGTGGACGGCCTGCGCCTGGCCCGCCCGGTGCGTGCCACCGACGGCCGCTATGTGGTATCCGGTTGGCGCGCCGATACCTATCTGGAGGGTGTGCCCGAGCCACGGTATGACGAGGTCGTCTCGGTATCGCTGCGACTGCATCAGGCCACGGCGCGACTCGAACGACCGCGGTTCCTGGTCCAGCCGCCGGTGGCGCCCTGGGTCGATGTCGACGTCTTCGTCGCCGCCGACCGCGCCGCCTGGGAGCCGGTACCGCTGCGCAGTCTGCGCGCCGGTGGTATCACCCCGGCCACCTCCCCCGACGGCGAACGCAGCATGGAACTGATCGGCCAACTGGCCACCTTGCGCAAACCGATCCAAACCCCCGCGCAACTGGTGCACGGAGATCTGTTCGGCACGGTACTTTTCGCCGGGGTCTTCACCCCGGGTCTGACCGACATCACCCCGTACTGGCGTCCAGCGTCATGGGCCGCCGGTGTCATCGTCGTCGACGCGCTCGCCTGGGGCGGTGCCGATGACGGCCTGCTCGACCGCTGGTCCGATTTGGCCGAGTGGCCGCAAATGCTGTTGCGCGCGGTTATGTTTCGGCTTGCTGTGCATGCGCTGCACCCCCGCTCGACCCCCGAAGCGTTTCCCGGATTGGCGCGAACCGCGGATATGGTTCGTCTGATGCTCTGAGTTCTATCCTGACCGCGATCGCCCGGTTACCGGATCCGGCACTGTGCGCCGCGCGGTCGGGATGGGCTGGCCGTCGGTGGCCCACAGCGAGACGGTGTCGATGAGCAGTACGGCGGCGATCCAGCCGAGCAGCCGGAACGGCCGAAAGCCCACTGGGATTCGACGCTTGGACGGCCGAATGCCGCGCCGGGGACCTGGTTCCGGCGCGGCATTCAGGTCTATCGGGTGAGGTGGTTACACGTTGGCGTAGGCGAGTGAGGGGACGCGGGCCACGGCGAACGACGAGCGCAGGTAGCAGAACCAGGTGACCGCGGCCATGACCAGGAAGGCGCCGGCGTAGGCCCAGAAGGCCGGGTTCATGCTGTGGAAGTTGATGTTGGATAGGCGAAGCGCCTGCTGGAGCAGATAACCGCCGGAAGCGCCGATCGCGCCGATGACACCGATCGCGGCACCGGCCTGACGCTTGGCCGAGGCCACGGCATCGACGAGGTCGAGTCCGTGCTCGGCGGCGTACTTCTTGGCCTCGGCATTGAAGATGGATGGGATCATCCGGTAGGTCGAACCGTTGCCGACGCCGGACAGCACGAAAAGCAGCAGGAATGCGATCAGGTAGAGCGGGAAACTCTTCGCCTGCAACCCGGCCATGATCAGCACACACGCGATCGCCATACCGCCGAACACATAGATGGTGATCTTGGCGCCGCCGACCTTATCGGAGATCCAGCCGCCGAACGGCCGGCTGAACGAGCCGACCAGCGCGCCGAGGAAGGCGAGGTTACCGAGGGTGGTGATCCAGCCGATATTGGCCAGATCCGGGAAGTTGGCCTTGATCAGCGTCGGGAAGGCGAAGGAGAAGCCGATGAAGGAACCGAAGGTGCCGATGTAGAGGAACGACATCACCCAGGTGTGCTTATTGGTGAGCGCCAGTTTGTAGGACTTGCCGTCGGCCTTGGCGGTGCCGATGCTGTCCATGTACCGCAGCGCGCCGAACATGGCGATCAGGATGAACGGCACCCAGACCAGTACCGACAGCGTGATTCCGAAGCGGTAGCCCGCCGCGTCGTCGGCCATGATGTGTGTGCCGAGGGTGATCAGCAGCGGCAGCACCAGCTGGGTCTGCGCGACGCCGAGATTGCCGCCCGCGGCGTTGATACCAAGGGCCGCACCCTTTTTCCCTTCCGGGTAGAAGAACGAGATATTGGCCATCGAGGACGAGAAGTTACCGCCGCCGAAGCCGGCCAGCGCGGCCAGGATCATGAACACCCACATGGGGGTGCCCGGGTGGTTGACGAAGTAGGCCAGGCCAAGCGTCGGGATCAGCAGCATGGCCGCGCTGAATGTCGTGAACGCGCGCCCGCCGAACTTCGGAATGGCGAAGGTGTACGGAATGCGCAGTGCCGCGCCGACCAAGGTCGGGGTCGAGGTCAGCAGCAGGGCATTGCTCACCGCGGTCGGGTTGCCCTTGCCGAGTCCGGCCAGGAAGTCGAAGCCCGCCGGGCCCATACTGGTCACCACGGTGCCCCAGATGACCCAGATGCTGAAGCCGAGATTCTCGGCGAAGACGGAGAAGATCAGGTTCTTGCGGGCGGTGAGTTTGCCGCCCGATTCCCAGAATTCGGTGTTGTCCGGTTCCCAGTGCTCCAGCCAGCGTCCCCGTTTCTGGTGCGTGAATGCTGGGGTGTCCGACTGCTGGCCGGTGGCAGCTACTGCGGCAGTCATCGGCTTCCTCTCGATCTGGCTCGGTGGGTTCGCCGAGCTACGGTCGAGACAAAGGTAGGAGCCGGTTGTTGCGTGTGAATGGCCCAGAATGACATCCCAGGCAAATTCGACTCACATGACAGCTGTTCGGTCGGTGACGTATCGGTTACCTGGTCGGGCGAAAGAGTTTCGGTCGTTCGACCAGAAGTCTACCGGTCCGGATAGTCGGCGATCAGCGAGGTGAGAAAGCACCGAGCCGCTTGGGCCGCTCGTTCGGGATCGCCATCGATGACGGCCTGCACCAATTCATTGTGCTCGTCGTCGTAGGCGTCATCGGATTTCGCGGATCGTGCGCGGATCACCTGTTCGATAATCGGCAGCAGCGAATCGTAGAACTCCAGATATACGGCGTTGTGGCTGGCCACGACGATCGCGCGGTGCAGTTCCACATCGGCTTCGATGGCCACGACATTCTGTTCGTCCCAGTGCTGCTGGTTGCGTTCCTTCAGCAGCCGCCGCAGATTCGCGATATCGGTCTCGTCGCGACGGCGCGCGGCCAATGCCGCGGCATTGGTATCCATGGCCATGCGCAGCTCTAGTACATCGCGTTCCTCGGCATCGGCGAAGTACTTCGCGAGGGTGCCGCCGACCTCCGAGGCCGCGATGACATAGGTGCCCGAGCCTTGGCGACGCTCCAGCATCCCGGCGTGCACGAGCGCTTGCACCGCCTCGCGTACCGTATTTCTCCCGGTTCCGGTGAGCTCGGTGAGCTCTGGTTCGGTGGGGATTCGGGAGCCGATAGGCCAACAGCCGGAACGTATTTCGGCGCGCAGCTGCTCGGTTACCTGGGCAATGAGGCTGGTCCGCCGGACGGGTTGCACGGCATCAGAGTACCGCCCATCACAAATCCTTGTTTCCCATCGTCGGGTCATCCTATGATTCCGCGGTGGCTGCAGCTCTCCCGGAAAGTACCACTCGCCCGGAATGCGTCGGCGGCGAGCGACGCAAACGTGCACTGACGGAAGGCCGACTGCTCGTCCTCGCCGCCATCGTGATGTCCGCACTCACCCTCCGGGTCGCCGTCACCGCATTCTCACCGTTGGCCGAGCGCATCGGCGCCGATATCGGGTACTCGACAGCGGTTGTCGGTGTCTTCGGCATGATCCCGACGCTGATGTTCGCGGTTTCGGGCCTGCTCACTCCGCTTTTCGTGCGCTGGATCGGGCTGGAGCGCACCGCCCTGATCGCGATGCTGATGGCCGGACTCGGCATGCTGATCCGGGCGGTGGTCGGCGGCACAGCCGAACTGCTGATCTTCTCCGCGCTGGCCCTCGGCGGTATGGGCATCGGCAATGTGGTGATTCCGCCGCTGGTCAAGCGATATTTCCCGGACCGGCTCGCGGTGGTCAGCTCGCTGTACATCACCATGGTCCAGCTCGGCACCGTGGTGCCCGCGCTGATCGCGGTGCCGGTTGCCGAGGCGCACGGCTGGCGGATCTCCTTGGGACTGTGGGCAATTCTCGGCTTCGCGGCCGCCGTGCCGTGGCTCGGTGTGCTGCGCGATCGTCGCGGCCGCGATCGGGTCGACAGCACCGCGCTGCCACCGCGGACTCCAGAGCCCAAGGGCAAGGTGTGGCGTTCGCCGCTGGGCTGGGGCATGGCGGCCATGTTCGGTATGACCGCGCTGACCACCTACGCCATGTTCACCTGGCTGCCCAAGATCTTTTCCGAGGCGGGTGCGAGTGCCGCGTTCGGCGGGGCCATGGTCGGTGTGGTCGCGCTGGTCGGTCTGGTGCCGGCGCTCACCGCACCGACGGTGGTCGCGCGGTTCGGCAATCCGTTCCCCTTCGTAGTGGGTTGTGCCGTCTGCTTTTTCGTCGCATTCGCCGGACTACTCATCGCGCCGATGAGTGTTCCGTTGCTGTGGGTCGTGCTGTTGGGCCTTGGCCTGAGCACCTTCCCGATGACGCTGACGCTGATCAATATGCGCACCCGGACCCCGCAGGGCTCGGCCGCACTGTCGGGCTTCACCCAGGGCGTCGGATATGCGGTGGCCTGCGTCGGTCCGGTGCTATTCGGCATGTTGCACGACGCGACCGACGGCTGGGCCGCGCCGTTCGTGATGCTCGTCGTCGCGGTGCTGGTGCTGCTCACCGGCGCATGGCAGGCCTGCAAGCCGCGCATGCTCGAAGAAACCTGGAAATAAATAGCTCGCCTTCCCAACAGTTCGAGTTGCGAGGCTGGGCGGAGGTGGTCATGCTGTGCGCGGCGGGAGGGCGTGCGTCACACCTCACCGGTCGGCAATTCGAAGATCGGCTGTTCGTGACGCGCGGAAAACCAGTGTGTCACATGTCCGAAACATTGCATTGAAACTCACCCGGGGATCCCGGTAATCGTGAGCAACCGTTGATTTGACGGTCATTTGGGGCAGCATTTCGGCAATACCCGTTTCCTACCGTGGGGCTAACCGATTTTGGGAGGCCCCTGTTGAGCACGCTGACGCGTAATCACAACATCGAGCATTGGGATGCCGAGGATGTCACGGCCTGGGAGGCCGGCGGCAAAGACGTCGCCAAGCGCAATCTGATCTGGTCGGTCTTCGCGGAGCATGTCGGATTCTCGGTGTGGTCCATATGGTCGGTCATGGTGCTGTTCATGCCCACCGATAAGTTCGGCATCGATCCGGCGGGCAAGTTCTTCCTGGTCGCCATGCCGACACTGGTCGGTGCGATTATGCGCATTCCGTACACCGTGGCCACCGCGCGCTTCGGCGGTCGCAACTGGACCGTCTTCAGTGCGACGCTGCTGCTCATTCCGACGCTGCTCACGCTGTACTTCATCAATCAGCCGGGCACCTCGTACACGACCTTCCTGGTCGTGGCCGCATTCGCCGGATTCGGTGGCGGCAACTTCGCCTCCTCGATGACCAATATCAATGCCTTCTACCCGCAGCGGCTGAAGGGTTGGGCGCTCGGACTGAACGCGGGCGGCGGAAATATCGGCGTGCCCGTCATCCAGGTGGTCGGGCTGCTGGTCATCGCCGCCCTCGGCAATGGCTACGCCTCGCTGATCTGCGCGATCTACCTCGTGCTCGTCGCGCTGGCCGGTCTCGGCGCCGCGCTGTTCATGGACAACCTGAAGAACCAGAAGGCCGATCTCTCCTACATGATCACGGCGCTCGAGGTACCGCAGTCCTGGGCGATCGCCTTCCTCTACATCGGTACCTTCGGTTCGTTCATCGGCTACAGCTTCGCCTTCGGTCAGGTGCTGCAGCTCAGCTTCAATGCCGGTGGTGAGACCATCACGCAAGCCACACTGCATGCCGCGCAGATCGCCTTCATCGGCCCGCTGCTCGGTTCGCTGGCCCGGCCGTACGGCGGCAAGTTGGCCGATCGGATCGGCGGCGGCCGGGTCACCTTCTACACCTTCGCCGTGATGACCGCGGCTGCCGTGCTGGTCGGCGTGGCGAGTACCGCGGGTGACCGCAGCGGCGGTGTGCCGAGCGGTGCCGCGATGGCGGCGCTGGTGGCTGGGTTCATCGCGCTGTTCGTGGTGTCCGGTATCGGTAACGGTGCGGTCACCAAGATCATCCCGTCGGTCTTCGACGCCAAATCCAAAAGCCTGAACGCGAGTCCGGCCGCCCAGGCCGCCTGGTCGCAGAACACCTCCGGTGCGCTCATCGGTTTCGTCGGCGCGATCGGTGCGCTCGGCGGTGTCGCGATCAACCTCGTCCTGCGCTCCTCCTACACCTCGACCAAATCGGCGACCACCGCGTTCTGGATCTTCATGGCCTTCTACGTGGCCTGCGCTGTGGTGACCTATCTGGTGTTCCTGCGCCGCCCGCGCGGCGGTACCGACGCCGGGGTCGTCGCGGAGGCCGAGGCGCTCGTTCTCGAAGCCGAGGCAGGCAACCCGTCCCAGTCCACCAGCACGTCGGTCCGAGCCTGACGCCGAATCAGCAACGGAGGACAGTCATGAACTCGACAGTCGACCCCACCCAGCGCAAGATCGTCGTGGTCGTCGGCCACGGCATGGTCGGGCACCGGTTCGTTGAGGCACTGCGGTCCAGGGACGAGGCAGGTCAGTGGCAGGTCGTCATCCTCAGCGAGGAGCAGTTGCCCGCTTACGACCGCGTCGGACTCTCGTCGTACGTCGGCAACTGGGATGCCGCCGCGCTGGCGCTGCCCGGTAACGAATACGCCGGTGACGCGCTGGTCGAGCTGCGCCTCGGCCAGTCCGCGCAGTCCATCGATCGCGAGGCGCGCAAGGTCACCACGTCGGCGGGCGACATCATCGCCTATGACGCGCTGGTGTTGGCGACCGGTTCGTACCCGTTCGTGCCACCGGTGCCGGGTCACGATCTGCCGGAATGCTTCGTCTACCGCACCATTGATGATCTGGACGGCATCCGCGCGGCGGCCGCCGCGGCCGGACCCGGTGCGGCCGGTGTGGTTGTCGGTGGTGGTCTGCTCGGTCTGGAGGCGGCCAACGCCCTGCGCATGCTCGGCATGACGCCGCATGTCGTGGAGTTCAACCCCCGCCTGATGCCCGCCCAGGTCGACGAGGGTGGTGGCGCCATCCTGGAGAAGCTGGTCGTCGATCTCGGGCTGCAGGTGCACACCGGTGTCGGCACCTCGTCGATCGAGACCGTCGCGGACGCGGTAACGGCTGAGCGCCTGAAGGTTACGCTCTCCGACGACACGGTGATCGATGCCGCACTGGTGGTCTTCTCCGCCGGTGTCCGCCCGCGCGACCAGATCGCCCGCGACAGCGGCATCGAGGTCGGCCCGCGCGGCGGCATCGTGACCGACCTCGGCCTGCAGACCTGCGATCCGAATATCTACGCGATCGGCGAATGCGCCGCGGTGCAAGGTGTCTGCTACGGCCTGGTCGCCCCCGGCTACTCCACCGCCGAGATCGTCGCGGACCGATTGCTCGGTGGCGCAGGCGAATTCCCGGGCGCGGATATGTCGACCAAGCTGAAGTTGCTCGGCGTCGATGTCGCCAGCTTCGGTGACGCGCACGGCACCACCGAGGGCGCTCTATCGGTCGTATTGCACGACGCCGCGAAGGGCACCTACGCGAAACTCGTCGTCTCCGATGACGCGCAGATCCTGCTCGGCGGCATCCTGGTCGGTGACGCGACCGCGTACTCGGCGTTGCGTCCGCTGGTCGGACGTCCGCTGCCCGCCGAACCGGCCGCGCTGATCTCACCGGCCGGTGCCGAACTCGGTGCCGACTCGCTGCCCGACGACGCCCAGATCTGCTCCTGCAACAACGTTTCCAAGGGTGCGATCTGCGGTGCCATCGCGGACGGCGCCTGCGATATCGCGAGTGTCAAGAAGTGCACGTCCGCCGGAACCTCGTGCGGTGGTTGCGTTCCCATGCTCAAGAAGCTGCTCGAGCAGTCCGGCGTCGAGATGTCCAAGGCGCTGTGCGAGCACTTCTCACAATCGCGGGCCGAGCTGTTCCAGATCGTCCAGGTCACCGGCATCCGCACCTTCTCCGCCCTGATCGCCAAGCACGGCACGGGTACCGGATGCGATATCTGCAAGCCGACGGTCGCCTCCATTCTGGCCTCCACCTCGAGCGATCACATTCTCGACGGTGAACAGGCCGCGTTGCAGGACACCAACGATCACTTCCTGGCGAATTTGCAGAAGAACGGCACCTACTCGGTGGTGCCGCGGATGCCCGGCGGTGAGGTCACCCCGGATCAGCTGATCACCATCGGTCAGATCGCCAAGGAATTCGACCTCTACGTCAAGGTCACCGGCGGTCAGCGCATCGACCTGTTCGGCGCCCGCGTCGAACAGCTGCCGCGGATCTGGCAGCGCCTGGTCGATGTCGGTATGGAATCCGGGCACGCCTACGGCAAGTCACTGCGCACCGTGAAGAGCTGCGTCGGCTCCACCTGGTGCCGCTACGGTCAGCAGGATTCCGTCGGTATGGCCGTATTGCTGGAGAAGCGCTACCGCGGCCTGCGTTCGCCGCACAAGCTGAAGCTGGCGGTCTCCGGTTGCGCCCGCGAATGTGCCGAGGCGCGCGGCAAGGACGTCGGTGTGATCGCCACCGAACACGGCTGGAACCTGTATGTCGGCGGCAATGGTGGTCTGGCCCCGAAGCATGCGGTGCTGCTCGCCGGTGATCTCGACGACGAGACGCTGATCAAGTACATCGACCGGTACCTGATGTTCTATATCCGCACCGCCGACCGGCTGCAGCGCACCGCGCCGTGGCAGGAAGCGCTGGAGGGTGGCATCGAGTACCTCGAGCAGGTTGTGTGCGAAGACAGCCTCGGCATCGCCGCGGATCTGGAGGCGGCCATGGCCCAGCATGTCGCCGGTTACCGCGATGAATGGGCCGCGGTGCTCGAGGACGAGGAGAAACTGTCGCGTTTCGTGTCCTTTGTCAATGCCCCGGACGAGGCCGATCCGACCATTTCATTCGATGAGACCGGGGAACGGAAGGTACCGGTGCTGCTCGGTATGCCGGAAATCCCGGTTGCCACACGCGGGCAATAGCCGCTTAACACCGAAGAAACAGGACGCCGGTACCAATGGGTAAGGCGTTTGGAGGATGACACCGATGACCGTGATGGACACCCCTGGCATTGCCACCGCTACCAGCACGGGTTGGACGCAGGCGTGCCGACTCGACTACCTGATTCCGGGCCGCGGCGTCGCGGTGTTGCTGAAGGGTGGCCGTCAGGCCGCTCTGTTCCTGCTGACCGACGGCACCCTCGCCGCCGTCGGTAATATCGACCCGATCGGCCGCGCGGCAGTGATGTCGCGCGGTATCGTCGGTGACCGTGGCGGTATTCCGGTCGTGGCCTCGCCGCTGCTGAAGCAGGCGTTCTCGCTGCTGGACGGGCACTGCCTGGACGACGATTCGGCGACGTTGCCGGTATACGCGGTGTGCGTCGAGGACGGCATCGTTTCGGTTTCCAATGAGCCGGTCGATGCCGGGCTCGTCACCACGGACGGCGGATAGGCATGACGACAATCGATACGGGTGCCTGTCTGGCCGGTTTCACGGTGGGTGTCACGGCCGCGCGGCGGGCCGAGGAGTTCGCCACGCTGCTCACCCGACGGGGCGCCGGTATCATTGCCGCTCCCGCCATCCGGATCATCCCGCTTGCCGATGACAACGAACTGGAGCGGGTGACCCGCGAGATCGTTGTCGATCCGCCGCAGATCGTGGTGGCCACCACCGGCATCGGCTTCCGCGGCTGGATGGAAGCGGCCGAGGGCTGGGGCATTGCCGAGGATCTGCGGCTGACGCTGTCGGCGGCCAGGGTGCTGGCGCGTGGGCCGAAGGCCAAGGGCGCCATCCGTGCCGCCGAACTGCGCGAGGAATGGTCGCCCGCCTCCGAATCTTCGGCCGAGGTGCTCGACCACCTGCTCGCCGAGGGTGTGGAGGGCGTGCGGATCGCGGTTCAATTGCACGGCGCGACAACCGAATGGGAGCCGGTACCGGACTTCTGTGAGGTATTGCGTTGCGCTGGTGCGGATGTCGTTCCGGTGCCGGTGTACCGCTGGGTGCCGCCGGATGATCAGGCTCCCATGGACAATCTGATCGAGGCGATCATCACCGCCAGCCTGGACTGCGTGACCTTCACCAGTGCGCCCGCCGTAGCGTCGATGTTGATGCGGGCCAAGGAAACCGGGCTGTTGGAGGGGGTGCTGCACGCGCTGCGTGGACGGGTGCTGCCCGCCTGCGTCGGACCGATCACCGCGGCTCCGCTGGAGGAACTGGGAGTGGCGACCTCGATGCCGGGACGGGCGCGCCTCGGTGCGCTGGCCCGGCACGTCGCCGAGGAATTGCCCCGGCGCGCCAACCGGATTCAGGCCGCCGGCCACACCATCAGCGTACGTGGGGCGTGCGTGGTGGTCGATGGTTCGGTGCGTCAGCTCGCACCCGCGCCGATGGCCTTGATGCGCTCGCTGGCGCGCCAGCCCGGCCGGGTGGTGTCCCGGGAGGACCTGCTCGCGGCGCTGCCCGGCGGCGGTGACGACACCCATGCCGTGGAGACCGCGATCGCGCGGCTGCGCGCCGGACTCGGCACCCCGAAAGCCATTCAGACCGTGGTCAAACGGGGCTACCGGCTGGCACTGGACGCCGCCGATTGCGCCGATGACTTTCCACGCACCGTTGCCAATGGCCGTGCGCCGGGAGCGGGCATCGCCACCCCGGCCCGCGCACCGAGGTACGCACCGGCTGCGGGGAGCTGGTGACGGCACCGGCCCTGGTCCTGGTCGCACACGGCACCAGGAGTACCAGGGGTGTGCAGATGATCGCCGCGCTCGCCGAGGCGGTGGCGGATGAGTTCGGCGCCGCGATTTCGGGGCGCGATGCCGAAGCGGGTCTGGTTTGTGAACATCGCGCCGTCGTTCGTGGGCCGGAGACCTCCGAGCAGCCCTGGGTGCGTACCGCCTTCGTGGATGTGCTCGGTCCGTCACCGTCCGAGGTATTGCGCGATCTGACCGACGCCGAGGGGGAATCGGTTCCCGCCGTGGTGGTTCCGGCGTTTCTCGCATCCGGATACCATGTCTATCAGGATGTGCCCCGCGAGGTGGCCGAGAGCGGTCATCCCCAGGTAGCGGTCACACCCGCCATGGGACCGGATCCCGCCTTGGCCCGCATCATGGCCATGCGGTTGCGCGCCGCTGGCTGGCGACCGGGTGACGCGGTTGTCTTCGCGGCGGCTGGATCATCGGATGCCCGTGCGCGCCGAGATGTTCGACGTGCGGCGGGGATGCTGGCCGAACTTCTCGGTATCCCGGTTCGCATCGGCTACGTCGCCACCGGAGCTCCGCGTGTGCCGGAAGTCGTTGCCGAACTTCGCGAGGCGGGTGCGAAGCGCGTCTTCATCGCCTCGTATCTGCTGGCCCATGGCCTGTTCCAGCAGCGCCTGCACGAGGCGGGTGCCGATGGTGTCGCTGAGCCGATCGGTGTGCACCCGGCGGTCGTCCGTCTGATCGCCGACCGCTACCGTGCCGCGGCCCGAGAGCTGATGCGGGCCAACGCCTTTCCTGCGGAGGTCCGCGGGGCGTAGCGCCCTTTCTGCGGAGGTCAGAGGCGTAGCGGAGGCCCGCGCCCGTAACGACCGGGATTGCGGTGCGCTCCTTTTATTGATCCGGATTTACGTCGAACAGGATGGTTCCAGGCTGTGCCTGCGGAAGCGGCGTACGCGACGGAAGCCGATGCGCGGTGAACGACTCGCGCGGGAATTGCACCCGCAATATGCGCGCCGAATTGCTGACCGGACACGGCCATAGCGACCGCCGACGCCACCCACGCGCGGCATGTAATGGCTGGATACTCCCATCTCGCGGGGGCGATCAATCAGGCTCGCACCCTCGACTACGCCGGCGCGTTGGATCACGTGACAGCGGCCCGCGACTACGCCCGCCGCACTGGGGAGACAGACCTGTACATGACGGCGTTCGGGTGCCGCGAGAGTTGGCTCGTGCACGCGATTGGCGACCGATAACCCGTAGCACGGTGTAGCAGAAATGCTACATTGAATTCATGTCTCAGCATGAGCGGGTTTCGGTGCGTGAACTGCGCAATCATGTCAGTGAGGTGCTGCGGCGAGTCGAGGCGGGTGAGACCCTCGAAGTCACCGTGAACGAGCGTCCGGTTGCTCTATTGGTGCCTCGCCGCGAGCGGCCAACCACTATGGCCACGCGGGCATTCTTCGCTTATCTGCCGCTCGCCGATCCCGGCCTGCGCGATCAGCTTGCGGATGAGTTGACCGAGACCACGGACGACACGGTGGGTCCGTGGCGGTGAGCGAGCGCATGAGCATGGGCCTGCTCGACACGTCAGTATTCATTGCGCAAGAAAGTGGCCGACGCATCGACCTCGACCTGCTTCCAGAGGAATCGGCCGTCAGTGTGGTCACTTTCGCAGAATTGCGGTGGGGTGTGCTGATGTCTGTCGATGATGAGTCCCGTTCTCGCAGGCTGGATACGTTGATGGCAACGCAACGCTTGCAACCGATTCCGATCGATGAGCGGGTGGCAGCGGCCTGGGCGCTGCTGCGACAGCGGCTGAAGGCGGCCGGGACGAAGATGGAGATCAACGATTCGTGGATTGCTGCGACTGCGATGGCGCACGGATGGTCAGTAGTCACTCAGGACACCGGGTTTCCTTCGGTCGTGCCGGAGCTGACTGTCATTCAGGTATAGCCGGGCCGCCCTCGGATTTGCTCAGGCGCATCGGCTTGGGGTGCGAGTGAAGGAGGCGCGGGAGACACTCGGGGGCAGGCCTACGTGGCGGATCATGTGTCGGCGCAGGGAATCCGCGGAACCGATACCGCTGTGGCGGGCGACTTGGTCCACCGGGAGGATTGTACGACCCGTGCGAGGTGCGGACAGTAACCGGAGCACGCTCACGCTGCGGCTGTGACAACGCCTTGACGTGCGATAGACGCGACTCGATACGAGGCGAATCGAATGGTGACCCAGTTCGAACAATCACCATTCGACTCGTTGTCGGCTAATCGCCGACGGCTTGTAGCGCGTCGAGATCCATGATCGCCGTGGACGTACGGTGCACGATGGCACGGCATACGTCGGCCGGTTGGAATTCAGGCATGATGGCGCTGCGACCGATGGTGATCATCCACGCGAAATAGGGGTAGAGGCTTTGCTGCCGGTAGGCAAGCCACGCATCCTCCAACGGCAAGGCGGGACCGCCCGCCGCATGCAGCCGGTCCACATAGAATTCGATGAGTTCACGCTCCCAGGCCCGCCGGTCCGCGACCTCGAGCCCGGAGGTGATCGCATAGGTGACGTCGAAAGCCCAACTGCCGCGCAGTACCAGCTGCCAGTCGGTGAAACCCATGCGACCCGTGTCGGTCACATACGCGTTGCCGATATGCGCATCCCCGTGCAGCAGTGTCTGTGGGCCGCGTCCAGCGATCAGCAAGGACTTTTCACACGCCGCGTAGAGCTTGTCCTGCACGGGGGGCAGCGTGTCCGGCACGATCTCGGGCGCGCGCTCGAGCCCCACCCTCGCCCGCTTGCGCATTCCGAGGAGCCGGTCGAAATTGCGGAAGTGCCGACTCGGTGTTTTCAACCAGTCCAGCGTTTTCAGCTCCGGAGAATCCCAGTAATGACCGTGCCAGATAGCCATATTCGCCAACAGATCCTGCATCTGTTCCCGGGTTATGGGCTCCATCGGCGTGCAGAACCGCGCGTTCTTGGTAACGCTGATGTCCTCGAGCAGGGTGAGTGAACGGCCCGTGCGCATATCGGCGGCGCCGAAATACCCATGGGGGGCCTCGATCTCGAGTTTCGGCCGCAAGTGCTGAAAGAAACCGGGCTCTCCGGGCAGCGCGTCGGCCAGATACTGCGTCAAACGCTGGGTGAACGTCAGGGTGGTCTTGGCGAACAGGTGCTCGGGCAACTTCGCATGCCTACCCGCCTCGTTATAGCTGAGCTTAGCGCGCCATCGGCTTGTCGTCCCCGGGCTGGCGTCGACGATCTCGAACGACTCCACCTCTGCCCCAGGATGTCCGGCGGCCAGCACAGCCGTCAACCAACGCGCGTCGACCTCGCTCTTCTTCATCGGAATCTCGAAGTCCTTGTGCGGCAAGAACTTCTCCGACAGCACATTGCGACCGAGTTTCACTATCCCTGGCAGCACACCGTGTGCCGCACTGTCCTTGGCTGTTTCGCCCATACCATCGCCTTCCTCGGCTCGCCGCACGGCCGGCTCGGTCGCCGACAACGACGCGGCTCCGTGCCCCCTCTACCGTCCCACCCATGGCGGGCAGCGAGCCGATTGTGTCATTGATCGCATCATCGAATTATGCTGGGGCGGAATACTCGTCAACTTCTAGACGGCAGCACCCGCAGTCCACGCACCGATGATCCGGAGTTCGATTCATGAGTACATCGCAGCCTTGGTCCACTACTCCGACCTGCCCGGTGGCCCATGGTTCCCCGACCGAATCCCCCGACCGGACAGTGCCGTTGTACTCACCGGAATTCGCCGCGGATCCACACCGCGTATACCGCGAAATGCGCAGTCGTTACGGCTCTCTGGCACCGGTTGAGCTGGCGCCCGGAGTGCCCGCCACGCTGGTGCTCGGATACAGCACGGCAGTGCGGATCCTCAATGATCCGGAGCGGTTCCCCGCCGATCCGCGCACCTGGCAGCAGAACGTTCCCGCCGAATGCCCCGTGCTCCCGATCATGGCTTGGCGTCCAACCGCGAGCCGCAACGACGGCGCGGACTTCCAACGCTACCGGCATGCCATCAGCGCGAGCATCGACCAAGTCGATCTGTACGCCCTCCACGCAGTTGTGGAAGAGATCGCCGTCCCGCTCATCGACGCCTTCTGTCGAACCGGTACAGCCGACCTGATTCGCCAGTACGCATTTCCGCTGACGTTCGAGGTGCTCAATGTCCTGCTCGGATGCCCGCCGGAAATCGGGCAGCGGGTCGCCACCGGAATGGCCGCGCTGGTCGAGGGCGTCGACGCCGAAGACGGCAACACGATGATCAGTGCGGCAATACTGGAGTTGGTGACCCTCAAACGGAGTCGACCCGGTAGCGACATCACCTCACTTCTGCTGCGTCAGCCCGCCGAACTGAATGAGGAGGAGATGGTTCACCAAGTGGCCAGCCACTACGGCGCGGGCATCGAATTCCAGCAGAACCTGATCGTCAACACTCTGCTGCTGATCCTCGCCGATGAGCGTTTGGGTGACAGTTTTCTCGGCGGCAGTATGTCCACCCGCGACGCCCTGGACGAGGTGCTGTTCAACGACCCGCCGCTGGCGAACTTCCTGACCACTTATCCTCGTCAGCCGATCCTGCTCGACGACGTCTGGCTGCCGGCGCATCAGCCGATCGTGATCAGCATGGCCGCCTGCAATAACGATCCCGCGATCCGAGTCGAGGATCGCATCGGAAACCGGTCACATCTGGCGTGGGGAATCGGCCCACACGCCTGCCCCGCACAGTCGCTGGCCTACCTGGTCGCCCAAGACGCGATCGATCAGCTTCTCGACGCCCTACCCGAGATGCGATTGGCCTTCTCCGATGACAAACCGACCTGGCGTCCCGGCCCATTCCACCGGGCCTTGGAAGCTCTTCCCGTCACGTTCACCCCACTCATTCGCTGAGCGCCGAGTTCATGAACTGTTCGTGTATGGGAAGCGGTTTCGGGTTGCGTGAGATGCCGGGGCCGTAGAGCATCGGTGCCGTGCCGACGAATCCGTTGAACCCCGCTGGCGATCTGCCGGATACCGGAATTCCCGCCGCCCAGGCCGCGCAGATGACCATGGCCGAGCAGCACGAGTGGCATCGGGATTATATGCGTCGGCACGCGGTCTCCCGGCGCAATGTGTTGCGCGGTGCCGCTGCGGCCGCCGCCGTCGCCACGGTAGGAACCTCACCGTTCGGCAAGCGCGCCTATGCAGAAGATGCGCAGCTCGCGGTCGGCGGTCGGCATGTCGGATACGGCCCGGATGCGACGAGCCAGCTGCGGTTCGCTGGTCAGCTATCCCGGCAACCGGCCGGTATCAAGGTCTTCCTGGACCACGGTCCGACGCCCGCGCTCGGCGGCACCATCGAGGCCGAGGTGCGCAATCTGCTGACCCAGGTCCCCTCCGCAGACGGCGGTGTCCTCGCGGCCGAACAGTTCTATGTGCACGCCCCGGTCGACGGCCTACCCGGACGCGTGCCGCATTTCTATCGCTGGCGCACCTCCGACGGATTCATCGGCGATGTTCGCGCCGCCGCGCCCGCGATGCCGAGTGCGCGCAGTGCGATTCTGCCGTTCCGGTTCACCATGATGGGCGATCAGGGCACCGACGACACTCCAGCGCTGCCACAGGGCACCGTGCCCGGCGATTACGACGACAAGTACTACAAGTCCGATAACGATCCGACCGCACCGCATGCGAGCAACGTGCTGCGCCAAATCGCCGCCGCCAAACCGGATTTTCACATTCTCGCCGGTGATATCGCCTATGCCGACCCGTCCGGCGGGGGCAAGCCGAACGAATTCGTCGCCAACGGCGCGAAGCTCGACTCCGGTTTCGACAAGTACAACCCCTACGTGTGGGATGTCTACTTCGGGGCCATCGAACGCAGTGCCGCCGAGACACCGTGGATGTTCGCCACCGGCAACCACGATATGGAAGCGACCTACGGCCAGCAGGGCTACGGCGGACATCTGGCGCGGCTGGACTTTCCGGGCAACGGTCCCGCGGGCTGCCCGTCGGCGTATTCGTTCACCTACGGCAATGTCGCGGTGCTCTCGCTCGACGCCAATGACGTCAGCTATGAGATCAAGGCCAATACCGGGTATTCCGGTGGGGCGCAGACGAGTTGGGTGGAACGCACCCTCGCCGCCTACCGCGCGGACCCGAATATCGATTTTCTGGTGTGCTTCTTCCACCACTGCGCGTACTCGACCACCGACGCCCATGCCAGCGACGGCGGCGTGCGCGATGCGTGGGCCGGACTGTTCGACCGGTATCAGGTGGATCTGGTGCTGCAAGGCCACAATCACGTCTACGAGCGCACGGACCCGATCCGCGCCGGCGCCGCGACCAGAATCGCCGCGGACAATTCGATCGTCTACCCGGACACCGACGGTACCGTCTACTACACCGTCGGCGGCGGTGGCCGACCGCGCTACGACTTCCAACCCGGATCGCAGGAAACCTTCCGGGGCCACGAATTACCGGACACCACGGTGCCGAACAGTTATGTGTGGACCGCATCCGGCGGCAAACAGGACGAGGCGGCTCCGTGGTCGCGGGTGCGGTTCCGCAACTACTCGTTCCTGCGCGTCGATGTTCGCCCCGGCATCTTCGCCAGCGAAATGGATGTGGTCGCGGTGGACGAATATGGTCGGGAATTCGACAAACTCACCTTCCGCCGCCTGGTCCACTGACCGCTATTTCTCCTTCGGCGGCAACGTGCGGGCGTAGCTGATACCGCGTTCGACCCATTCGTCGAGCGCGGCATCGTCGGCGACAGCCGGGGCGTCGACCCGCAGCCAGTTGTTCATTTCGCGACCACCCATCACCATCGCGCCGATGTGCTCGCGGGCAAGCAGGGTGGTGGCCTCGTCCGGGTCGACACGGACGAGCAGACCACCCTTCCCACTCGCCGCGACCGCCATATTGCCGTTGATCAGAAAGGCGAGACCGCCGAACATCTTCTTCTCGCTCACATCGGGCGTCGGGTCGATCAGCTCCCGTATCCGATCGGCGAGCACCTTGTCATATGCCATACCGCATTGTCGACCAGGGCACCGACAGGTTCGTGGCGAAACGTGGCCCACCGGGCGAAAATTGGGGCAAACATTTCGTTTAATATTGCATCGGCTCGCCTCTGTGCAGGACTACCAATTTGTTGATGCGTCTACGGTTTCATGGGAGTGTATTGCTGTGCCACGCAGGTCGACCGATGGCGGTGACGAGGCTCGCGTGCGTCCGCCTACGTTCGGGGGCGAGTTGCGCAGACTGCGCGACGATCGACGTATTTCCCGGGAAAAGCTGGCATTCGCCGCCGGTGTGAGCACCAGTTATATCACCCACCTGGAGGGCGGCGATCGTGAACATCCCACCAGGCCGGTGGTGAATGCGCTGTTCGGATATCTGGATCGGATCGCCGCGCTCACCGACGCTGAACGCAGACTGTTTTTCGATCTGGCCGGATTGGGTGTGGACAGATTTCCCTCCGTGCCCGAACTACGCAATGAAATCAGCGCGGATATGCGTGACGGACTACGCCTGCACGAGCCGAATGCGGCTGGCTATGTCGATACCCGGTGGAATGTCTTGTCCTGTAACGAATCCTACGCCGCCGCATTTCCCGGTCTGGTCGACGATGTGAATGTGCTGCGCTGGTTCTTCGGCAACGAACTGTCCAAACAGGTCATGGTCGAATGGGAGCGCGAGGCGGCGCTCACTGTCGACTGGCTGCGCGGTTTGATCGGTCAGTCCGGCGATACCGCCTGGTCCACCGAATTCCTCGACGAACTCGGTGCGTATACGGACTTCCGCAGAATGTGGGCTGCGGGCGGCACCACCTACGGCCGGAACCAGCCGATGCATCTGCGCGACCTCGACACCGGGGAGTGCTATCGATTCGATGTCCAACTGTTCCGGCTCGATTCGGGTAAGCATCCGGGGACGATCCAATTCTTCCTCGGCATCCCGAGCCGCTGTGCTGGTCACTGACCTCAGGGCAGCGTCAGTTCCGCGAACGAGGAAATCCAATGATGCGGGGGGCGTGGGGGATTAGGTTCACCGGGACGGTGGACACCGGTCACCGACCAGCCCGCGGTGACCGCGGCATCGAGTTCGTCGGGATGGTCGGAAAGGAACAGTATGCGATCGGCGGGGGTGCCGATGGTGCTCGCGATCTTCTCATAGGAGGCTGGTTCGCGCTTCGGGCCCGCGCTGGACAGGTCGAAGTAGCCGCTGATGAGTGCGGCCAGATCGCCGCCGCGCGCGAAGGTGAACCAATCCTGTTGGTTGCGTACCGATCCCGAGGAGTAGACATACAGCGTCAGACCGGCGGCGCGCCAGGCGGCGAGGGCGGGCGCGACGTCCGGGAAGAACTCCCCGTGCAGTGCGCCATTGCGGAAACCCTCCGCGCAGATGATGCCCTGCGCGGCCTTGAGTGGTTCGGCCTTCACATCGGAGCCGAGCCAGTCGCACAGTATTGCGGCGATCTCGTCGGTGTCGGCATCGGGGCGGGCGGCGAGTTGCCGGGTGCCCGCGATAATGGGAGCAGCCGCATCCGTGCGGTTTTCGGCCAGCCACTCGGGCAGGCGGGCACGGGTGTAGCCGTAGAGGTCCTCGCGCACCGTACTGGTCGCACTGGTGGTGCCCTCGATATCGACGACGACGGTGGCGATCATAGTGCCGTCAGCAGCTGATCGAGGGTCGGGAAACCCGAGCTGATGGGGTCACCGGTGAAATCGCCGACCCAGCCGTCGGCCTCCTCGAAGAAGCGGATGGCGATGAAGTCGGGGCGGGTGCCCATATCGAACCAGTGCAGTGTGCCTGCGGGCACCGAAAGCAGGTCCCCGCCTTCGCATACCGTCGCCACGACCTCGTCGCCGAGATGCAGATAGAAGCAGCCGCGTCCAGCTGCGAAGAACCGCACCTCGTCCTCGGCGTGCCGATGTTCGTGGAGGAACTTCTCACGCGCGCCCGTGGCGATCTGCGGCCACTGCGGATTCGCGTCGTCGGGGTGGATGCGGGCGATATCGATGTGCTTGAAGCGGCCGGAGGCATTCAGTTCGGCGACGCGGTCGTCATATTCGGCGAGCAGCTCATCCGACGCGGTCTCGGTGGCATCGTCCAGCACCGGCCAGCGGTCGAAAGTAATACCGCGGGCGGCCAATTCGGCGCTGATCACCGCATCGTCGGTGGTGCGCAGCAGTACCTTGTCGGCATCGTCGGCGGCCATCACTTGCAACAGTGTCATGATGTCAGTCCAATCTCGAGGATCTCGTTCGGATTGCGTGCTGATCGTTTCGAGCGACCTGCACGCGATCAACTAGCGCTGAAAGCCTGCTGACGGCCGGTGCGGGCTACCAGCTCACACAGAGCCTCGAGGCATTCGGCGCGGTCGCGTGCCTGGGCAAGATTGTCTCCCCACGTCGTGATCCCATGTCCAGCGATCGCCAACGCCGGTGCGGCGGTGGGGTTTTCGAGTAGGTAGGCCTCGATATCGGCGCCGATACGCGCGACATCCGGCCAATTCGGGAAGACGGGCAGGTCCAGGACGGTCGGATAGGTACCATCCGGTTGCTTGGCCACCAGCCCCTTGATGAGTTCGTAGTCCGCGATCCGCAGGGTGGACCGTGCGTCGGGGGAGCCGGCGCGGGTCGCGGCGGTCGTCGCGTAGGGCGGATGGATATGGACAACAGCGGCGGCACCGGTGGTTCGGTACACCGCCGTGTGAATGGTGGTCTCCGCCGAAGGCTTGCGCTGCTGATTCGGTGTCGGCTCGGAGTCGGCGATGCGGACGCTCACCATATCCGCGCCGGTCAATTCGCCCTTCGACAAACCGCTCCCGGTGATCACGGCGGTATCGTCGGTGCGCACCGAGATGTTGCCCGCTGTACCTGGCATCCAGCCCTGTCCATACAACTCGCGGGCGATATCGGCGATGGTCGCAGCTTCGGTATTCGCGCCGTAAACGACACCCAGTTCGGTGACGACGGCTGTCACCAACTCCGCGGGCGTCACATCGAAAGCCGGGTTGAACACCTCGGTGTCGACGGGAGCCGTTGTGACACCGCCGAATCCTGTCACCTCGGCCGCGGCGCGCTGTTCGACGACGATATCGGCACCGGTCGCCATCTTTGGATCCCGGGTCGACTCCGGTGCCACGACGATGAACGGAATGCCATGGTGGTGGGCCGCGATCGCGAGCCCATAGGTGCCGATCTTGTTCGCGACATCGCCATTGGCGCTCACCCGGTCCGCGCCGACCAGCACACAGTCGACCTGGCCGGTCGCTATCGCCCAGGCAGCGGCCGAATCGACGGTGAGCCGATGCGGTATGCCCGCCTCGGCCAGCTCCCAGGCCGTCAGCCGGGCACCCTGGAGCAGCGGTCGGGTCTCGTCGACCAGGACGTTCTCGATCGCGCCGCGTTCCGACAGCACCCGCATCGCCCCTATCGCGGTGCCGAAGGCACTGGTCGCCAGCCGCCCGGTATTGCAGTGTGTGAGCACACGCAGGGGCCGGTCGGGGCACAGCCGCTGCACGAGATCGGCGGCATGGGTCGCGGCGGCCCGGTTGACGCGGCCGTCTTCGGCCAGCATGGCAAGGGTTTCGGCGAGTACCGCCTCCGCACCGAGCGGCACCTTGGTCAGCACCCGCCGCACTGCCCAGGCCAGATTGACCGCCGTGGGCCGGGCGTCCGCGATCCGTGCGGCATCCGCCTCAGCCCGCGCCACATCGACGACACCGTCGGTGGTATGCGCAGCGGTGGCGATGACCACGCCGAAGGCACCGGCGATGCCGATCGCGGGCGCACCTCGGATGGCCAGCGTCTTGATGGCGTCGATCACCTGCTCGACCGTGGTGAGCCGCAGCTCGCGCACCGTATGCGGCAGTTCGCGCTGGTCGATGGTGACCAGCGCACCGTCGTCCCAGATCAGCGAACTGTCGTCCATCAGGTGCATCCTTCGGTCGGGCGGAGTCGGGGTGTTGCCCCTGGTCAACGGTATCGGACCGGCGCTGTGGCCGGAAATCTGCACCCGGCTCACTCGGCGACGAACTCCGCCTCCCGTTCCACGGCCGTATCGCAGGCCTGGCCCCAGCCGCGCGGATAGTGCACCCCCAGTTTCGCGGTGCCGATCAGCTCCTCGTCATGCGGTACGTCACCGGTCCGGTCCGGATCGGTGATATGCGCGAATTCGGCGAAATAGGTGCGGGTGCCCTCCGGTCCGCCTTCCGCGGTGCCGCCGTTGTCCGAAGTGAACAGGACAATGGGGTTGTCGAGTTCGCCGAGTTGCCCGAGGGTGTCGAGGATGCGACCCAGGCTCTGGTCGATGCCGTTGCTCGTCGCTCGTAAGCGAATCCCACTCCGCTGCTTCATATCCCGGTTCGGTATTGCGCGGCTTCTGCTGTGTGCCTTCCGGTAGAAGAAGGAATTGAGACCTTCCAGCGAACCGTAGTAGCGGTCGAAGCCGCGCTGCGTCGGCCACGAATCCCGATGTGCCGCAGGGTTCATCGTGGCATCGCGCACCAGATGCCATTTGCCGACCGCGTAGGTGGCATAGCCGTTGGCGCGCAGTATTTCCGGCAGGGTCAGCACATCGTCGGCGAGTCCCAGACGCAGACCGGGATAGCCGGGGTCGGCATGCGCGACGAAGCCGAAACCGGCACGGTGGGCATTTATTCCGGTCAGCAGCGATGTGGTCTGTGCGGCGCTGATTTCGCCAGCGTGTCCACGACTACGCCCTGCGCACCGCGCGCCGAGTGTTCGTGTCGCTCGCCGCGTTGCTGATCCACCCTCGACAGCGTCATCAGCCACGACCTCGCGGTGGTCCACCAGGTGGACAACCGTGTCGTGGTGCTGCGCCAGGGCGCCGTCGTCGAAACCGGACCTGTCGCCGAGGTATTCCTCTCCCCGCGCGCCGACTACACACGCTACCTCCTGAAAGCAGTTGCCACTCCCGATCCGACTCGCCGCATTCCCGACAGTCCAGCGCTTGTGCGCCTCGGGGTCTGTTCTGCCGCCGTCTTCGAATGCTTGCGCCGCCATTCGAGTCGCTTCGATGGGCACGCAGAATTTTCTGCGGCAAAAGGCAGCTCGCCGGACCGTGGCCGTCGAACGGTGAAATTCGAACAGCGCGCGACGCGTTCGAAAGGGTGCGTCAATTTTGCGGATCTATCGGCCGGAATACGTTGCGGTGAATATTTTCGCACCGGCGTCGAACCGGAGTTCGAGCGAAACGAATCGGCCCGCGCACAGCCGGGCCGCCGGCTCACATGGTGGAACCGGCGGCCCGTTTCAGATCAGTGCTGCCCGGTCCGGCGCTGGTCAGCGCCTCGCCGCTCGGAAGCCTGGCGCTGTTCGGCTTCCATGCGCTCGCGATCGCTCATCGGGCCGGATCGGCTCATGCCCTCCTGGCGCTGCTGTTGCTGCTGCCGTTCCATCTGCTTGGGCATTTTCTTAGGCGTTTTCTTCGACTTTTCAGCCATCTCCACTCGGTCCTTTCCGAAGTGTTGTTGTATTCGCCTAACCCATCACACAATAGCGAGCGGACATCATCAGTGGAAGAAGAATATCGATTCTTTACGCGTGGAGCGGGAGGAATTCGACGAGGTCGTCGTCAGTGGCCTCGGCGGGCACGATGACCAGGCCGTCACGGTCGACGAGGCCGCCCAGATGGGTGGTGCGGATCTGCGGATCGCCCAGCCAACCGCCGTGGGGGGCCAGCCGGGCCGAGACGATGCGGGGAACGGGCCCGGAGATCGCGCTCGCATTGCGCAGTGGCCCGATCAGCGGGCGCGGCGGATGGCTGCCCGTTCGGCCCTCGACGAGCGCGGGCGCCAGGGCCATCAGCACGGCAACGGCCGCGAACGGATTGCCAGGCAGGCCGAGAATGGTTGTACCGCTGGATAATTCGGCGACAATCGTAGAGCCGCCCGGACGCAATTTCAAGCGGTGCACCAGGATTCGAGCCTCGGCACGGGCGATCGCCGCACGCAACTGGTCCGCCGCTCCGCCGCCGGTGGCGCCGACGATGACCAGCAGATCGCAATCTTCTGCCGCACCGAGCACCTCGTCGAAGCCGCGTGGAGTGTCGCGCAGATGGACACGATCGATCGCGCGAATTCCATACCAGGACAGCACATCCGGCAGAATCGGCCCGATCGAGTCGCGGGTTTGACCGGTCTGCAGCGGGCCGGTGCTGCGGATCTCGTCGCCGGTCATGACGATGCGAGCCCGCACCGGTCCGCGTACCACCGCCTCGGTCACCTCCACACTGGCGGCGGCGGAAATCAGCCCGGCCGTGACCAGTGTGCCCGCGGGCGCAACGAGATCACCCGGATCTCGGTCCTCCCCGCGACGGCGAATATCGTCGCGCAGCGGGGAATCCTCGTGCTGGTACAGCATTTCGCCATTTTCGATGCGCGCGAACTCGTCACGGAGCACTCGCGTGGTGCCATCGGGCACATGTGCGCCGGTGGCGATTCGTACCGCCTCACCGGGCAGCAATCCGACCGGCCGTCGACCGCCCGCGAAGCCGATATCGCGGCGCAACCGCCACGGGCCGTCGCCGGCGACCGCGTATCCGTCCATGGCGGAGACATCGAAGCGTGGCAGTGCTCCGACCGCCGTGAGCGCCGCGGCGAGCGCGGCACCGCGTACGGAACGCAATTCGGCTCGATACTGCGTGAGCCGAGAGAGATCGGCTCGCATTCTATCCCGTGCCTGCTCGAGCGACAGCGGCGTCGCGGCAACCGCGGCCGCAGGTGCGGGAGCAGCCGCGCCGACGGTACGGGTTTCCCAATCCATCCTGGCCCTGCGCACCTGCTCCTCGGTATCGCAATCGGCGATACCGGCCATGGTGACGGTGACCGTATCGGCCGGGATCAGCGCCTTCATCGGCTGATTGATCAGCGAATCCAGCCGCTGCAAGGCCTGCGCCAGCGCCGTCCGTCGCCACACGCCGATCAGATACTGCGGCCGACCGGATTCGTCGGCCGCGAAGACCGCATCCGCACCGGATTCGCTGCCGTGCCGAATCAGTTCCCGCACGGTCACCTGCGACAGGAACGGCAGATCCGCCGCGAGCACCACCACTAGCGGGGCGGCGGTCGGGCCGAGCGCGCGTAATCCGGCCCCCACCGCCGCGACCGGACCCGAGCCCGGCGGCACCTCCCGCACCTGCACGATCCGCGCGTCCAATTCGGGCCGATGTGGTCCGACCACCACGGTCCGCACACACGACGCCACCGCCGCCAAAGCCGCTTCGAGCATGGATCGACCGCCGATGACGATCGCGGGCTTATCGACACCCCCCATGCGACTGGCGCGTCCGCCTGCGAGCACGATCGCGTCGGCGGCGGTCACCGGTCAGCGCCTGGAGCGAGAGAGGGCATGGCCGACATGCTAATTCGTCGGGTGTACAGAGCCGGGCGGGACGGTCTGGTTCCAGCGGTCGAACGGGACTAGGACGTCGAATAGTCGGGGGCCGTTCGGCGCAGGTAGAACTCGTTCGTCTCGGGATCGGCCAGCACCGATCCGGACAGAGCGCCGGGCGTATCGATCCGGGTCGCGCCGGCCGCCCGTAGGCGTGCCACCTCGGCGGCCGGATCGTCGGCGGGGAAGGACGCCAGGTCGAAACGCAGCCGATTGCGGCCGCCCCGCACATCCGGCGTACGGACGAACTCCAGCCAGGAACCCAGCCCCGTCGCCGAGCGGAGCCCGGCCACCCGCGCGCCGCCGTAAGCGATCGGCCAGCCGGAGGCAGTGGACCAGAACTCGGCCAGCCGTACCGGATCGTGTGTATCGATCACGACGGCGGCGACCGCGCCGGTATCCACGTACTCCTCGCGCGGCTCCAGCACACAGAACTCGTTGCCCTCCGGATCGGCGAGCACCACCCACGGCACCGTGCCCTGGCCGATATCGACGTGCCGGGCACCGAGCGCCAGCGCGCGGTCGACCTGCACCCCCTGATGATCGAGCGAGCGACTTGCCAGATCCAGATGCATCCGGTTCTTGCCGTCCTTGGCGCGTGTCGTGGGCAGGAAGGTCAGGGCCAGATCGAGACCGTCCGGATCGGGCGCCGCCACATCGACCTCGTCGCGACGGTCGAGCGTCACCGCCCAGCCCAGCAACTCGGCCCAGAAATCCGCGACCGACCGGGGCCGGTTTGCATCGAAGACGACACATGCCAGGCGGATGGACATATTCATTCCAACGTTAACCGCCCACCGACGGCGACGCGGCGGTTTACGGGAGCGGAAAACGCGCGGCGCGCAGGTCCACGCGGCCGTCGCGGATCGGCACGCCCTCGGCGGCCAGCAGGCGCAACTGACGCTCGGCCAGATGTCCGGCCGGCTTACCGCCCGCGCCGATCACCCGATGCCACGGCAGATCGGCGGAGTCGGTGCGCATGATCCAACCGACCGTGCGCGGGGTGGACAAACCAGCCGCCGCGGCGATATCGCCGTAGGTGACGACCCGACCCGGCGGTACGGTCGCGACCAGCGCGCGCACCCGCTCGACCTCGGCATCGGTGGTAGCCATCGGGCTACAGCACCGATCGGATCAGCGCCGCGGTCTCGGCCGGCCGGGCCTGGGCGACCATATGGTCGCAGTCCCATTCGAGCATGGTCAGATTCTCGCCCAGGTGCGCGGTGAGCGCGGCGCGGAACTCCGGCGTGACGAAGGGCGGCATCACCTTCATCGCCTGTACCAGGATCGTCGGCAGGTCCACGGGTGGCAGCACATAATGTCGGGCCAGCTGACCCCAATAGGAGTTGACGGCGGGCAGGCTGATCCGCCAGCCGACCCTGCCATCGGCGGTGGGCATCAGATGTTCGGTGAGTTCGGCATCGAGCAGGCGCGGCTCCACCTCGCCCCAGCCGGTCGCGATCTTGTCCTGGCGGGCGCGCTCGACCGTGTCGTAGTCCGGTGAGGCCAGACTGGACAGTGCGATATCCATCAGGCGCTCCGCCTCCAGCGCGATCGCCGAATCGAGCAGGATCAGCTTCCGGACCAGGTGCGGGTGCCGATGCACCAGGTGCAGCGCACAGGCACCGCCGAAGGAATGCGCGACGACGACCACGGGCCCGTCGGTCTCCGCGGCGAGCAGTTCGACCAGATCTTCGACGATGGTCTCGAAGTTCCACGGCGGCAACGAGGTCGAGCGACCGTGTCCGCGCAGGTCGGGGGCGATGATCCGAACATCGGGCAGATGTCGGGTGGCCAGTTCCTCCCAGCGTTTGCCGTGTCCGGTGACACCGTGCAGGGCCAGGACTTTCGGCCCGTCGGCAGGTCCGAACCGATACACATGCAGAGGCGACACAGATCTCATAGTGGCGTATCGCGAAATCCGGCGCAGATCGAGTCATGTGTCGGACCTCACCGATCGGTGAATCGCCCGCGTGGCGTGTCGGAGGTGTCTGTTGCAATAGCCCGCGTGGTGCGATCGGATAGCGCGGTGCGACTTGTTCGCCGGAATGTGGCGGCACCCCCGGCTCGGACCTGGGGTGCCGATGTTCGCGCGCTGTTCGAGGCCGGGGCGGCAGTCGGTCCGATTCGGCCGGACTGGCGGCCCTGGCAGGTGCTCGGCCGACCGGGAACCGGCAAGACCGCACTGCTGATCGAACTGGCCGCCGAGCGCATCGCCGCCGGGGCCGATCCGGAATCGGTGCTGGTACTGACCCATTCGAAGCAGGCGGCGAGCATGGTCCGCGATGCCATTACCGCCCGGCTGACCGCGCCCGGCGCCGCCGAGGGCGGCGTGCCCGGCGCCACCAGGGAACCGCTGGTGCGCACCCTGCATTCCTATGCGTTCTCGGTATTGCGCAGACATGCGAGCGCGCACGGCAATCCGCCGCCGCGTTTGCTGACCGGTGCCGAGCAGGATGCCGTGGTGCGCGAAATGCTGCGCGGCGACCTGGCTGATATCGCGGCCGGAGCGAGTGGCCTGTGGCCGGAACGGCTGCAACCCGCGCTCGGCCTCGGCGGATTCGCCGAACAGTTGCGCGATCTCATGCTGCGGGCCACCGAACGCGGGCTCGGCCCCGAGGATCTGGTGCGGCTCGGTCGCGAACACGGTCGACCGGTTTGGGTGGCGGCGGGCAAATTCGCCGTCCGATACGAGCAGTCCATGCTGCTGCGCTGGTCGGTCGGGGTGGAGGCGCCCGAGGCGACCGCGCCCGCATTGGACGCGGCCGAGCTCGTCGGGGCCGCGCTGGATGCGCTGGCCGGTGATGCCGAACTGCTTGCCGCGGAACGGAATCGGATCCGATATCTGCTGGTCGACGATGCCCAGCATCTGGATCCGCAGGCCGCGCTACTGGTGCGGGTCATGGGTACGGCCGCACACACCGCGGTCGTGGCGGGCGATCCGGATCAGGGCGTATTCGCCTTCCGCGGTGCGGATTCGCGCTTTGTCGCGGAACTGGCGGCCCCGGCTGGACAGCGAATCATCCTGCGGGAAAACCATCGATCGGGGGGCGCGGTGGAATTGGCCGTCGCGCGGATTGCTGCCAAGTTGCCCGGCAGTGCGCCACACCGCTTTTCCGCACCCGAGTACCCGGTGGCACCGAAGGATGGCGACACCCAGGTGCGCGTGCGGGTGCTGGCCACCCCCGCGAAGGAAGCGGCCCTGATCGCCGACCATTTGCGTCGCGCCCACCTCACCGATGGTGTGCCATGGTCGCGTATGGCGGTGATCGTCCGCTCGGTGCCGTTGTCACTGGCTCCGCTGCGTCGCGCCCTCTTGGCGGCCGGAGTGCCTGTGCAACAGCCCGCGCTCGATGCGCCATTGGCCCGACGGCGCGGCGCGGCCTGGATGCTGTTGGCACTGCGCGCACTGATCGCGGAGGATGCGCAGCGGCGCGGGCGACGGCGTTCGTCCGAGGCGATGTTCTCGGCCGAAGACGCATTGGATCTGCTGGCTGGACCGCTCGGCGGCGCGGATCAGATCGCGCTGCGCCGGTTGCGTCGCGGTATTCGGCGTAGTGTGCTGGAGTCCGCACGCGGCGAGATCAAGGCCGCACGCGCACGTACGAGTTCCACGTCGAGTGAACCGGATTGGGCGGCTGAGGGTTTCGCGCCGGATGAGCAGGAGCTCCCGCCGGATGAGGAAGGCTTCGGACCAGAGGCGGACCGCTCCGAACGGAATGTGACGACGGCCGAACGGAATATCAGCCAGATCGAACGGATCACCGACGATGCCGATTGGTATGGCATAGAACCGGAGTTCCGTAGCCGAGATTTGGAATGGCAGCGCGACACTTCCGAATCGGACGGTGACGAGCCGGACCGCGCTGCCCCCGAACACGATAGTGCGGTACCTCAACACACAAATGCCGCATCCCAGGATCAGGGCGAGGCCGGGCTGGCCGCTGATGAGCGGAGCGTGGCTGGCGCAGAGCGGGGCGCGGTCGAGACCGAGCGGAGCAGCAATGATCCCGAAGCGGATTCGTCAGCACTCGAATCGGACGACACAGATTCCCGATGGCGCGCCTATGTCGACCAATCCTCCGCGGAGGTGCTGCGTGACCTGCTGGTCGGTCGTGCGGATCGGCGGCTCATGGAGCGGCTCACCGATGTCGAGGCGGCGCCGCTGAGGCGGGTGTTCGACGCGATCGATCGGGCCGGTAGGACTCGGCGGCGCGGTGCCGGTCTCGAGGACGTGTTGTGGGCGCTGTGGACGGGGTCGCGGCTGCAGCGACGGTGGGTGGCGCAGTCCGAACGCGGTGGGGCGGTCGGTATGCAGGCCGATCGCGATCTCGATGCCGCTGTCGGGTTATTCGATGCCGCGGCCGCCTATGTGGATCGGCTGCCCCGCGCGAGTATCGAGGGCTTTGTCGAATTCCTTGTGCAGCAGGAGATCCCGCATGACACCAAATCGCTGACCGTGGCGGGGGAGGCGGTCGCGCTGCTCAGCGCGCACGCGTGCGCGGGCCGGGAGTGGGATGTGGTCGCGGTTGCCGCTGTGCAGGAAGGTATTTGGCCGAATCCGCGCCCGCGCGGCACCCTGCTGCAGACCGAGGATCTGGTCGATCTCACCGCGGGTATCCTCGACGCGGGCGAGGTGGTGAGCCGCGCGGCCCCGATCATGGCCGAGGAGCGCAGACTGCTGTTGGTCGCGTGCAGCCGGGCCCGGCGTTCGCTACTGGTCACTGCGGTGGAGTCGGTAGCGGGCGACCGCGATCTCGTACCGTCCCGGTTCCTGGCCGAACTGCTCGGCCACGATGACGACGGCGAACCCGGTGCGCTCCCCGTCGCCGATCCGGGCCGCGCCCTCGTCATGCATGCGCTGGTGGCCGAATTACGCGGTGTGGTCTGCGATTCGGAGGCCGAACCGGAGCGCCGACGTCGCGCCGCCCACCAACTCGCTCGGCTGGCACACGCCGGGGTGCCGGGTACCCATCCCGACGAGTGGTATGGCACAGCCGATCTCAGCTCGACGCGTTCACTCTGGGATGACGACGAAACCGCGGTCGCTCTGTCCCCGTCCACCGTTGAGCTGCTGCGTACCTGCCCGCTGCGCTGGGCGCTGGAACGACACGGCGGCACCGACGGCGACAACCCACACGCCGTCAAGGGCAATCTGGTGCACACGCTCGTCCAAGCACTGGCGGGCAAGGTACCGCAATCGCAGGTCCGCACGGCATTGGACAAGGCATGGCAGGCCATCGATCCGGGCACCGGCTGGCATTCCCGGCAAGAACTGCGCCGCACCGAGGCCATGCTGGAGACCTTCATGGCCTGGGTGCGCAATACCCGCGGTGAATTGACCCAGGCCGGTGTGGAGGTCTCGGTCGACTGCGTACTGCCGCCGCGCGCGGAAGACGAGCGCGCCGTGCGGATTCGCGGCCGCGTCGACCGACTCGAACGCGATGCCTTCGGCCGGTTCGTCATTGTCGATGTGAAGACCGGGAAGTCGCCGGTCACCAAGCAGGCCGCCGTCGACCATGCCCAGCTCGCGACCTATCAGGTGGCGGCCGCTGCGGGCGCGCTCGACAGCGCCGTGCACCGCGCCGCCGAATCCGGCACCGCCACAGCGGAATCCGAACCCGGCGGTGCGCGCCTGGTCTATGTCGCCAAGCCGAGCAGTAAGGAAGGCGCCACCCAGCGCATGCAGCCCGCGCTCGATGCGGAGGCGCTCGATAAATGGCGTGGCACGATTCATGATGCCGCAGCCGCTACCCGGGGCCCGAGCTACCTCGCCATGCGCAACGATGGCTGCCGGCACTGTGCGGTCGCGGGCAGCTGCCCCGTCCAGGACACCGGAAGGCAGGTGACCGACGAATGAGCGGCACCGTATCGCCGAACCGGCTCGCAGAGGCACTGGGCCTCCCACCGCCCACCGCGGAGCAGGCCGCGGTGATCGCAGCCCCACCTGGACCGACCCTGGTCGTCGCCGGTGCGGGCGCGGGCAAAACCGAGACCATGGCCGCCCGCGTGGTGTGGATGGTCGCGAATCGTCTCATCCTGCCCGACGAGGTGCTCGGCCTGACCTTCACCCGAAAAGCCGCCCAGCAGTTGACCTCCCGCATCCGCACCCGACTGGCCCGCCTGGCGGGTTCACCACTGCTGCGCGACCTCGACACCGGCGGTGAGCTGCGTGCTCAGCTTTCCGGCGCCGAACCCGAGATCAGCACCTACCACTCGTACGCGGGCCGCTTGCTCACCCAGCACGGTCTGCTGCTGCCCGTGGAACCCGCCGCGACACTGCTGACCGAAACCCAGCTGTGGCAGCTCGCCCACCAGGTGGTCCGCAACTGGGACGGCGACCTGGACACTGAGCGCACCCCGGTCTCGGTGACCGAGGCGGTCCTCGCACTGTCCGGCCAACTGGCCGAACATCTGGTGGAACCCGAACAACTCGCCGAAGCCCACACCGAACTCGAAAAACTGGTCCACACCCTGCCCGCGGGTCCACGCCAACGCGGCGGGCCGAGCCAGGCCCTGCAGAACATCGTCCAGGTGCAGCGCGAACGCGTCGCCCTGCTGCCGCTGGTCGAACAGCTCGCCGAGGCCCTACGCCGCCGCGGCGCACTGGATTTCGGCGCCCAGATGTCGCTGGCCGCCCGTCTCGCCGCCGAACATTCCGAGGTCGCCGCCGCCGAACGCGCCCGCTTCCGCCTGGTCCTGCTCGACGAATACCAGGACACCGGCCACGCCCAACGCATCCTGCTGGCGTCACTGTTCGGCGGCTACTGTCCCGAACCGCACTCCAAGCGAGTACGAAAGACCGCCGACACACTGAAGTCCAACAGGCAAGCCGCGGATTCCGGTGCGCCGGAGCGTCAGTCGGATGCCGAGCACGGTACGACCGGACGTGCCGACCAGCGGTTGGCGGTGACCGCGGTCGGTGACCCGATGCAATCGATCTACGGCTGGCGCGGTGCGTCCGCCGCTAACCTGCCCAGATTCGCCACCGATTTCCCCAGCGCCCCGGGAATTCCCGCGCCGATCCTGCCTTTGCTGACCAGCTGGCGGAACCCGCCGCAGGCACTGGCCCTGGCGAATCTGGTCGCCGAACCCTTGCGTCGCAATGCCATCGACAGCGGCGGCGTAACCGTCGACGCACTACGCGCGAAACCCGATGCCGAACCCGGCATTGTCGCGCTGGCACTCACCGAAACCGTTGCCGACGAACGGGATTGGGTGGCACGCCGGATCGCGACGGAATGGGTGACCAAGCGCGAATCGGGACAGCCGCCACCGACCTCGGCCGTACTGGTGCGACGCAATGCAGATGCCGCTCCGCTCGCCGAAGCCCTACGCGAACAAGGACTTCCGGTGGAAATCGTCGGCCTCGGCGGTCTGCTCGCCACGCCGGAGGTCGCCGATATCGTGGCGACGCTGCGGCTGGTCGCCGAGCCCGGCGCGGGCAGCGCCGCCATGCGCATACTCACCGGCGCCCGCTGGCGCATCGGTGTCGCGGACCTCGCCGCTCTTGCCCGTCGCGCCAGGGATCTCTCGATCAGCCGACCGCACGGCAACGAAGTCGATGAAATCACCGATTCGGCCGCGTTGGCCGAGGCGCTGCGCGAGGTGGCGCCCGAACCTGCCGAACAGGCGGGGTTGGCCGATGCGATCGCCGATCCCGGAGCGCCGGAACAGTATTCGCAGTCCGGTTTCAAACGTATCGTCGCATTGGGCCGGGAACTCACCGCATTGCGTGAGCGCAGCGGTCAACCGCTCGCCGAACTGGTGGCCGATGTGGAGCGCACCATCGGCGTCGGCGTGGAGACCCAGGCCCGTCGCGCCATGCTCGGCGCCGGTGCCGGACGCGAACATCTGGATGCCTTCGCTGACGTAGTCGCCGGGTACGCGAGTGATTCCGGTGCCTCGCTCGGCGGTCTGCTCGCCTTCCTCGCTGCCGCCGAATCCGTCGAAAACGGCCTGGAGCCGGGCGAAGTCGAAGTCGCGCGGGACCGCGTCCAGGTGCTGACCGTGCACGCGGCCAAGGGGCTGGAATGGGAGATCGTCGCGGTACCGCACGTGACCCGCGGCGTCTTCCCGTCCGGCGCGGCCTCGGGTACCTGGCTGGGCGCACTCGCTGAACTCCCCACCTCGCTGCGCGGTGACCGCAGACAGGACGATGCCGCGGAAGGCGTCCCAGTACTCGACCTCTCCGACCTCTACGATCGGGCCGACCTGGAGCGAGCGATCAAGTCCCACAAGGAATCCCTGGACCGCCGCCGTATCGACGAAGATCGCCGCCTGTTCTATGTCGCCCTCACCAGAACCGAACGCGTCCTGTTCGTCTCCGCCCACCATTGGGCCGAAACCGGCACCTCCCCGAAGGGACCATCGGATTTCCTCCTGGAACTCAAACACGCCAGCGAGGCCCCCGACAGCCCCGCCAATGGCGCGCTCACCCTCGACCGCTGGGACGAGCCCCCCGATGTCGACGCCGTCAACCCCTTCACCGATAACCCCGCAACCGCCGAATGGCCCCGCGACCCCCTCGGCAACCGCCGCGACCCCATCGAACAGGGGGCGTCCCTCGTCCGCGCCGCGCTCGCCGAACTCGCGGCACAACCCAGTGCAGGCATCACCGCGATGAACCGCACCGCTAACCCCGATGAAGCAACTGTCCCAGTCGCTTTCGCGGAATACGCGCTCGGTGACATCGACATGCCACCGACTGTAGACCCAGCCACCGACAACTGTGCCGACCCGTACATCACAGCCGCTCAACCCGATATCGACCCGCATACCGACGTGCCCCCGCCCGAACTTTCCGATGCCCCCGAACCATTCGACGATTTCTACGAACCGCCCGCGAGTCTCCCAGGCGTGCCGGATCCGCTGGGCCCGGATGACTTTTCGCCGCCGCCACGCGACTTCGACTCGCATTTCGACGAGTTCGAGCCGCCCTTCGACGACTTCGAACCACCCCCGGACGAGTTCGCCCCATCGATCTCCGAGCCCACACCGCCCCAAAACCATTCCGATCCCGACGACCCCGACGGCTGGGCCGCCGACGTCGACGCCCTCCTCGCTGAATTCGAAGCCGACCAGGTCATCGCCGAGGAAGTCGAACTCCCGGGCCAGATCGCCGCGACAGCTCTCGTCGAAATGCGCGCCGACCCGGCCGCACTCGCCGCCCGCCTGCGCCGCCCGCTGCCCTTTCCACCGAACCCGCTGGCTCGTCGCGGCACCGCCTTCCACGCCTGGGTGCAGCGCTGGTTCGCCGCCGATCGCCTGCTCGGCTTCGACGAACTCCCCGGCGCGGCCGACAACTCCGCCGCCGACGCGGGTCTGGACACCGAGTTGGTCACCATGCAGGAGTCCTTCCTCAATTCACCATGGGCCCATCGCAGTCCGCTCGAAGTGGAGATCCCCTTCGAAACCTCCATCGCGGGCACGGTGATCCGCGGCCGGATGGACGCGGTCTTCGCCGAACCCGGCGGCGGCTGGATCGTGGTCGACTGGAAAACCGGCGCCGAACCCGCACCCGCTGATGAGCCCGCGGTCGCCATGCAACTGGCCGTTTATCGGCTGGCCTGGGCCAGGTTGATGGCGGCGCGCGATCATGGCACCGAGGCGCAGATGCTCGAACGCATCGGCGCCGCATTCCATTACGTGCGCACCGGACGCACCATCGCGCCCGCCGAACTGCCCGGCCCGGATGCACTGGCCGAGCTGATCCGGAATGCGGCGCCGACACCCCTGGAATGATCCAGAGGTTCACCAGCCGTTCGCGTCGGGGTCAGGCGTCGCCGCGGGGACCCGGTAGGCTGCCGTGCGTGCCGGAGGGACAAGCAACGCCGCAGACGGCCGACGCCGTGGGATCGGCGCGCACAGGGGCGGGTGCGTCCGGTGTTCGATGATCGCGCCCGCAGTGTCGGACTGTCCAGTCGTCCGGATTTCGCATTGGTCGGGGTGCTACGCATTCCGGAAATCCAGACCAGCCCAGGCGCTTCGCTGGTGCGCCGGGTGCTTTTCGCGGTCGCCCTGCTGTTCGCCGCCGCGCTGGTGGTGTACTTCGGACGCGATGGGTACCACGACAATGCCGGTGGCGAGCTGTCGTTCCTCGACGCCCTCTACTACGCGACGGTCTCGCTGTCGACCACCGGCTACGGCGATATCGCGCCGGTGACCCCGGAGGCCAGGCTGGTCAATATCGTCATCATCACCCCGCTGCGCGTGCTTTTCCTCATCGTGCTCGTCGGTACCACCATCGGCGTGCTTACCGAGCGCTCCCGGCAGGCATTCAAGATTCAGCGTTGGAGGCGCAGCGTGCGTAATCACACCGTGGTCGTCGGATACGGGACGAAGGGCCGCACCGCGATCGATGCCATGCTCGGCGACGGCGTACAGCGCGCCGAGATCGTCGTGGTCGACACCGATGCGGTCGCATTGGAGGCGGCGGCGAATGTGGGCCTGGTGACCGTGCACGGTTCAGCCACCCAGTCCGATGTGCTTCGGCTGGCCGGTGTGCAGCGGGCCGCTTCGGTGGTGGTCGCCGCCAACCGCGACGACACCGCCGTCCTGGTGAGTCTCACGGCGCGCGAACTCAACAAGAGCGCCAAGATCGTGGTCGCCATCCGTGAGGCCGAGAACACCCACCTGCTGCGCCAGTCCGGCGCGGATTCGGTGGTCGTGTCCTCCGAGACGGCGGGGCGGCTGCTCGGCATCGCCACCACCACCCCGACCGTTGTGGAGATGATCGAGGATCTGCTGACTCCCGAAGAGGGTTTCGCGGTCGCCGAACGCGATGTGGAGCCGTCCGAGGTGGGCGGTTCCCCGCGCCATCTCGGCGATATCGTGCTGGGTGTGGTGCGCGACGGTGAGCTGATCCGGGTGGGTGAGGCCGAGGTGGACGCGTTGGAAGCGACCGACAAGCTGCTCTACATCCGGCACGCACGCCGGTAATACCGGCGCGATAGTCTCGAACCGTGGCCTCTGGATTTCAGCTCAATGGTGTTCCACTGCTTTCGCGTTCAGTGCTCGACCGGGCCGAGGAGATCCGGGCCGACGAACAGGTGTTGAAGGAGGGCTGGACCGAGGCCCAGTTGCTCCGGATCAATACGCGTGGACAGTTCCGCTTCGAAGACGGTGCGCTGCTGCTGGAGCCGGCGATCGAGCTGTCCGCCGAGCCGAATCCGGCCGCGGTATTCCTCGGGATCCACGGCGGTAGACATGTGTGGGCTGTGCGCGATATCGGCCTGCAGGGCGCGCTGACCGATCTGCGCGCCATGGCGGGCGGACTCGACGATCTCACCGCCGACCTGCTCACTTCCGCTATGGCCCTGCTGAACTGGCATGACAAAGCCGGGTTCGATGCCGCCGACGGCACCGCTTCGGTATCCACCAAGGGGGGCTGGTCGCGGGTCACCGAGAACGGCCACGAGGAGTTCCCCCGGATCGATCCGGCCGTCATCTGCCTGATCCACGATGGCGGCGAACGGGTCCTGCTGGCCCGTCAGCACACCTGGCCGAAGACCCTGTTCTCCCTGCTCGCCGGATTCGTGGAGGCGGGGGAGTCGCTGGAGCGGTGCGTCGCGCGGGAGATGCGCGAGGAGGTCGGCCTCGACGTGCGCGACATCACCTATCTGGGCAGTCAGCCGTGGCCCTTCCCGCGCTCGCTCATGCTCGGTTTCGCCGCCATCGCGGATCCCGAGCAGCCGCTGACCTTTTCGGACGGCGAGATCGCCGAGGCCTACTGGTTCACTCGGGCCGAGGTGCGCGAAGCGCTGGCCGTCGGTGACTGGTCCGCGCAGAACCAGGGCGCGCAACTGCTGCTGCCGGGTTCGATCTCCATCGCCCGCACCATCGTGGAGTCCTGGGCCGCGCTCTGATCGAAGGCATACGAAAAGTCCGTGCGGGCCGATCGGCCCGCACGGATCAAGTGCCCCTGATCAGGCCAACGTGGCCAATGTCTGCTTGACCGTGGCCAGCGACGGATTCGTCGCCGTGGACCCATCCGCGAACTTCACCGTCGGCACCACATGGTTGCCGCCGTTCACACTGCCGACGAACTCGGCCGATGCGGGATCGTCTTCGATATCGATCTCGATATAGCTGATACCGGACTCCTCCAACTGCTTCTTCAGCCGTCGGCAGTAGCCGCACCAGGTGGTCGAGTACATCGTCACGGCGGGGGTCACATCAGTCACGAACCGTTCAACATTTGACGGCCCGATCCTGTTCCATCGGGCTTGCACAGAATTCAGTGTGCGCGCGTGCTGAGTCCACGTCACCGCTTCCGTACCATCGACGACGTGCCGCTCTGGCAGGCGGATCCGCGGGATGGCGGCTGTTTCCGACCGTGGCGACGGCGATGCGAGCGCGTTGGTGGGTGCGCTGCGGCGCCTACCCGATCGCCAGCCGCGCGACCGAGTCCGCGAAACGGCGGAATCCGGTCCGGACCGGATCCCTCGCGGCGCGACGTGTCGGCTGGCACTGCCATGATGTGTGTCGTGTCGGCAACCAGTACGAGCGAGTCCACCCGCCCGGAGTTGGACTCGCTGGACCCGGAACAAGCCGCGGCTGTCCGCGCGCCTCGGGGCCCGGTCTGTGTGCTCGCCGGTGCTGGCACCGGCAAAACCAGGACCATCACCCACCGCATCGCGCACTTGGTTTCCGCCGGACACGTCAAGGCCGACCAAGTGCTCGCGGTGACCTTCACCGCGCGCGCGGCGGGGGAGATGCGTAACCGTCTGCGCGCACTCGGACTCGGTGGCGCGGCCAATCAGGTGCAGGCCCGCACCTTCCACGCGGCCGCGCTGCGCCAACTCAAGTACTTCTGGCCGCAGATCGTCGGCGATGTGCCGTGGCAATTGCTCGATCGCAAATTCCCGATCGTGGCACAGGCCGCGCATCAGTCGGGATTGCCCTCGCACACCGAGGCGGTCCGCGATCTGCTCACCGAAATCGAATGGGCGAAGGCCACTCTCATCGCACCGGAGGACTATCCGACGGCCGTGGACAAACAGCGTCGCGAGCCGCCCTACGACCCGATGCGAGTCGCGGCGGCCTACAGCGGCTACGAAAAATTGAAGGCGACACCCGACGGTCTGCTGCTCGACTTCGATGATCTGCTGCTGCATACCGCCGCCGCGTTGGAGGACTATCCGTCGGTGGCCGACGAATTCCGCGGGCGCTACCGCAGTTTCGTGGTCGACGAATATCAGGACGTCACGCCATTGCAACAGCGGGTGCTCGATGCCTGGCTCGGTGAGCGTGACGATCTGACCGTGGTCGGCGACGCGAACCAGACGATCTACTCGTTCACCGGTGCCACCCCGAGCTATCTGCTCGACTTTTCCCGCCGCTTTCCGGAGGCGACCGTGGTCCGGCTGGAACGCGACTATCGCTCGACACCGCAGGTGGTCTCGCTGGCCAACCGGGTGATCGGGGCCGCGCGTGGGCGCATCGCGGGCACCCGGCTGCAACTGGTCGGCCAGCGCGAGGACGGCCCGGAGCCGGTTTTCGCCGAATTCGACGACGGCCCGGCCGAGGCCGATGCGGTCGCGCGGTCGATCGAGAAACTGATCACCGCAGGCACTCCAGCCGCCGAGATCGCGGTGCTCTATCGGATCAATGCGCAGTCCGAGGCCTATGAACAGGCGCTGACCAAACGGGGCATTCCCTACCAGGTCCGTGGCGGCGAGGGCTTTTTCGTCAGAAATGAGGTTAGGCAAGCCATATCTGCATTGCGCCAGGTGGCCGCTCGCGCGGATCTGCCGGACCAGTCCCGCAGTGGTAAGGCCTTGGTCACCTTGGTGCGCGCCGCACTCGCGCCGGTCGGTCTCACGGCGACCGAGCCCGCGGGCGCCCAGGCCCGCGAGCGCTGGGAATCGTTGATGGCGCTGGTGCGGCTGACCGAGGAACTGGTCGACCACGACGACGCACTCGACCTGATCGGCCTGCTGCGCGAGTTGGCTGCGCGCGCCGAGGCCAGGCACCCACCGACGGTCCAGGGCGTAACCCTCGCATCGCTGCACGCGGCGAAGGGTCTGGAGTGGGATGCGGTATTCCTGGTCGGCGTCGCCGACGGCACACTGCCGATCGCGCATGTACTCGGCGACGATGGTTCGGTCGCCGATCAGACCGCGCTCGAAGAGGAACGACGACTGCTCTACGTCGGCGTGACCAGAGCACGCGAATATCTGCAACTGTCCTGGGCGCTCTCGCGTGGTCAGGGCAGCAGGCGCACACGGCGACGCTCCCGATTCCTCAACGGCCTGGTACCCGACGACTCGCCGGCCTCACGAATCGCCGCACCCGTTGCCGACAGCGCTTCGAATGGAGTGCGCCCGACCTGCCGGATATGCGCCAAACCGCTGATCGGCACCTACGCCACCATGCTCGGCCGCTGCCGCCGCTGCCCGGCGGAGTTGGATACCGAGCTACTCGCGGCACTGCAGGCGTGGCGCGAGGAGAAGGCGCAGCATCTGCGGGTGCGTGAGTTCGTGATCTTCACCGACACCACACTCACCGCGATCGCCGAGCAACTGCCTACCGACGACAACGCCCTTGCCGCGATTCCGGGAATCGGGGCGAAGAAGCTCGAGCGATATGGTGCCGAGGTGCTGTCGATAGTGGCATCTCGGCTGCGGTCAAGCCCACAAAACCGCAGGTAGAAAATAGGTTGTCGCGATGCGCGGCAACACATATGGTGGGATTCACGCACCGGGAGGTTATTTCGGCGCGCAGAGTTACCGACACGAGTACAGGAGGGAGGCAGACCGATGAATGGCAATACGAACTTCAGCGCCAATGGCGGTGTGGTGAATGCTGCCCCCGTCATGTCGGCCTCCCGGGGGATCCTCGCTGCTTTGCAGGGGATCGGTCTGTCCGGCGTCGGCGTATCCGGGGATCACGGCAAAGCCATGAGCACGCATTCCCCGATGTGCGTCGTCATTCAGGACAAGCCAAGCGCGGGCTGGCACCCGGCATTTGCCCACACGGCAGAAGCCGGCGCCTTCGCAGTTGCGGCCGGATATGCACCGGCAGATCTGCAGGCACGCCTCCGCCGCACCGCACACCCAGCGACCGTGATCAGGATTCGACAGAGATGTCGAACTAGGTAGGGAACACTCCCCGACCTCCTGGCCACGGATCGCCCGAAGCGAAACCGTGGCCAGTATTTTCTACCGGCCCTTCAGCCACCACCGGCCTCGGTTTCGCGGAACGAACGAACGTACCGCTGCAAACGAGCTGAAGGAGAACGACGTGTTCACCGCAGAGAGGCCACAAGCCACTACTGACGTGACATGCCGAACCGTGGCACGGCCCACCCGTACCCGGGAGGTCACAAAGGTGCCTTGTCGAGCCGGAGATCCCGATCTCTGGTTCGCCGAGAGCCCGGTCGAGTTGGAGCAGGCCAAGGCGCTGTGTGCGTCTTGCCCCATCCGAAAGGGCTGCCTGACCGCGGCCATGGATCGGCGCGAGCCTTGGGGTGTCTGGGGTGGTGAGATCTTCGACCAGGGTGTCGTGATCGCCCGCAAGCGCCCGCGTGGACGTCCACGCAAGGTCGCGATCTCGGTATGAGAACTGTGATTCCCCTCCCTCCGGTCGCTGAGGCCCATCCAGTCGGTTCGGATTCGGCTGAGTCCGATCAGCCCGAATCCGATCAGCACAGGGCCCAGGAACGAGAAAGCAAACAAGCCGCTCACCGTGAGATCCGGTGGGCGGCCCGTTTGCGTTCTCGGCCAATCGCTTTCGGCGCGGCGTTGTTCAGCTCGCGGAGCGCTCCTCGCGGAAGCCGGGCATCCAAGCCCGCACCAGTTGCATGAACGGCAGTTCCGCATCGAGCTGGGCCAGGATGCCGACCGAACCGCCGAGCACGCGGAAGATCATCACGTACTGCGCGGGCAGTTGCAGCGCCCGCGCGGTTTTCATATTCGGACTGCCGATATCGGAGGCCTTACCCGCCACCTGCTGCATCCACTTGCGGGTGAAGTGGAATGAATCGGTCTGGATCGGGTCGGTGAACGGCCGCAGGTAGTCGGCGATTTCCTCATCGGTGACCGTCCGGCCCGGAATCACCCAGCCATTGTCGTACATCAGCTCGATCAGTTCATCGAAGCGTTCCTCGAGTTCGAGGGACAGCATCCGGCCGAGGACCTCCGGAAAGCCTTCCGGCATGGGCGCGCATGCGCCGAAATCGATGACGGCCAGCTTGCCGTCGGGCAGCATCATGAAGTTGCCGGGATGTGGATCGGCGTGCAGCAGACCGACGGTCTCCGGTGAGCAGAAGTGGAATTTGCCCATCAATGCGGCGACCCGATTGCGCAGCATGCGCGTGCCCTCCGGATCCTCGGCGCCCTGCTTGATGATCTGCGAGACCGGGGTGCCGTCCAGCCATTCGGTAACGATCACCTTCGGCGCGCTGGCCACCACCTTCGGCACCACGATCTCCGGATGTCCGTCGAATGCCTTGGCGAAGGCGCGCTGGTGGGCGGCCTCGTTGCGGTAGTCGAGTTCCTCCTCGGTGCGTTCGCTGATCTCGGCGAGCAGCGGCTTCACATCCGCGCCCGGAATCACCGAGGTGATCAGACCGGACATCCGCGACAGTGTCTTGAGGTCGGCGCGCAGCGCCTCGTCGGCACCCGGATACTGCACCTTCACCGCGACGGCCCGTCCGTCCGACCACACCGCCTTGTGCACCTGGCCGATGCTCGCCGATGCGGCGGGGGTGTCCTCGAAGGAGCGAAAGCGCCGCCGCCAGTGGGTGCCGAGCTGCTGGTCCAGGACCCGATGCACGGTCTCGGCGGGCATCGGCGGCGCTGCGGCCTGCAGTTTGGTGAGTGCCTCGCGATAGTGCTCGCCGAACTCCTCGGGAACCGCGGCCTCCATGACGCTCAGCGCCTGGCCGAACTTCATCGCGCCGCCCTTGAGCTCGCCGAGCACGGTGAACAACTGCTCGGCGGCCTTCTGGTTCAACTGGGCGTTGATCTCCCCCTTATCGCCACCCGCCAGCTTCTTACCGAACCCGACGGCGGCTCGACCGGCGATACCCAGCGGAATCTTGGCTAACTGGGCATTGCGGGACGAGCGGCGGCGCACGATCTCAGACACGTACCCATCATGGCGGACGGACCCGTCCGATCGCCACGACAATCGTGATGTCCTTGCTTGACGGGCTGTAAGAAGCGACACTCTCATCCCGCGGTACCAGCGAAAATTCGGCGGCATCCGCAGCCGTCGTGCTGTGGCCATTCCCGGCGCGAGATCCGGTGTGTATCGAGTTCGAGTTCGATCGTGGTGTTCATGGTGTCGAGCTGACGGTCGGGGGAGCAGTGCATGATCGCCTCGAGTTCGCCGAGCAGTAAAGCCGCCGTCGCCAGGATCCCGGCCGGCGAGGCGTGCCCGACCCGGCCGAGTAGCTGGCTCGCCAACTGCGGCCACTCCGGGTCGTATTCGCAGCGGATCAGATCCAGGCAGCGCAGGCAACTCGTCAGGCCGGGAAAAACCAGCGGACCGACCACACCCTTGCCATCGCGAATGCGGACCGGCACATGTGGAATCCCGTGCAGTACCAGCTCATTGGCCAGGCGCGGTTCGACGACGAGCGCATCGGCAAGCACCACGAGTTCACCGTGCCAATCCAGCACCGAACCGTCGGGCCGGTACCCGCGCGAGCGGATCGGCCGCAGTCCGAGTCGACGCAACCCGTTCGCCACCGCATCCGAAAGCGGCCCGAGTCCGTGCACCCGCACCGAACGCACCCGCCCGAGCCGTGGATTCGGATGCAGCAGCAGGCCCGCGTCATCGATGCGGTCCAGCAGCTCCGCCGCGTTGTCGGGGTCGACGCCGCATTCCTCGGCCCGCCAAATGACCTGCGGGCGGCTGTGCATACCATCCAGCAGCCGCAGGAATGCCAGCACGGTATCGGTATCCAATGCCGTCCGATCGAGTAGCAATGCCCGCTCCGGATCCCACCCCAACTGCACGACCCCGGAGGGCCGCACCAATACCGTCACCCGCGGGGCCAGCATCGGCCCGCACATCCGCCTCGTCGTCATGGCAGCAGTATGCGGATCGGACCATCAGCGAATCAGCGCGAATCCCGCAGTAATCCACAGGAATTCGCGCTTATCAACAGGACACTTCTCAGGACGCGTCGATGTCCTTGCCGAGGTCCGGGCCGGATTCACCGTCACCCTTGGCGGCCTCGCGTTCGGCCTTTTCGCGTGCCTCGGTTTCGGCTAGTTGGGCCAGCGGATCGTCGAAGGCGTCCACGCCGCCGCCGATCACCGAATCGATGAAGCCCGCAGGGGAGTCCAGGTCATTCGAGTCCGGCAGCAGGTCCGGATGTGCCCAGATCGCGTCGCGCGCGTCGATGCCCGCATCGGCGGTGAGCCGCCGCCACAGCGCCGCTGCCTCGCGCAACTTGCGCGGCCGCAGTTCGAGTCCCACCAGCGTCGCGAAAGTCTGCTCGGCGGGACCACCGGTGGCGCGGCGGCGGATCAGGGTCTCGGCGAGTGCACCCGCCCCCGGCAGGCGATCACCGATCGCTTCGGTGACGACGACCTGCACCCAGCCCTCGATCAGGGCGAGCAGCGTCTCCAGCCGCTCCAGGGCCAGCTTCTGTTCCGGGGTGGTCTGCGGTTCGAACGCGCCCTGCGACAGGATCTCCTCGAGTTTCGAGGGGTCGGTCAGCGACATCGGGTCGATGCTCTGGGCCGCCGACTCCAGTGCGGAGAAGTCCATCTTGATACCGCGCGCATAGTCTTCGACCGCGCCGAGCACCTGCTGACGCAGCCACGGCACATGTCCGAACAGGCGCTGATGGGCCGCCTCGCGAGCCGCGAGGAAGACCAGGATCTCGCTTTCCGGCTGCTCGAGTCCAGCGCTGAACTCCGAGATGGCCGCGGGCAGCAGCGCGGCGGTGCCGGTCGGGCCGAGCGGCAGCCCGATATCGGTGGAGGTCAGCACCTCATTGGCGAGTTGGCCTAGCGCCTGCCCGAGCTGCGAGCCGAAGGCGAGTCCGCCCATCTGCCCGAGCATGCCGACCATCGGACCGGCGAATTCCCGCGCCTGCTCCGGCAACTGCGCGGACCACATGCCGGAGATCTGTTCGGCCACCGGATCACACAGTCGCTTCCAGGTCGGCAGGGTCTGCTCGATCCAATCGTTGGCGGTCCAGGCCGCGGTTCTGGCGGCGCCCGCGGGCAGTGTGGTCGCGCTGTCCAGCCACAGTTCGGCCAGGTGCGCGGCGTCGCCGACGGCCTTAACCGTACTCTCCGTGACCGGCGTCACACTCGCGCCGAGTTGCTGGCGGGCCAAGCGCTTGGCCACGTCGTAGTTGACCGGGCCGGATTGCGCCACGCCGGGCTGCCCCATACCACTGAGCATCTGCCCCAGTGAGGTGAGCATCTGGCCGAGCTGGGCCGGATCGAAACCGCCCGCACCTGCCCCGCCGAAGCCGAACGGATTGTTCGCCCCGGCACCGCTCGGCTCGTCGCCGCGCTTACGGTCGTCGTCATCGCGGTTCGAGAATCCGAAGGGGAGGTCACTCATACCCCAAACATTACGCGCGTGGTGTAGGCCGCCGATGTTCGCGCGGCGCGAAATCTCCGCCACGCGCACGCCGGCAAATATGCGCCTCGCACGACTGGGCGCGGCGACGATCATTACTGTGGTTCAGGTGAATCGTCGGATCCTGACCCTGGTGGCCGCCCTGATCCCGGTGCTCGTCCTCGGTGTGGTGGGCAGCCTGCTCACGGTACCGTTCGTCGCACTCGGGCCGGGACCCACGTTCAATACCCTCGGTTCGGTCGATGGCAAGCAGGTCGTCGACGTCCGCGGCGCCGAAGTCGACCCGGTGACCGGTCATCTGAATATGACAACGGTCTCGGTGCGCGACGGGTTGAATATTTTCGAGGCGTTCGGGTTCTGGGTCAGCGGTCAGTACGGACTGGTTCCGCGCGCCGAGGTATATCCACCCGGTGTCCCGCGCGAGGAGATCGATAAGTCCAATCAGCAGGACTTCAAGGATTCCGAGGGCAATGCCGAGGTGGCGGCGCTGCACTTCCTGAACCTGCCGACGGTGGTGCTGGTGCGCAAGGTCTCCGACGACGGCCCGGCGAAGGAGACGCTGAGGGCGGGTGACGAACTGGTCAGCGTCAACGGCACACCGATCGCCGCGCCCAAGGATGTCGTCGCCGCGGTGTCCTCGCAGGCCCCCGGCAGCCAGATCACCGTGACCTACCGACGCGAGAACACCGAGAACACCGTGACCATCACCCTGGCCGCCCGCCCCGACGATGCGAGTAAGGGCTACCTCGGCCTGACTCCGACCGAGGGTGCGCGCCCGCCGATGGAGGTCTCGTTCAACCTCGCCGATATCGGTGGACCGTCGGCCGGTCTCATGTTCAGCCTCGCGCTGATCGACAAGCTCACGCCCGGTGAACTCGACGGCGGCAGGTTCGTCGCCGGTACCGGAACCATCGATCAGGACGGAAAGGTCGGCCCGATCGGCGGCATCCAGTACAAGATGATGGCCGCACGCGATGCCGGTGCGCAGACCTTCCTGGTCCCGGCCGCCAACTGCAATGAGGCCAGACAGCGCACACCGGACGGCCTGCGCCTGGTGAAGGTCGAAAACCTCAGCGGCGCAGTGCAATCCCTCAACGATCTCAACGCGGGCCGGGAGACCGTCTCCTGCGGCTGAGCCTCACTCCAGTGTGTGGTGCAGCGCCTCGATCAGGTTGGGCGCCAGATTCGGATGGGTGCGCAGTTCGAGATCGCCGAAGTCGTCGACATCGTCCTCGGGCTTGACCTGCAGCAGGCACAATTCCGCGCCGGTGCGCAGCACCGCGGCGAACAGTCGGGCCGTGCGCCGTCCGGGATGCGTCTCGGCCGCGGCGCGCGCGGCCGCATCGGCGGCCTCGTGATCGGCGAGCAGCGGGGTGAGCGCATCGTCGAGGGTGCTCTCGGCATCCGGCGGCAGCACGACGATCTCCTGGACCAGCAGACAGCCGCTCACGGCCTCCGGCCAGCTGGTGGTCGCGAGGAATTCGTCCAGCGCCATCGACCCGCCGGTGATGTCGTCCGGGAACGACTCCTGCGCAATCGCGGTCAGCTCGCTGCCCTCATCCAGCTGATCCAGCAATCCGGGCTCGGCCGCGACCAAATCGGCCGTCGGCACCAGCGCGAACATCTGCGGCGGTCTGCCCCAACCCTCGGCATCGACGAATTCCGCCACTTCGCGGACGGAACGGGCGAGGACGAGTTCGGCGTGCAGATCTGCGGTCACACCGGACATCCTTGCACCAGCAACCAGGCATATGTATCGAGGGCGGTGTGATCTCGCGACCACCACGGAATCGAGTCCTGAGAACATGCGGCGCCTAAGGCGCTGCCACTGTCACAGCCCGATTCCGTAGAGTGGGCGCGAGACGGTCCCCAGGGACCATCTGCAACATTGGACTGCGGTGTCACGGCCGAGAACATCGGCGCGCGCGCCGCCGGACCTTGGAGAGTGGCATCGTGGGCATGCGGCCCCCCACCGGCTTACCTTCGTTGTCCCGACGCAGCCGAGTGCTGCTGGTGGCGGCCATCATCCTGGCGGCGCTGCTGCTGCTGGGACCGCGGCTGACCGACACCTATACGAACTGGTTGTGGTTCGGCGAGGTCGGTTTCCGCAACGTCTATCTCACCGTCTTGCGCACGCGGATCCTGTTGTTCATCGTCGTCGCGCTGTTCGTCGGTCTCGTCGTCTGGTTGGCGTTGTTGCTGGCCTACCGGTCCCGGCCGGTATTCGTGCCGGTCGCGGGGCCGAACGATCCGATCGCGCGCTACCGCACCACCGTGATGAGTCGGCTCAAACTGTTCGGTGTCGGTATTCCGCTGCTGATCGGTGTGCTGTCCGGCCTGGTGGCGCAGTCGAATTGGGTCACCGTGCAGCTGTTCCTCAATGGCGATTCGTTCGGCCAGAAAGATCCGCAGTTCGGTCTCGACGTCGGGTTCTACGCCTTCGACCTGCCGTTCTATCGGATGGTGCTGAACTGGCTGTTCGTCGCGGTGGTCATCGCGTTCTTCGCCAGTCTCGTGACGCACTACGTCTTCGGCGGCCTGCGCCTGACCGGCCGCGAGGGCACGCTGACCAAGCCCGCGCGTATCCAGCTGGCGGTAATCGCCGGAATTTTCGTATTGCTCAAGGCGATTGCCTACTGGTTCGATCGCTACGAACTGCTGTCGAGCAGTCGTAAGGAGCCGACCTTCACCGGTGGTTCCTACACCGATATCAACGCTGTACTGCCCGCGAAGCTGATCTTGCTGTCCATCGCGGTGATCTGCGCGATCGCCTTTTTCGCCGGTATCGTGTTGCGCGACCTGCGGGTGCCGGCGATGGCGGCCGCGTTGCTGGTGCTCTCCTCGGTCCTGGTCGGCGCGGTATGGCCGCTGGTGGTCGAGCAGTTCTCGGTGCGTCCGAACGCCGCCGACAAAGAAAGTGAATACATCGAACGCAATATCGCCGCGACCAGGCAGGCGTTCGGCATCACCTCGGACAAGATCGAGTACAAGGACTACAAGGGCGATAGTTCGAAGAGTCCGCTGGAAGTTCCGGTCGACGCGGCGACGATCGGCAATGCCCGCCTGCTCGACCCGAATATCCTGTCGCCCACCTTCACTCAGCTGAAGCAGTTGAAGAACTTCTACGGCTTCCCGGAGTCGCTGGATATCGACCGCTACACCCTCAACGGCGATACCCAGGACTACATCGTGGCCGCCCGCGAACTGCACCCTTCGGCGCTGAGCGGCAATCAGACCGACTGGATCAACAAGCACACCGTCTACACCCACGGCAACGGCTTCGTCGCGGCACCCGCCAATCGGGTGAACCGGCCGCAGTACGAGGACCCCAACGCCAATACCGGCGGCAGCAGCGACAGCGGCTACCCCATCTTCCTGGTCAGCGACCTGTTCAACTCGACCGACCAGCAGCAGATCAAGGTCGACCAGCCGCGCATCTATTACGGCGAACTGATCTCGCAGTCCAATCCGGACTACGCGATCGTCGGCGCCGTGAATGGCTCGCAACCACGCGAATACGATTCCGACACAGCGCAATTCACCTATAACGGCAAGGGTGGCGTGTCGATCGGGAACTGGTTCAACCGGTTGGCCTTCGCGGCCAAGTACACCGAGCGCAATCTGCTGTTCTCCTCGGCCATCGGCGACAACTCCAAGATCATCTTCAACCGCAGTCCGCGCGAGCGGGTGCAGAAAGTGGCGCCCTGGCTGACCACCGACGGCAATGCCTATCCGGCGGTCGTCAACGGCCGGATCCAGTGGATCGTCGACGCGTACACCACGCTGGACAACTACCCGTACGCGCAGACCACCTCGCTGGAGGGCGCGGTCGAGGACAGCATCGATAAGAAGACCGGAAGGCTGCTGCCACGCAAGGAGGTCAGCTATATCCGCAACTCGGTGAAGGCCACTGTCGACGCCTATGACGGCACGGTGACCCTCTACGAGGTGGACCCCACCGACCCGGTGCTCAAGGCCTGGCGCGGTGTGTTCCCGGGCGCGGTCAAACCGGAGAGCGAGATCTCACCGGAACTTCGTGCGCACTTCCGCTATCCCGAGGATCTGTTCAAGGTGCAGCGCGAAATGCTGACCAAGTACCACGTGGACAATCCGCGAGAGTTCTTCACCAACAACGCTTTCTGGTCGGTGCCGAGCGATCCGACTGCCGAGGGCGGCACGTTCAACCAGCCCCCGTACTACGTACTGCTCGGTGATGCGTCGGCGAACAATAAGCCGGTATTCAATCTGACCAGTGCCATGGTCGGCTACAACCGGCAGTTCCTGTCCGCCTATATTTCGGTGCGTTCGGATCCGGACGGCTACGGCAAATTCACGATCTTGCAATTGCCGACCGATACGCAGACACAGGGTCCGCAGCAAACGCAGAACAGTATGACGACGGCGCCCGAAGTATCCAGCCAGAAAACACTGCTGTCGAACTCGAACAAGATCAGATATGGCAATCTGCTGACATTGCCGATCGCCGACGGCGGAATCCTTTATGTGGAGCCGTTTTACAACGAGCGAAATACCGGCGCGGGCAGCTCCACCTTCCCGCAGCTGCTGCGTGTGCTGGTGAGCTACCGCGATGTGGCGGGCAGTGTGAAGGTCGGTTTCGCCTCCACCCTGGCCGATGCGCTGAATCAGGTACTACCGGGAACGGGTTCGCTGGCCACGCCGTTCGGCGGTGATCCGGCGAGCAGGCCGAAACCGGGCACCACCCCGCCGTCGGACCACGGCGCCACTGCGCCGACACAGGGCATGGCACCGCCGACACAGGGCACCACGCCGCCGCCGGCGACCGGTTCCGCGGCCAAGGATGCCGCGGCCGCGGAGCTGAGCAAGAAGATCGAGAATGTGCGCAATGCCATGAAGTCCGGGAATTTCCAGGACTTCGGCAAGGCGCTCGAGGAACTGGACGCCGCGGTCAAGGCGTATCAGGACGCCGGCCGCTGACCCCGATGGAACGGCCCCGTCACCCGGTTCCCTTGGGGTGGCGGGGCCGTTCTCATCGACGTCGAGTCGACGCCGACCTCGGCGCCGTTGCCGAGTGACGTCGGATTCGTACGTCAGTGACCGAGCGAGTCGATCAAAGCGCCGTTCTGGTCCAGCAGCTGCTGGTACTGGCCCTCCAGGCCGTTCTGCTTGGCCAGCTGGTAGCCCGCGGACTTGGCCAGCTCGATGGCGGATTTGACGTTGGTGGCGGGGGCGGGGGCAGCCTCTGCCGGCGCGGCCGGCCCCGGCTCGACGACGGCGGGGCTCGGCTCGGACTGACCGGCACGCAGGTACCGGCCGCAGACCGGCCACGCGCCCGAACCCTGGGTGGCGAGCACATTCTCGGCTACCCGGATCTGCTCTTCCTTGCTGGCATTATTGGCGGAACCGGCGCCACCATTGGCCGCCCAGGTGCTCTGCGAGAACTGCAGACCGCCGTAGTAGCCATTTCCGGTATTGATACCCCAGTTGCCACCGCTTTCGCATTGCGCGACGCCATCCCAATTATGGGACGGGGCGGCCGCTGCGGTGCCGGTGGAAAGACCGAATGGGACGGCAACGAATGCGCCGGTGACAGCGGCATAGCCGAGGGCGCGGGTGCTGAGCTTTCGGTGCTTCGACATGTTGTATTCCCTCCCTGCGCCCACCGCTCCCGGTAATGCAATTGCCGAGTCCCTGCCCCCAGGTGTCGGGGATCCTCGAACCGCGGGACAGGGTCGCCGGCGTTCGGCGGTTCGAGTTCGAGCCCAGCACGTTTTGACCTGGGCCGTGGTCCGACGGTAACCAAGAAATCTCGACAGATCACATCTTGATAACTTCCCAATTATATGATGCGAATAACGGGCATATCGGTGTTTGCGCAGGTCGTAAATGCTTCGAGAATGGATTCCGAACGGTCGGTTATAGCATCGTTATGTGTTCGGGATCACTAAGAAATAGTGACTCAGGTCACGTTTGAATCCGCTGGCCGACCACTGCTCTGCCGCATTTCGATCGGCTTTCGCCGCTAAGCCCGCACATGTGCGGTGGGCGGATTCGTGGATGTCCGGCGCCGTCTCTCGTGGCCTCCCTGCTTCTGCGACCGCCTGTCCTCCAGCGCGCTGACCAGGGTAAACCCCCTGGAGGATAAGTGATTTGCCTTCCGCGCTCAGACGTGTGTAATGTGGTGTTTACCGACGCGGGGTGGAGCAGCTCGGTAGCTCGCTGGGCTCATAACCCAGAGGTCGCAGGTTCAAATCCTGTCCCCGCTACAAGCGGTCTAGGCCAGGGAGATTTTTTATCTCTCTGGCCTAGGCTATTTTTCCCGGTCCACTAGGCCTTTCGGCCTTCACCCGCCGCCATTGATTGTCGAAGTTCGTCGGGCGCGCTGCGTTCCGGTGCTCGACTGATCGCGCACGTCGCCGATCTCGACGGTCAGCGCGCTGGTTGCGGTTCTTCAAGCCTCGATCTGCACTTCGGCATGTACCGAGCTTGCGCACGGGCGAGGCAAGAGCCAACACCGAACACAAAGCAAGAGAGTTCACTGGGAGGGAGATGGTTTGGGAGGGTACGTTACGTAGAGCTGCGCAACCTACAGTGACGTGTTCGCACGGCTGAGCGCGCTCAGCGCAATAGGCAAGCCGGGTAAGACCGCTGCGGGCCAGAGCATGGTAGCTCCAGACGTGCGATCGGTGCGGGTTCTTATCTGGCACTTTCGAGCCGGGCCACCGCGTTGTCGGTGAGCCAGCAGACCTCATCCTCGCTCATCGCGATTGCCGTGTACCCGACGCTGAGGTCCAGGCCACCAAGCCATTCGTTGGCGATCACAAACAGTGACGGGCCGAATATGTCGATCGAAACGGCCCTGGTGACGTCCTCGAGCGTGTAGGCGCCGTAGCTGGTCTGCAGGCCGGACTGACCTGCCGTGGTAACAGCGAGTCCGTCGATGCGCTGGTTGTGCTTGATCGTTGGGCCGGCTTCGTACCGATACACTTTCCATCCGGGAAGCTTCATGACCGAGGCGGACTCCTGGTCCTTGGCCAGCGCGGCGATCAGCTTGAACGAGGCATCACGGGCGGTTGCCCAGAAGTCGTCGGTGATCGGGTGCTTGGTACGCAGGATGTCGATGTAGCAACCGTAGATCCCGTGCGGCGGCGCGGGTTTACAGAGGCGACGGAGGTCGACCGTGGCCAACACGGTCATGGCGTCGAGCCCGTACCGCTCGCGTATGGCAAGCAGGAAGGCCGCCGTCACCGCACCGTGCAGCGTCGTCCGGTGGGTTTTGATGGCATCCTCGAGCGTCGCCGTTATGACGGGCCCGAGGTGACGCGCGAGTACTCGCGTTTCGTCCTTCGGATCGGGCACCGTCTGCTTGGGGAGCCGAATAGCTGGCGTATAGGTGGTCTTCTTGCCACTGCCGGACTTGTCGGGCAAGCCGGCCTCTAGCGGCGGGGGCAGAGCAGTGTGGAGCGGGGGTTTCAGTTGCGCCCTGGCTGGATCGGCGAGGAATTCGAGAAGTTGGTGAGCGAGCATGTTGGCGGACTGGGCGTCGAGCGTCGCGTGATCGGCGCAGATGACGATGTGGTTGACGTCGGCGTCGGGCGACTGCCGCACCAGCGTTATCCGCAGGCGCGGATGGTTGCCCTTCGGGATCGGCGTGCGGATGTCGGAGGCAAGAATTTTGCGCCAAGCGTCCGGGTCGGTGTCGTCGAGCACCTTCAACGGGATCTCCGTCGTGCCCTCGGTGTCGAACCAGGGCCGGCGATAGGCGAAGGGCGGTAGGCGTCCCCAGGCAATCTTGCCGGGGCGGATATGAGCGCGAAGGATGGGGTGCTGGGTCTGTAGCCAGGCGAGCGCGCGCTTCACCAGCGCAGGATCGAGGCGGCCGCGCACGTGTAGCACCTGCATGGCGATCAGCCCGCCATGGGCATGCAAATGATTGAGCAGTCGTTCCTGTTCGCCCAGTGGGCGTGTGTCGCCCAAGCCGTCCTCCCACGTTTTCGAGCACCATTTCAGGTCGCGATGAAATTGGCTAATATGCTCTCTGAATAAGGGACGCGAGTAATGAACGCTATCGAACAACCGATCATCGAGTACATCTCCGGCATGGTGGCTGAAACCGGTGGAGCGCCGGTCGATCGTGAGACCCTTTTGCTCGAGGCCGGCGTGCTGAACTCGATCGATCTGGTGAAGCTGATACGGTTTCTCGAGAAGCGATTCAAGATCAGCATCCCTGAGACGGATATACGGGAGGACCTGTTCGAATCGCCTGCGAACGTAGCGGCCTACGTTTCGCAACGAGCGAATCTGCCCGCCTGAACTAAAGCTCGCGCAGCCGGGCGCGGAGCAACTTGCCAGCCGAGCTGCGCGGCAGTGCGTCGATGAACGCGATCTCGGCCGGGACCTTCTGGACCGACAGCTTTCTGCGGGCATAGCGAATCAACTCATCGGCCGACACGTCCGCCCCTTTGACGACAAACGCGATCAGCCGATTGCCATCGCACGGGTCTGGGAGACCCGCCACTGCGGCTTCGGCGACAGCCGGCAAGGTCATGAGCGTCTCCTCTACCTCGATGGGATCGATCTTGTAGCCGGATACCTCGATCAGCAGTTTGCTGCGGCCACGGATGAAGATGCGGCCTTCTTCATCGAGCGAGGCAAGATCGCCGGTCCGGAACCAGCCCTCATCGAACGCCTCAGCATTGGCTGCGGCATCGCCGAGATAGCCCCGCATGAGCGAGGATGAGCTTAGTTCCATTTCGCCGACGGATGGGCCGAATTCGGTGTCGAACGCGACGATGCGGACCCTGGCGTCGCCCGCCGGCTTGCCCACCGAGGCCCAGCTTGCGTCGGGATCGGCGGAGTTGTTATGCGAGACCATGCTCGCCTCGGCCGAGCCATAAGCCTGACGGAGTGTGACACCAAGGCGCTCACGCACCGCTTCGAAGATCGGCCGCTTCAATGCGACGCCGCCCGAGAAGGCCAGGCGCAGCCTGAGTTCGAAATTGCCGGGCTGACCGGCGACGATTTCGTACATTGCCGGAACGGCACCCATGACGGTGACGCGCTCGCGGACCATGGTGTCGAGCAGCTTCTTGCGCGAAAGCACCAGCGGCAGGGGATCGCTCCAGTAGAGCGTCGTTGCACCACGGGCGACGGCTTCCGTAGCGCCCAGGATGAAGCCCAACGAGAAGTTGCCCGGCAGAATGTCCAGAACTATATCGTCGGGCTGAAGGTCCCAGGCCGTGCTGCTTCGTTCGCCATCAGCGATGAGTTCGGCATGGGTGTGCGGCACCACCTTGGGCAACCCGGTCGAGCCGGACGAGAAGAGGTAGAGCGCCGTTGTGTCGCCCGGCAGTTTCGGTAGCTGGGCGGTTGCACTTGCTTCGGGCAGGGCACTCGTCAGGAACAAGGGAATGCCGGGGGCTGCATCTGCGATCAGCATGTCGGCGGCAGCGGCGAGGCCGGGAGTTGAGATGACGGCCTCGAGCCCGGTCTTTTGCGTGAGCATGGCAAGTTCGGATCGGGTGGCCGTCACGCCCAGCGGCATCGCGATGGCGCCGATGGCGAAGAGCGCGTGGGAAGTGACGAATAGATCGGGTGAATTCGGAATCAGCAGGGCAACCGCGTCGCCGCTGTCGATGCCGCGTTCGATGAGGCCGGCGGCGAGTCGACCGATCCGCTCGACCAAAGCGGCGTAGGGCGTAAAGACTTCACCCTGCCGCAAACCGCTGGTGAGCGGTGCCTGCGCTGTCAGCGTGAGCAAATTGTCGTAGATCATCTCTACTCCGCAGGGTCCGCCCCCTCCGCCCGCAACGATAGGAGTGCGATGCGGCATGTACAAGGCGTCAGCGATCGCGCCTGCCACCTACCACCAGCTGCGGCTGGTGCGTCGGGTCCGAAAGCTCGGGGCGACCGCACGCGTGCTGACCGACGAATTGCGCGATATCGAACCCGGCGACGCCCTCATCGCGGTATCGATTCACCGCTACGCAGTGACACCGTGCGCGCCGTCGAGTCCGCGAGCCGCCGGGACGCGACCACCATCGCCCTCACCGACGTCGCATTTTCTCCGCTGGCCCGCATCGCCGATGTGACCTTCTACGTCGCAACCGGTTCGCTCACCGTCCTGCGTTCCCTCACCGCCTGCACCGAACAGGTCCACGCGGTGGTCACCGCCATCGCACTGCGCCTGGAATCGGTCGGCACCGATACCGACATACTCGACGATCAATCGCTCGACTAGTCGCGACCACGCGCTGTTTGCCGGTGCTATGCACGGGTACCGCTGGGGTATGACGCCCAGCCATGATCTCCGGGGCCTCGGATTGCCCGAAACGATCTCGGTGGCGCTGTTCGACCTCGACGGTGTGTTGACCGATACCGCGGCGGTGCATCGGCGGGCATGGAAGGCGGTCTTCGACGAGTTTCTCGCCGGTCGCAACCCCGGCCCGTTCCAGCCGTTCACCGATGCGGACTATCTGGGCTATGTGGACGGCCGCTCGCGCGCGGACGGCATCCGGGAGTTCCTGACCTCCCGGGGGATCACGCTGCCGGAGGGGGAACCCGATGCGGGGGAAGGCGAGCCGACCGTGCACGGGCTCGGCAATCGGAAGAATCGGCTGTTCCGGTCGTTTCTCGAACGCGACGGCGTCCATGTATATCCGGGATCACTGGCCTATCTGACCGCGGCGCGCACGGCCGGGTTGAGAACAGGTGTGGTGACCGCATCGGCGAATGCCCACGAGGTGTTGTCGGTCGCGGATCTGGCCCGGTTCGTCGACGTGTGTATCGACGGCGTCGAGATCGCCCACCGCGGCCTGCGCGGCAAACCCGCGCCGGACGCATTTCTCGCGGCCGCCCAGGCGCTGGACGCGAAGCCGGCACAGGCCGCGGCGTTCGAGGACGCGATCGCCGGGGTAACGGCCGGTCGGGCCGCCGACTTCGGATATGTGGTCGGCGTCGATCGAGTGCGCGATGGCGCACAGGCCGACGCATTACGTCGGGCCGGGGCGGATGTGGTCGTCACCGATCTGGCCGAGCTCGGGTCACGGCAATGACTGCCGATTGCCGTGGCTTCGACATCGCGCCATGGCAATTGCGTTGGTGCGGGCTGGATCTCGACGCATTGCATCGAACCGAATCCATCTTCGCACTCGCCAACGGGCATCTCGGGCTGCGCGGCACACTGGAGGAGGGGGAACCCGTCGGCAAGCCGGGAACCTATCTCAACGGGTTCTGCGAGAACCGCCAATTACCTTATGCCGAAGCGGGATACGGCTATCCGGAGGAGGGGCGGGCGCCGTATCGCTGGCGGTAGCGGTAGGAAGGAGCGGGCATGCCATCGTTCACCGAATCCGAGTACTGGTTGGGCAGACTGGTTTTCCAACACGGTCTGGCCGTCATCTATCTGATCGCCTTCGTGGCCGCGGCTCGGCAATTTCGAGCCCTCATCGGCGCGCGGGGGATGCTGCCGGTGCCCCGATTCGTCCGGCGCGTCGCGTTTCGCCAGGCTCCCAGCCTTTTTCATTTCCACTACTCGGACCGGTTCTTCGCTGTGGTCGCCTGGTCCGGCGCGGCGCTGTCGGCAGCGGTGGTGGCCGGAGCGTTGCATCTGGTGCCGCTGTGGGTGGCGATGCTGCTGTGGGCGGTGCTGTGGGCGTTGTATCTGTCGATCGTCAATGTGGGGCAGGCGTGGTACGCGTTCGGGTGGGAGTCGCTGCTGCTGGAGGCCGGATTCCTGGCCATTTTCCTCGGCAATGATCGGGTCGCGCCGCCGGTGCTGGTGCTGTGGTTGGCGCGGTGGCTGTTGTTCCGGGTGGAGTTCGGTGCCGGTCTGATCAAGATGCGTGGCGATTCCTGCTGGCGCGATCTGACCTGCCTGTACTACCACCACGAGACCCAACCGATGCCCGGCCCGCTGAGCTGGTTCTTCCACCGGCTGCCCAAACCGCTGCATCGGGTAGAGGTGGCGGCCAACCATTTCGCCCAACTCGTCGTGCCCTGGGGACTTTTCGCGCCGCAGCCGGTGGCGAGCGTGGCCGCCGCGTTTATCATCCTCACGCAGCTGTGGCTGGTGCTTTCCGGCAACTTCGCCTGGCTGAACTGGGTGACGATCCTCTTGGCCACCACCGTGATCGATGTGTCCTCCGCGAAAGCGATACTGCCCGTACCGAGTTCGCCGTCGATGTCGGCGGCACCGCCGTGGTTCGTGGGTCTGGTGGTCGCGTGCACTGTCGTCGTGGTGTCCCTGAGCTACTGGCCCGCCCGCAATCTGATCTCGCGCCAGCAGCGGATGAATGCGTCCTTCAACCCCCTGCACCTGGTCAATACCTACGGTGCGTTCGGCAGTATCGGCCGCACCCGCGAGGAGGTGGTGTTCGAGGGCACCGACGAACCGGACATCACCGATCGGACGCGCTGGCGGGAGTACGAGTTCAAGGGTAAGCCGGGGGATCCGCGACGATGGCCACGGCAGTGGGCCCCGTACCACCTCAGGCTGGACTGGCTGATGTGGTTCGCCGCGATCTCCCCGTCCTACGCTCGCGGCTGGCTGCTCGCCTTCGTCGAGCGACTGCTGCGCAACGATGCCGCGACACTACGATTACTGCGCCGCTGTCCCTTCCCCGACTCGCCACCGACATACGTTCGGGCGCGAATCTATCTGTACCGCTTCGCGACTCGCGCCGAACTCCAGCACGAACACATGCTGTGGCAGCGCACCCTGGTCGGCGAGTATCTTCCGCCGATGGCCCTCGGTCAGTAGTAACTGCGGCCGGTCGGGCCGCCGGAGGCCGACCAGACCTCGGTGATCAGCCCGGCGGTGACGCGCAGGAACGGCGGGACACAGTTGCCGGGATGAACCGCTCACCGCGCTGAACCGTGAGGTGAAGGAGATGCTTGGGCCGCAACCGCCGCGGTCACGAACTCCGGGAGTGCTTCATGTCGACAGTCAACGGGTTACCCGCCCATGTACTACTGGTGCACCTGATCGTGGTCTTCGTACCGTTCACCGCGGCCCTGCTCATCTTGTCGGCGGTCTGGCCCGCGGCTCGTCGCCGACTGATCTGGCTGCTCACCGCGCTGGCCGCCAGCACCACCGCCCTTACCCCGGTGACGACCGAGGCAGGCCAGTGGCTCCAGCACAAGCTCGGTGGATCCCCCGCCATCGATAAGCACGCAAACCTCGGTAACACGATGATCTACTTCGTGGTGCCCCTACTGCTCGTCACCGCACTGCTCATCATCATCCATTTACGCACCGAACGCGGCCGCCCGGTGACTCGCGCAGTTACCGTACTGGTCGCCGTACTGGCAATCGCCGCAGGCGCCGCAGCCACCACCCAGGTCTACCGCGTCGGCGAATCCGGCTCCCGCGCAGTCTGGGGTGCCCAAGCCCCTTGACATCCAGTCCACCGGTCTCGCCCAGCGCTGGTTGGGTGGTCGCATATCTCATGAGTATCGCGCAACACGTCCAGGCAGTCCTTGTCGAGCAGGCGCCGAGCACTTCGCGCCGAACCCGCGGCGCAGAAATTAGAACATGTTCTACCATGTGATGCAGCAGCTAGGAGGAACACTCATGCCGCTGGATTCCACAGCCGAGAACCTGATCGCGGCCGTCCGGGCATCACCGCGTGCGGTGGCGGCACACGACAAGGCGGCCTGGGTCGAGTTGTTCACCGCCGATGCCACCGTCAACGATCCGGTCGGTTCCCGCCCGCATATCGGCCGCGCCGCGATCGAACGGTTCTACGACACCTTCATCGGCCCCAACACCATCGAATTCCAGGTCGACCACGACTTCGTGGGCCCATCCACGGTGGTCCGCGACCTGCTGATCCGCATCACCATGTCGACCGGCGCCACCGTCGCGGTGCCCATGCACCTACGCTACGACCTCGTCGAGGAAGACGGCGTCTGGAAGATTATCCGGCTGGCCGCCTATTGGGAGTTGGCCGCGATGATCGTGCAGTTACTGCGCACCGGAGTGCCCGGACTCGGTGCCGCCCTGAAATTGGGCCCGCAGCTGATCGCCAATCAGGGCTTCGACGGCATGTTCGGCATGACGCAGGCGCTTCGCGGCATCGGCCGATCGGGCAAACACGCTGCGGCCCAGGTGTTCTCGGCCGTGGCGGCCACAGATATCGCACGAGTTCGTGGCCTGCTCGGTGAGCGCGCGATCATCGAATTACCGGCCGGAACCAGGATCTCGCTGGAGGAGTTCACCAATCGGGCGCGAAATATGCAGTGGGACAAGCTGATCGCCGCAGGCCGCGCGGTAAGCGTCAGCGTCCGGCTGGATTCGGCTCGGGGCGTAGCCTTCGTCGACTTCGCGCCCGACAGTCGACGAATCACCGCTATCCGAATATTCACTCGATCTAGGTGATCCGTGGCGGCGCCGAGACGCCGCGGACGACGCTATGCGGCGATCGAACCCTCGCGTGCTGACTCGGCGGGCTGGCCGTGCGCGTCATCGGCCTGCGCGGCTTCGGACCATCCGGGCGGGCCGAAGACGTAGCCGAGGCGGCCGCGCCACGTATTCGCATGGCGCACATCGCTGATCAGTGCGCCGAGTTCGTGATAGTTGACCCGCAGTGGGTTGTCCGTGTCGATGTTCTTGGTGAGCCCGTAGCGGATGGGCTCGGTCTCCGCGGCGAAGCTGCCGAACAGTCGGTCCCAGACGATGAAGACACCGCCGTAGTTCTTATCGATATAGGGCTGATTCGAACCGTGGTGGATGCGGTGATGAGCCGGGGTATTGAACAGGAACTCGATCGGGCGCGGCAGGGTCCGGATGCGCTGGGTGTGGATCGGGAACTGGTAGAGCAGTCCGATGGTCTGCAGCAGGAAGATCATCCACGCCGGGAGCCCCAGCAAAGCCGCTGGGACCCAAGCGAATCCGCGCACGATGCTGGCTGCCGGATGCACCCACGGCAGGCGGATGGCCGTGGAGAGATTGAAGTACTGACTGGAGTGGTGGACGCTGTGCGCGGTCCACAGCAGCCGGACCCGATGGTCGGCGCGATGGGCCCAGTAGTAGCACAAATCGGTGACCACCAGCCCGAGCACCCACGCCCACCAGGTGGTCGGCGACAAGTGCAGTGGCGTAATAGCGGCTGCGACCACCACCGCCGAGAACGGAATCAGATACTGCTGCACCGGCTTCAGGAATCGGCCCAGCAGATAGGTGGTGATATTGGCGGCCATATCCCGCCCGGAGTGGCCGTTGGCCGGGCGATCCGAATCGCGGCGATAGTCGATCCACTCCACGAACATGAGTACGGCGAACGCCGGAATGGCGTAGATGAATAACTGCGCACCGATCACGATGACTCCTCCGCTGTACTGTTTCACCGCCACGTTACGGGCCCTGGCCTGCGCAAACATCGCGCTGACGAGGGATTTGCGATCCCCCGGGCGGGGGATGTGGCGCGCTTGGCGCCCGGGCAGAGTTCGGTCCGAGGAATATGAACGAACCCTGGGTAGGATCGCCCGCGGACAGCTGGACCCGGACTGCGCGAAGGTGGTGCGAACTGTTGGATCTGAGCAGATCGCTGGCCCGCCAATCGCTGGTGGTCGCGGTGGTGGCCGCGGCGGTCGACGCCGCGATGCTGATAGTGAACGGGATCTTCGCCGTGGCCCCGTGGCAGGCCACCGCGGTGCTGATCGCCATCGTCGCGGCCGATCTGGCATTGGCCGCGCCGCCGAGCACCGCTGGTGCCGTGGCCGTGACCCAGGTGGCATTGCGATTGGCCGAGGCTCTGATGCTGCACCGGCACGGCTTCGCCGCACGCTTCGCCGATGTCGGCTTCCTGGTGGCAGGATATCGGGCGGGCGCCTGGATGGTCGGTCCGAAATCGGTGCTGACCGTCGCGGCGATGTCCGCGGGCTTCGCGGGTGCGCATCTGCTGATCCGCAGCAATACCTCGAACGATTGGCGGTTGCTGCTGGCCTCGACGATATCGGTGGGTGTGGTGCCGTGGCTGGTCGGCCGGTATACGGCGGCGCGGGGCGCGTATATCGCCGACCTCGAACAGCAGGCCACATTGCGCGCACAGGAGCAGCGGACCGCACTCGCTCGTGCCGTTGCCGAGGAACGTGCCGCCATCGCCAGGGATCTGCACGATGTGATCTCCCACCACGTCAGCGCCATCGGCATTCATGCCGGTGCGGCCCGAATCGCCATGGCCGACAGTGGCAATGCCGCCGCCACCCGATCGCTGACCGCGGTGGAGTCCAGCAGCCGGGCGGCCATGGTCGATTTACGCCGCCAACTCGATCTGCTACACGGACGCGAGGAGGATGGCCGGCGCCAGCCCGGACTTGCCGATATCGACGATCTGCTGGAGCGGGTGCGCGCGGCCGGTTTGGCCGTCGAATTCACGGTGCGCGGTGCGGCCGTCGAGCTACCGGATTCGCTGAATCTGACGCTGTATCGCATCGTGCAGGAGATGCTGACCAATGCGCTGCGCCACGGCGACGGCGCGCACGCGCGGCTGATCGTGGACTATCAGCCGAACCGGGTGGTGTTGGAGTCGATCAATCCGCTCGCCGCCACCGCCGACGTCGGCGATATGGCGGAGCACCGTGGACTCAGCGGGATCCGCCAACGTGCCGCATTATTCGGCGGCGAAGTGCGATTCGGTCGCGACGATACGCAAACTCATTGGCACACCAGGGTTTCCCTGCCGATCGGAGGTTCGTGAACGCACCGGTGCGGGTATTGATCGCCGACGACCACAGCATGTTCCGCTCCGGACTGCGCGCGGTCGTCGACAGCCAGTCCGATCTCGAATGCGTCGCCGAAGTCGGCGACGGCCGCAGCGCCATTACCGAAACCGCCCGGCTGCGACCGGACGTCGCGATTCTGGATGTGCGCATGCCGAAACTGGACGGACTCGCGGCCACCGCGGCGATTGTCGCGGCGGGCGGCACGCGCGTCCTCGTGCTGACCACCTACGACAGCGATACCAACCTCTACGGCGCACTGCAGGCGGGAGCCAGCGGGTTCCTTCTGAAAAGCCTGCCACCGGAGGAACTGGTGGCGGCCATCCGGATCGCCGCTCGCGGCGACGCCCTGATCGACCCATCGATGACGCGGCGGTTGATTTCGCGGTTCGCGGGTACGCTTGCCCCGCCGGACACCCCACTCGCGGTGGAGCAGTTGACCGCACGAGAGCGAGAAGTGTTGCTGCTCTTGGCCGATGCACGCAGTAACGCAGAAATCGCCACCGCACTCGGCGTCGGCGAAGAGACGGTGAAAACACACGTATCCCGCATACTCGCCAAACTCGGCGTCCGCGACCGGATCCACGCCGTCGTCTACGCCCACAAGCACGGCCTGGTCCCTCCGCACGGGAGCTAGCGAGGCTGTCGCACCCCGGAGCCGCCCATACTGCCCATCGGCGCGCTCGGACCGGCCGTGGCGACGCATAGCCTTCGTTGACCTTCACGGCCCCGAGCGCAACCGGACCGCGATCGCCTCGCCCTCGGCCGCAGTCGCGGCCCACACACTCGCGCTGGGGCCGTAGTCGGTGTCATTGGCGAGCCGGAGGCCTTCTCCCGCACCGGCGGTCGGGGTAGCTGGCGACCAATGTTCCGAAGGTTCCGCACGGACACAATCCATTTCGGAGGTGACACCGGTCAGTGCTAGAACTCGCCGCTGGTCGCCGGATCGGCCAGCGCGCCCTCGGCGGTCCGTAATCGGTCGGTGAGTGCCGTGAGCAGGTCCATGGACTCGGTGGACAGGCCGAGCGCCAGCCGCACCAGGCGGCCTAGCGGACGGCTCTTGATCTGACTTGCCACCAGCAGGTCGCGGTCATCGGTTCGATCGAGGTAGTCGGGATTCACGGCGGTTCTCACAATCTGTCAGCTGCTCCGGGAGTACCCGTCGCTCCGGCGGTTACCGTGCTACGGCGGACCTCGATGCGCAGGTCATCCGTGACGAACCGGTCCGACATTGTGACACGCATCACATAACTCCCGCACTGTGCGTGGTCGAATGTTCGCGGTCCGTCCGGCGTTGATCATGGACATTAGCGTCTAATTATCCGGCAAGCGGAAACTACCCCTACGATCGACTTCCCAGCGAAGGGCAGAACAGTGGCGTTCGCGGACTATCAGAACGAGATCTACTTCGCCGCGCTCGGCGGACATATGCCGGAGTTCCCGATGGACTACGCGACGCTGGAGGCCAAGGCCTCGGCCGCATTGCCCGCCTCGCTGTACTCCTATATCGCGGGCGGAGCCGGTGACGAGCTGACCCAGCGGCGCAATGTCGAAGCATTCGAGGACTGGGGTGTGGTGCCGCGCATGCTCGTCGGCGCAATCCAGCGCAACCTGTCGGTCGACGCCTGGGGACTGACCTTTCCCAGCCCGATCTTCATGTCCCCGGTCGGTGTGATCGGCCTGGTCGGCGATAAGCACGGTGATATCGCGGTCGCCGAGGCCGCGGCGAAATCCGGTGTGCCTGCGGTCTTCTCGACGCTCATGGAGGATCCGCTGGAGGAGGTCATCAGCCATGCGGGTGCGACGCCGAGCTTGTTCCAGCTGTACACACCGAAGAATCGCGACCTCGCCGCGAGTCTGGTGAGCCGAGCCGAGGCGGCCGGATATCGCGGCATCACGATCACCTTGGATACCTGGGTGCCGGGCTGGCGGCCGCGTGATCTGTCGACGGGTAACTTCCCACAGCTGCGCGGGCACGTGCTGAAGAACTACACCTCCGATCCCGTATTCCAGAAGATGGTCGGCTCGGACGATCCGCAGGCCATCGTGCTGAACTGGGCGCAGACCTTCGGAAATTCGCTCACCTGGGACGATCTCGACTGGCTTCGTCCGCTGACCGAGCTGCCGCTCATCCTCAAGGGCATCTCCCATCCCGATGACGCGCGCCGCGCGATCGATGCGGGAGTGGACGGCATCTTCTGCTCGAATCACGGTGGCCGCCAAGCCAATGGCGGGCTGAGTGCGCTGGAGACGCTACCCGGCGTGGTCGAAGCGGTCGCCGACCGGGTGCCGGTACTGTTCGATTCCGGTGTGCGCTCGGGCAGCGATGTGATCAAGGCGCTGGGCCTGGGGGCGACGATGGTCGGCATCGGCCGCCCGTATGTCTACGGTCTGGCGCTGGGCGGGGTGTCGGGTCTGGTGCACGTGCTGCGGATGATTCTGGCGGAGGCCGATCTGCTCATGGCAGTGAACGGCTATCCGGATATCGCCGCGGTGCGCGAGAATATCCGGCCGCGTCGCTGATTCAGGGCGGTGTGCGCCGCACGCGCGGTGCCACTACCGTAGGGCGGCGAGTCCGGACGCCGATCGCTGGGAGATGAGCGTGCCTGTATCGACGATCGAGAATGCGGCGGCGCTGTCCGCGGCACCGAACGAGCCCGAACGCCGCACCATCCCCGCCGCCGCGTTCTGGGTGATCTCGGTCCTCGGGACCGTGGCCGGTATGTACTACATCCACCAGGTGCGCGAAACGATGCGGGTGATGATGCATCTGATGGATCTGAGCGTCTATCAGATCGCCGGGCACCGGGTGGTCGAGGCCGTCTCCATCTACGACACGCCCCTACTCGGCCACACCCGCGGCGTCTGGGAATTCGTCTACACGCCGTTCGCGGCGCTGCTATTCGTACCGCTGGTCGGTCTGCACGGTGACGTATTCACCTATGTCGGCGCTTTCGGCAATTTCGCCATGTTGACCGCGTCGGTGTGGGCGGCACTGTCGATGCTCGGCTACCGGCGCGACCTGCGGCTGGTGCTGGTCGGCGTACCGATCGCCGGACTGCTGATGTGGTGCGAGCCGGTGCGCGAGACCATGGCCTTCGGCCAGATCAATATTTTCCTGCTGTTGCTGGTGCTCGCCGATATGGCACTGCCCGATACGGCGCGGTGGAAGGGCGTGCTGACCGGGATCGCGGCGGGCATCAAACTCACCCCCGCCTTTTTCGTGGTCTATCTGCTGGTCACCCGCAGGTACCGGGCCGCCGTGACGGCGATCGGCGCGTTCGCGGCGACCGTGCTCGTCGGTTTCGCGGCCATGCCCGAGGATTCGCTGACCTTCTGGGGTGGTGCGTTCGCCGATCCCAAGCGCGTCGGTGTCCCGGAGAATCCGCGCAACGAGTCTCTACGCGGTTTGCTCGCGCGGACCATCGGTGTCGAGGGCGCGCACCAATTGCTCTGGCTGGCAGGTGCTTTCGCCATTGCCGCAGCCTGCCTGTACCTGGCACGCCGGCTGTCGCTGACCGGATACGAACTGCCCGCGGTGGTCCTGGTCGGACTCACCACCACCGCGGTGTCCCCGTACAGCTGGGTGCACCACTGGGTGTGGCTCGCGCCGCTGCTGGTTTATCTGGCCGACTCGGCCTTGCGCGGGCGCGGTGTGGTCGTGTCGATCGGACTGCTGGTGGCGGTCGTCATCGCGTCGGGTGGTGTGATCGCCTTCTTCGATCCGACGATGAGCAGCATCTACGACTATCCGTCGGGAGGCCGCATCGCGACGGTCGTCCACAACGGATACATCTGGCTGACGCTCGCCCTGTTCGCCGCTGCCGCCGTTCAGTTGCGCCGTGACCAGCCGGACGCGATACCCGCCGCGGCACGGTAACCAGCGTCAGGACTCCGACGCGGGAGCCTGCGCCTGCTGCTGTTCCGCGACCGCCGCGGCGTGCTTGGCGCCTGAACCCCAGCCGACGTGCAAT
>NZ_JBSUQM010000029.1:0-69102 GCF_054065835.1 Nocardia citri
GGCCGTGCCCACGAACACCGAGGGTGGCTTACCTAGCGCGACGGGCGCGGGCATGCTCGAGTTGGGGCGGCATCGCCGGTTGGAAACGTGAGGTGACGGATTTGCTGGATATAGTGCGGGGTGTGTCCTTCGTCCAGCTTGCGCTCGACCGGATCCCGGAACCGTACCGGTCGCATCTGATTCAGCGGCGTGAACTGTTGAAGTTCGCGGTGGTGGGTGGGATCACCTGGTTCATCGACACCGGAATCGTGTATGCGCTGAAGTTGACGGTGCTCGGGGAGAAACCGCTCACCGCACGCGTGCTCGGCGTGTTGATCGCGACGATCGTGTCCTATGTGCTCAATCGGGAGTGGTCGTTCCGAACCAGAGGCGGTCGGGAACGACATCACGAGGCGGCGCTGTTCTTCGCCATCAGTGCGCTCGGTATCGGTGTCACGCTGTTGCCGCAGGCGGTCGCGCTGTATGTGCTCGATATCCGGGTGCCGCATGTCAGTCCGGTCACCCAGGCGGTCTCGAACTTCATCACCGGTCAGATTCTGGGCGTGCTGCTTGCCATGGCGTTCCGGTACTGGGCGTTTCGGCGGTATGCCTTCCCGGACGATCTCGTCCAATCGGAGCTCGAACCACGGTAGCTCGCTTACCTCCGAGGTAATTGCCCCGCCCCGGCGACGGGGCCGCAGATCGCCGGTATGACACAGATCGGTCTGCTGCTTCCCAGCCGCGAAACCTCGATGACCGGCGAACACGATGCGCCCGGATTGGTCCGGTTCGCGCGGGCCGCCGAGGAGTGCGTCCACTGGCTCGGACGGTACCTCGATGCGGGTGCGCGGCATCTCGTGCTGCGCATCGGCTCACTGCAGGCCGACCGCCAGCTCGATCTCCTCGCCGATGCGCTACTGCACGTCCGCCGAACGGTTTGAGCCTCAGCCTTTCAGCTGGGCGATCTGAATCAGATTGCCGCAGGTGTCATCGAGCACGGCGGTAACCACCGGGCCCTGATCGAGCGGTTCCTGCGTGAATCGCACGCCGAGTCCGCGCAACCGCTCGTACTCGGCGTACAGATCGTCCACCGCGAACGACGTGAACGGAATCCCGTCCTCGACCAGCGCCTGCTTGAAGGGCCGGACGGCCGGATGCCCATCGGGCTCCAACAGCAGTTCGACGCCGTCCGGTTCCCGTGGCGAGACGACCGTCAGCCAACGCGCCTCGCCGAGTGGAACTTCGGTCTTCTTCATGAAGCCGAGCACCTCGGTGTAGAAGTGCAAGGCCTTGTCCTGATCGTCGACCAGGACACTGGTGATATTGATGCGGATCATCGGTCCTCCTTGAGCCAGCGGTCGGTGAGCCGCCGCAGTGGTTCTCGATTCAGATGGTGGAACTTGTACCGGCCGTCCCGGCGCGTGGTCACCAGACCGGCGGCCGTCAGCACATCCAGATGCTGCGATATCGCCTGCCTGCTGGAGGTGAGCTGGTGGCCCATGGTGAGCCGCGCGCAGAGCTCGAACAATGTCTGACCGTCGCGATCGGCTAGTTCGTCGAGGATCGCCCGACGCGTGGGATCGGCCAGTGCCTTGAACACATCGCCGCTCACACGCCCACTATAGGCAAGTAACCACTTGCCTATCAAGGGAGGGTTGTGACCAAAGTTCTGACAGAAAACTGGGCGCGCGAATGTGTCGGGGGCCGAGCTAAATTGGGTTGATGAGTTATGAGTTCGTGGTGCTACCCGCGGGCGCGGCGGCATCGCCGGGGGACGTACTTCCGTATTTCCGATCCAGACGCGGGCAACCCGCCGATGACCACCTCTACCAGACCGTCATCGCCGGACTTCACGGCTGGAACAGCCGGATTCCGGCCGCGGCCCGACATGCCAGGCTGCGGATCGAGGCGGCAGGAGATTCTGTGCGGGTGACCGCGGCCGACAGCGTGGATCGCCGCAGGACTCGCGGCTCCGCCATGGATCACGCCGCCCCGCGGATACGCGAACTCATCGAAGCCCTCATCGCGGGTTTCGCGTATGAAATCTACGATGCGCGATCCAACACCTTGACCAGTCCCGAAATTCGCCGCCACGCCTCCATCGATATCGGCGGCGAACGCAAATATTCCTCACTCAGCCAGCGCGAGATTTTCGACTGGGTCCGCCAACTCCACCTCCTGGCCACCACCCCATACCTGATCGCCGAAAAGCCAAACGATGCAAACAGTTTCATCCAGACCTACCGGAACTCCGCGACCGACTACTCCCTCGAAATTCACCACCCGGTCCACGGCCGACGCCTCGGTGCCACGGTGACCGACGGCGCGACTGTCGCCCAACTCATCTGGGACTGGGCGTGCGACGAGTGGAGCCGCCTCGACGACATCGATTGGTCACCTTTGGACTGAAATAGCCAGCGATACTCGTTGATTCGCGCAGCGGCTGTTCGCCGGTCGGCGGCTTACTCGGTCGCATCCCCAGCCAGGGCGCGAATGCGTTCCCTGGATCGCGTGTGGTTCCCTCAGGACTGAGACGTCCACCGGATTCGAGGCGCGTACGGTGTTACCGGCCGGACCGCAGAAACAGGGGCGAGGAACATCGGTGAAAGGTCGGGGCGCGATATGAACCAGCCGTATTCGCACTGGTATGCCCAGAATTCGCCGGAAACCCTACCGCTGGCCGCCCGCTACCAATCCGCGGACCCGATCAGCTGGAACGGCAGCCTGATCTATCCGATGTACACCGAACAGGTCGGACCCGCGTCGATCCTGGTCACTCTGAAGCTGCTGTCCGCGGCGCCGCCCGCGGGTCTGCGCGGACACGGCATCGGGCTGTCTGTGGTCGACGGGCATCTCGGCATCGATGGCAGACGCCTGGCCGGTGTCGACGTGTGGAGCGATGCCCTCGCCGCCGGCATCACCTTCGAGGTGGTTGCGACCAATCCGGGCGCTCTGTTCTCACTGACACCGGTCTGGGTCGACGGATTCGGCGCACAGAAATCCTGGTCCGGCAACTACGGCATTCTCATCGAACAACCACCGACCGGCCGGATCATCCTGTGGTGCAGCGTCGGTGAGGGCCCGCCGAATTTCGCCAACCTCGTGGTCGAGGTCGAGACCGCGAGTTCGCCCACTGTCCCCGCCTCGTCTCCGGCTGCCGCGCCCCAACCGCCACCGCCGGCACAACCGCGACAGGAAAGATCCACGGAGCCGACGCCACCGACTCAGCCGCAGCGAGCCGTCTCCGTGACTCCAGCGCAGCGTCCACTCCCCGAGCCACAGCCGACACCCTCTGACCTCGACGTCGCCCGGTTCCCGGAACATCTGCAAACGGCATTCGCCCGCCCGGAACTCCCGACGGCCGAGCAGACCACACCGTTGCAACCCGTGCATACCCGGTTGACGGAGCCGTCGCCTACATTCGAACAGCCGGTGCCGGTAACCGAACGGGCAGCGGATTCCGATCACACCGAGCTCCCGGAACCACCGGAACCCGCACAACCACGATCGCCATCGCAGCAGCGCACCAACGATGGCGAACGCGGCTATCGCGCCGCCCTCTACGAACTCGGCGTCGCCATGTTCGGACGCGGCGAGGAGGAACAGGCGTGCGGTCTGTGGACGCAGGCCGCCGAGGCCGGGCACGCCGGTGCAGCCTATGACCTCGGTGTCATCCTGTTCAATCGGGGCGAATTCGGCGATGCCGAGCGTTGGTGGCGCACCGCGGCCGAGCGCCGGGAATCACGCGCCATGACCGGACTCGCCGAACTCCTGGAACGTCAGGGCAATCACGATGAGGCCAGAGTCTGGCGTGCCCGCGCAGGCGAGGAACAGACCGACGAACACGTCAATCGGTGAATTCGGCTGAGCGACAGCCGGATTCGGCGTCGTATGGAATGTGGTGGAGCTCGAGCAACTTCAGCTGGAAGAGACGGCTTCCTCATAGGCGCGAAGTGTTGTTATGACCAAGGCACGTTGCTCAGCGGTCAGCGGGCCCAGCGCGGCGCGCCAACCCCGATCCGCGCCGCCGAGCCAGGACGCGACCGCCGTTCGATGCGAGTCGGCGATAGCGACAAGGGCTCGCCGCCGGTCGTTGTCGTCAGTCCGGCGGTCCAGTACTCCCCGGCGACTGAGGTCGCCGATCATCAAGCTCACGGTGGTGGGCGCCACCTCCAGTCGCCTCGCCAGCTCGTTCACTGTGAGCGGCCCGTCGAACAGCACGTATGTCAACAACGACAGATGGCGCGGTGCCAAATCGAATGATCGCAGAGCTTCGGGAACCGGCAGGCGTTTCGCGCGGCCGACCAGCCGGGGCATGAGCAGCACCATGGCTCGAACACTGTCGTCCAGGGATAGACCGTCCTCCGTTGACATACCTTTCTCCCTAAAATACCTTTGGTCTCAAAGTTATATTGAGGTGAACAGAACCAATCATCCCATGCGGATGAGCGGTCGCACCCCTTCATGGAGGAACAGACGAGTGACCGAACCAGCCGCACGCCTCCGGGCACTGACCATCGGATTGCATCCACAAGCCATGGACTACAGTCGTTTCCCCGATCTGGACGAGTCACAACTCACAGCCAGGATCGACGCCGCCAACGCCGCCCTACAGAACAGCGAATTCGATCTCACGCCGTGCATGGTCCGCGCGTCACCCGCGGAGGCTGAAACCGAAATCCGCGATCTGCTGGCGAACCAGTCGTTCGACCTCGTCATGGTGGGCGGTGCGGTGCGGGCCTTCCCCGAGCACACCCTGCTGTTCGAGCGCCTTGTCAACGTCATCGTCGACGCGGCACCGGGAATCCGGTTCTGCTTCAACACCTCACCCGAGACCAGCCTCGACGCCCTGCGCAGAGCGGCCGCATCCGGCTGAATTCGCGATTGCGCGGTTGCCGCGGGTTGCGCTAAGGCGCAACCGGTCTCGGGTGTGGTGGCCCGAGACCGGTTGCATCGTAACGGATTACACCGGCATAAAGTCCCGGCTCGCGATATACGTCGGTCTCGGGGCCGGGGCGGCAAACGGCTCCACCAGCGTGTTCTCCACACTGTTGAACACCAGGAAGATATTCGACCGCGGGAACGGCGTGATGTTGTTCGACGAACCGTGCATGATGTTCGAATCGAACAGCAGGGCCGATCCGGCGCTGCCGGTGAACTGGGTGATGCCGTAGCGGTTGGCCAGCGCGCCGATATCGGCGTGCGTCGGCACGCCGATCTCCTGCTCCTGCAACGACTCTCGATAGTGCTCGGCCGGAGTGCTGCCGGTGCACGGCACGAACGTGCGGTGCGAGCCCGGCATCACCATGAGGCTGCCGTTGATCGGGTAGTTGTTGGTCAGGGCGATGGACAGGCTGACCGCACGCGGTGCGGGCATACCGTCCTCGGCATGCCATGTCTCGAAATCCGAATGCCAGTAGAAGCCGGTGCCGCGGAAGCCGGGCATGTAGTTCACCCGGCTCTGATGGATGTAGACGTCCGAGCCGAGCACCTGCCTGGCCAATCCGGCCACCCGGGATTCGCGCACTAGCTCGGCGATCGCACGGCTGAGTCGATGCACCTCGAAGACCGAACGCACCCGGTTCGAGGCCCTCTCCACGATCACCCGGTCGTCACCCAGCAGCGCCGGATCTCTGGCGAGGCGGTCGATTTCGGCACTGAACTCCGCGACCTCGGCGGGTGTCAGCAGCTCCTCGACGATCCCGAAACCATTGGCATCGAAGCAGGCCAGCTCCTCGGAATCGACCGGGCCCCACACCGTGGGATCGGTGCGGTCCTGGTGCTCGCCCGCTGTGACGAGCCGAGTCGGGTAGCGATCGTCGGTCTGCACCAACGTCATTCGCCTCCTATCCGCTTACCTGAGCCGCGACAAGCGGGTAGACGCCGTCGCTGTCGTGGACCTCCTGCCCGGTGACCGGCGGGTTGAACACGCACATCATCCGCATATCGGTGCGCACCTGCAGGCGGTGGCGCTCGTGCCCGTCGAGCAGGTACATCGAGCCGGGTGCCAGCTCGTAGCTGACGTCGTGGTCCAGGTCGGTCAGTGTCCCTTCACCTTCCATGAGCCACACCGCCTCCACGTGATAGCGGTAGTGGAACTCGTGCACGGTTCCGGCCTCGATGGTGGTCTCGTGGAAGGAGAATCCGACGCCGTCGCCGCCGAGCACGATGCGCTTGCTGCGCCAACCCTGACCCGCCACATCGCGTTCGGTGCCGGTGATCTCCGCGGTACTGCGCACGATCATCTCAACGCTCCTGTCCGCAGACGGTGCCGATCGCGCCGGTCAGCACCCGCAAACCATGCTCGACCTCCTCGTCGGTGACCGTCAATGGCGGCAGCAACTTCACCACTTCGTCCAGCGAACCGGAGGTCTCCACCAGCAGCCCGCGCTCGAAAGCCACCTGGCAGACCTTGCCGGCTTGCGAGGGATCATCGAAGGCCACGCCGTGCACCAGTCCGCGGCCCCGCGTCGAGATGCCGGGGAAGTACTCGGCGGCCTGGGTCAGGGCCGCGCCGATCCGCTGCCCTTTCGCCTCGGTAGAGGCCTGCAGGGTGCCGTCGGACCAGAAGTGCTCGAGCGCCGCCTGCGCGGTGATGAAAGCCGGATTGTTACCGCGGAAGGTGCCGTTGTGCTCGCCCGGGGTCCAGACGTCGAGCTCCGGCTTGAACAGCACCAGCGCCATCGGCAGACCGTAGCCGCCGATCGACTTCGAGAGCGTCACGATATCGGGGGTGATATCGGCGATCTCGAAGGAGAAGAACGGCCCGGTCCGGCCGCAGCCCATCTGCACATCGTCGACGATCAGCAGAATGCCGCGCGCGGTGCACAATTCGGACAGATGCCGCAGCCATTCCGGGCGTGCGATATTCACACCGCCCTCACCCTGCACCGTCTCCACGATCACCGCCGCGGGCCGGTCGAAACCGGACGAGGTGTCATCGAGCACGCGCTCCATCCACTGGAAATCGGCGGTGGTGTTGTCGAAGTAGCCGTCATAGGGCATATGCGCGGCGTGTACCAGCGGCACACCGGCACCGGCCCGCTTGGCGGCGTTGCCGGTCACCGACAGCGCACCCAGTGACATGCCGTGGAACGCGTTGGTGAAGCTGATGATCGTCTCGCGACCGGTGACCTTGCGGGCCAGCTTCAGTGCGGCTTCAACGGCATTGGCGCCGGTCGGGCCGGGGAACTGGACCTTGTATTCCATGCCGCGCGGCGCGAACACGGTGTCGCGCAAGGTTTCCAGTAGTCGGCGCTTGGCCACGGTCGACATATCGAGGCCGTGCGTGATCCCATCACCGGCGATGTAGTCCAGCAACGGCTGTTTGAGCACCGGATTGTTGTGACCGTAGTTCAACGCCCCCGCTCCGGCGAAGAAATCGAGGTACTCCTTCCCGTCCTCGGCGCGCAACCAGCTGCCGGACGCGGTGGTAAACACCGTCGGCCAGGCGCGGCAATAGCCGCGAACATTGGATTCGAGCTCCTCGAAAATGGTTGTTTCGGCGGTAATCAACGGCGATCCTCCTGTTTTCGGGCCGTAGGGGCGATCAAATAGAGGTCCTCGGCAGCGTGGCTGTCGGGGAAGAGATCGGAATCGAATAGGGGTTGCTTGGTCATCTGCGCCGATCGGCGACGCGCCACGGAGGCGAACATCGCGATCGAGGCCGAATTTTCCGGTGAGATCGTGGTCTCCAATGTCGAAACACCGGCGCCGGCTGCGGTGTCGAGCAGTGCGTCCAACAGTGCGGCGCCGAGGCCATGGCCCCGCTGTTCGTGCTCGACCGCGACCTGCCACACGAAAACCGTCTGCGGCGCCTGCGGACGCAGGTAGCCGATCACGAATCCGACGACTCGGCCACCGACTTCGGCAACCACCGAGGTGCTCGCGAAATCACGACACCACAGCAGGTAGGCGTAGCTGGAATTGATGTCGAGGACCTGCGAATTCTTCGCGATACGCCAGATCTGGGCCGCGTCGCCGACTCTCGGCGGTCGCAGCACCGGCTGCGGGTGCGGCCCGGAAATCGGTACGGCCGAAGGGTATTCGGTGACCGACGGTTCGATCGTCGTGGTGGACAAGGTGTGCAGTGACATAAGTCTCCCTGGTCGGGTCTGCAGTACTTATCCAGGCTTACGAAGCAACTTTGAGGTGAACCTGTCGAACTCTTTGCGGTTGTATTACGAAAAGATCACAACCGCAGGCAGCGTCATACTTCGGTGCCACTGCGTGCTGCGTCACAGGCTCAGCGCTGCAGATCCAGTCGGTAGCCGAGACCGCGCACGGTGACCACGATGCGCGGATCGGAGGCGTCGAGCTCGATTTTGGTGCGCAGGCGCCGCATATGGACGTCTACGATGCGCTCATCGCCGAAAAAGCCGTCGTCCCATACTCTTTCGAGCAGGACGGTGCGGCTGAGCACACGCCCCGGCGATTCGGCGAGTTCGCAGAGCAATTTGAATTCGGTGATGGTGAGCCGGATTTCGGCTTCGCCGCGCCGCACCGCGCCACCGTCACGATCCAGTACCAGCGGTCCGTCGGGGTGCGCGTCGAGCACGGCCTCGCGCGGTGCTTCGCGCTCCATGGTCAGGCGAGCGCGGCGGCGCAGCGCCCGCATGCGCGCGGAGATCTCCTTGATCTCGAACGGCTTGGTGACGTAGTCGTCGGCCCCGGCCTCCAGCGCGGCCACCACATCATGGGTGTCATCGCGCGAGCTGACCACGATGATCGGCACGTCGTGCTCGCGGCGGATCTCCCTGATGCAGTCGAAGCCATCCATATCCCCGAGCATCAGCTCGACGATCATCACGTCGGGGGCGCCATTGCTGCGCAGATAGGTCAGCGCGTCCTCGGCCTCGTGCGCCTCGGCAACGTCGTAACCCTCGTCTTCCATGGCCGTGCGCAATGCGCCACGTACCACTTCGTCGTCGTCAACGATCATCAGGTTTGCGGTCAAGCCCTCATCCCTTGCAGCCACGCGGACGCGACGCGACGCGGAGACTCGCGTACCCAGAACCGACGCGAAAGTCCGCCTTCGAGCACCTTTGCCAACTACTCGAATACCCGGATCGACCAATCGGTAAACGGCAGATCACGGGCAGTCGGTTAGCGTCCGGCTACTCCACCCTGTATATGAAGACCCGAATTATGCAAATTGCACGTGATATGTGACACATTTCTGCCTGCGTCACCATTCGTCCCGATGGGACTGCTCCAGCCGGTTGAAGTTACTCGGACCGCCATCGGCCCGGCGCTCCTGATAGCGGAATGTCAGCTGCCGCGCGTCGAAGGTGGCGAACCATTCGTCCCAGCCCACCGCGCGCAGCACCGCACCGCCGTATCCCGGGAAATCGAATCGCAGGACGCCGAGACGACCGTCGTATTCACTGCCGGGCATGGTGGCCGGGCGCGCACCGCGCTGTTCCGCCCACCGCCGGATCACTTCATGATTGCGGGTGACGAGAATGCGGCCCGGCTGCTGCGGGCCTTCGCCGCGAACAAGTGCTTCCGGCGGTTTCTTCAGCGACCTCGAAGCTCCGGGTCCGGCAGACAGATCTCGGGTGCCCGGTCGTCGCTGATCGTTCATGACGACCTCCTTGCGTGTCGGCGTCAATAGTCCGGTTCCTTTTTGCGTACCCGCGTGCGAAGCTGAGCAAACAGTGGATCCGATCGCAACGAAACACATTGCGCGACAATGAATTCCCCGTCGATCAGTCGCGTAGCGCGGCCTCACGCAACCTGCCGAGCGTTCTGGACAGTATGCGGGAGACGTGCATCTGCGAGACCCCGAGCTGTTCGGCGATCTGGGACTGGGTCTTGGACTCGAAGAACCGCATGACCAGCACCTCGCGTTCGCGCTCGGGCAGTTCCTCGATCAGCGGCCGGACCGCCAGATAGTCCTCCACGTACTGGTAGCTGGGTTCGTCGGCCCCCAGGCTGTCGAGCAGCGGTTGCGGTGCGTTCTCGATGTCATCACCGACGACCGCGTCGATCGAACTCGACTGATAGGCATTGCCCGCGATCAGCGCCTGGGTGACCTCAACCAAATCCACATCCAGTTCCGCGGCGATCTCGCGGGCCTTGGGCAACCGGCCCAGCCGCTGCGACAACGCCTCGATGGTGGGACCGATATTGAGCTGGATCTCCTTGGTGCGCCGCGGCACCCGCACCGCCCAGGTGTTGTCCCGGAAGTGTCTGCGCACCTCGCCCATGATGGTCGGCACCGCGAAGGACAGAAACGACGAACCGCGCGTCACATCGAAGCGGTCGACGGCCTGCACCAGACCCAATCGGGCCACCTGTAGCAAATCATCGAAGTTCTCCCCGCGCCCGGAGAATTTGCGCGCGATATGTTCGGCCAGCGGCAAACACCGGCCGATCAGGTCCTCGCGTAACTGATCTCGACGGTGATCGGCCAGGTCGATGGCGGCGATCTTTTCGAAAAGCGGTTCGATATTGTCGTAGCTGTCGCGGTGTGCTCTCGAATCAGCCGCCATCACCACTACCTCGCACCCAGCTGAAGTCCACGACGGTCGGATAGCCGGAGGCCGCGCCGTCGAACGGCTCCTGTGCCGCCGCGATCGACTGGGTCAGCGTGCGCACGATATGCCAGCCGAATCCTGCCTGGCCCACCACCTTCTCCGATACCGCGACCGATGCGACGCGCACGAACATCTCGTTGTCGTTGTAGGTGAAATCGCAGTCCAGGGTGGAACCCGGCGTCGCCTCCAGGATCAGCGATGTGGCCACCTCATCCAATGCCAGGCGGATATCGACGACTTCGTCGATCGCGAAATCCGCGATGAGCGCGACCGTTTCAGCGAGCGCGCGCAGCATGGTCAACTGCTCCAACTCGGCGGGTATGCGCACCCCGATTGTCGTCGTCTTCTCCGCCGCGGACCGGGAACTCCACTCCCCCATGCCCATCACCACCTCTTTCCTCCGAGCCGACGCCGAACCTGCCTTCGAGTCGGGGGCCATTCGCGACTTACCCGGCCGGTCACCATCGAAACATCGCGACCGGTGCGGATTCGACTCAGTCGGCCTCGATCCGTTCATGCGCAGTCAACAGCAGATGGTCGAATCGCGTGCGCAGTTCCGTGATCGAATCGGTCAGGGTGCCGAGATCGGTGATCAACTGAGCGGCCAGTTCCCGCAATTTGACATTCGTCTCCTGCGAGCGCCAGCTCAGCACTCGAAACGCCTGTTCGGCGTTGATGTTGTAGACCAGCATCAGCGCGCCCTTCGCCTGCTCGATCACCGCCCGTGCCGCGTACAGTTCGGGCAGCGTGTCGTCGAGGGTCTCCTGCTGCCGCTCATCGAGCACGTCGGTGACATCGACGTAATACCCGCTGGTACCGATCACCGTATCCGTCTCATCGCTCATCTGATCCGCGACGACGATGACGTGGTGCACCTGGCCCGCGGTATCGACGATCCGGTGACGGCTGGAGAACGGTTGCGCATTCTCGACGGATCTGGCCAGGGTGTCGGCCACCTGCGCGCGGTCCTCGGGATGTTTGTGCTCGAGTAGGAGTTCGGTGGTCGGCACCACGGTCCCCGGCTCGTAGCCGTGCAGTAGCGCGACCTCGTCCGACCACTCCCACCGCTGATCCGCGAACCAGAATCGGAACGTCCCGACATTCTGTGGTTTCCCCGCACCGATGACCCGATCCAACGCGCGCGCGTCATCGGGCCGGATCGATCCGCTCTCCATCACAGCGCAAGTATGGATTGTGGTCGTGCCCGATACTCGGAAATCGGCTCGAGCAGGGACTTAAGGCCCCATCACGTGTCCAGGGCGGCACGCATCGATGGGAAATCACCGCACACGGCGCGTACGCCGGTAACGGCCAGCACCCGGTCGACCTCCCGGCGACCCGCGACGATCCGCAGATCGGGACTGTCGTGGGCGACCTGCTGCTTGATCGCGCCGATGGTGGCCGCGACCCGGATGCTCAGGAATCTGGTGGCGCGCAGATCGAGGACGACCGCATGGCACTGCGAGGCGAGGGCGCGTTCGAGCATCGCACGGAATTCCGGGAGTGCGGCCGCGTCGAGTTCACCCTCGGCCCGCACCACCACGCACTGTTTACGGCGGTCGACCCGCTGTGACCAGAACCGGTTGCGTGGTCGTTCGCCGGCGGGGTGCCGACCGTTTGATCGGTGCTGAAGAACGGCTGACATGTCAAACCTCCCAGAGGGGATGCCGGTCCTGTGCGGCAGGATCGGATCGGCAGGAGGGCGACGGTTGGAGTGGTGTCATAAAGCTACGTCGGTCGCCACACTGTCGCGTGTCGCTCTGCGCGCTCCCGCTGGCCGAGTCCCGCGTGGTGTTCGCCGCGTCGAACCCGGGTTCGGCTGTATTCTCAACCGCTTCAAGTCTGGCACGGCGCCTATGTCCGGATCAACTATTAGAGCCGTTGCCAGCATGGCGCCAGCGCCACGGCGCGACCACCCACGCCAGCGCGAACAACATCGCGACCACCGCACCTGCCACCGCACCGGCCATGGGTCCCGCGACAGCGGCCATCACGAGGATCGTCGCACCCGTCAGCGCGAGGCCGAGCAGCGCGATCCCGGCCATCGCGCTGCGGTGCGCCGCAGACACCACATTGCCCAGCCGATGTCGCCGAAACAGGATCCGATGCCACGACACCGGCGCGACCAGGAACACCGTCGCACCCATCGCCGCGGATACGGTGCCCAGATACAGCAGTCGCATCGGCTGCGACAACGTGGTGAATCCGGCCTGGAAGGGGAGGATGAGCAGCGCGCTGATCAAGAACTGCACACCGGTCTGCACGACCCGCAGTTCCTGCAACAGACTGGTCCAATTGCGGTCCAGCCGTTCGGTTTCGGTCTCCCCCCTGACGTGGCGGTCCCACTCCTGATCATCGCCGGTCACGGGTGGGCTCATCGCCTTTCGATATCGTCACCATGGCTGCTCCTGGATATCGCGATCCGTATCGGCGGCGTACCCGCACCGCGCGGGCATACACCCCGCGACCGCTGATCGCAGCGCCGGCGACAAATGACCAGACCGTCGATGCCTCGATCGCTGGTATCGAATTGATGTGCCGGGCACAGGCCAATCCGGACACCCCTATCCGCACAGCGGACTTGACCGGAATCTTGGTGCCGAAGTAATAGCGCTGCCGAAAGTAATGGGTTGCCGGATATAGCCTCCGGCAACCCATTTACCGTCGCATGCAGCGACTATCTATAATCACTTGCCCTGTTGGTGTGCGCGCTGGCGTTGTTCCTGGACGTCGGCTTCGGCACGCGCCTTCTCGGCAGCCGCTTCCTTGGTGGCCGCTGTGCGCTGTGATTCCGCCTTGTCCTGCTGGGCCTTGCCTTCATCCCGCAGGTCGTCGTTTCCGAAGACTGCGCCAGCGGCCTCCTTGACCTTGCCCTTGGCGCCCTCGGCGACGCCTTCGAGCCCTTCACGGGGACCACTCTTGTGCTCGGCCACGATATCTACCTCCGAAATATCGGTTTTCAGGTGGACATTCGCCGCTTACCCAGGATCTGCCCGCTGAATCGGAACTCGCACATTTTCATCATGGATCCCGGAGATCATCGCCGACCATCGGGATGTTTCGGCGGTGTGGTAGCGGTTATCGCCGAAGCATGAGATCCCTGTGGTTGAACGATGCCGAAGTTCCCGCGCGACTGCGGCTCACGCCGGGGTTACAGTTCGACACCGTCGTGATCGGCGCCGGGATCACCGGTCTGGTGACCGCCCTTTTGCTGGCCCAGAGCGGGGTCGACGTCGCGGTGCTGGAGAGTAAGCGCGTCGGGGAGGGTACCACCGGTGCCAGTAACGCGAAGGTCAGTCTGCTGCAAGGAATTCGAGCGCAACGCATTCGCGCTCGGCACGGCCGTTCGGCGGTGACCGACTATGTCGAGGCCAATCGTGAAGGGCAGCAATGGCTATTGCACTACTGCGCGGAGCATTCGGTGCCGATCCAACGCGTCCCGGCACTCACCTACGCTCAGAAGAAGAGCGAAATATCCGCTGTGCGCCGGGAATACGAGGCGACACGCGCCGCCGGGCTGGCCACGACTCTCGTCGAGGAGTTGGATGTGCCGTTCCCGACGCACGGTGCGGTCCGGCTCGATGACCAGGCCCAACTCGACCCGATGGCATTGCTGGCAAGCTTGGCCGCCGATATCGAAGCCCGTGGCGCGCCGATCTTCGAATCCAGCCGGGCCAAGGGTGTGCACAGCGGCAAGCACGACCAGTTGGTCATCGAAACCGAACACGGCGACATCGTGGCCCGTACGGCTATCCTGGCCACCGGCACACCGATACTCGACCGCGGCGGCTTCTTCGCCCGGCTCACCGCAGAGCGCTCCTATCTGAGTGCCTTCCGAGTCACCGAGCATATTCCGCACGAAATGTTCATCAGCGCGGGTGAACCCACGCGCTCGCTGCGGTATACGCCGGGAACCGATGGCACCGAAGTGCTGCTGGTCGGCGGCAACGGACACGTGGTCGGCCGCACGAATACGGCGAGCCGTCGGGTCGAAGATTTGATCACCTGGACGCGACGCTACTTCCCCGCGGCCGAGCCGCTGCAGAGTTGGGCCGCGCAGGACTATCACCCGGTCGACGAATTGCCGTACGTCGGCCCGCTGCTACCGGGACAGAACCACATCCTGCTGGCCACCGGCTACGCCAAATGGGGCTTGACGAACAGCATTGCCGCGGCCTTCGCGCTCGCCGGGCGGATCAACGGCAAACCACCGCGGTGGGCGGATACCTTCGCCAGTTGGCGCCCGAGCGAACTGAAGTCGCTACCCGCCGCGGTATTCGCCAATACCTCGGTGGCCCAACAGCTTTCCCTCGGCTGGCTGCGGATGCTCGGCACCGGCATCGGTGACGTGCCCGCCGAGGGCCACGGCCGCGTCGAACGTCACGGTCTGCGACCGACCGCCGTATGTACCGTCGACCGCACCACCACCGAGGTCTCCGCGGTCTGCCCGCATTTGGGCGGCATCGTGTCCTGGAACGACGCGGAGCAATCGTGGGACTGTCCGCTGCACGGCTCCCGATTCGCCGCCGACGGCACCTTGCTCGAGGGCCCGGCCACCGACTCGTTGACACCGATCTTCGGCCCCATACCGCAGGGCTGACCGCCTGTCACAGCGCAGCTAGGAATTTGCTAGGCGGCGGTGCACAATATTTGCAGGATGAATGTTCCAGGGTGATCTGCCGTAGCGACAGATCGCCTCGCCCACCGATCGAGGGGCGAAGACTGACGACATGCACCGAGACGGCCAACGCCCGAGAGGGCTTTCTGTTTCCGCGCTGGCGGCGGTAGCGAACCCGTCGTACTCGCGAATCGACACGTGGAATCTGCTCGACGACGCGTGCCGTCGGCTCGCCGATGTCAACCGTGCCGGGCTGGACACCACCCGCGAAGCCGCCGCGGTGCGGCGCCTCCTCGATCGTCTCGGCGCCTTCGAACGGTACTGGCTGTACCCAGGTGCGGCGAGGCTGGCGGCGTTTCGCGGCTATCTCGCCGACCTTGCCACGGTGCGGCTCACCGACGAGGTGTCGCTGGCCGTGCGCCTGCTGTCCGAGTACGGCGACGGTACAGCTGTGTTCGACACTTCCGCGCCGTTGGCCGATCAGGAACTCGTGGCGCGGGCCAAACAGCAACCGTTCTTCACGGTGTTGCTCGGCGACGATTCCCCGCCCGAGGCCCCGGACAGTCTGGCGCAGAGCCTGCGGGCGCTTCGCAACCCGTCCGACGATGTGCAGTTCGAGCTGCTCGTCGTGTCCAGCATCGAGGACGCTATCACCGCCGTCGCGTTGAACGGCGAGATCCAGGCGGCGATCATCCGGCACGACCTGCCGCTTCGTTCACGGGACCGGGTGCCGTTGATGACCACGTTGCTCGGTGCGAACGACAAGGTGGCCGTGACCGACCGCACCCAGAACTGGGTCGAATGTGGCGAGTGGATACGGGAGTTGCGGCCTCATATCGACCTGTATCTACTCACCGACGAGTCGATCGCCGCGGAGACCGAGGACCAGCCGAACGTCTACGACCGCACGTTCTATCGGCTCAACGATGTCACCGACCTGTACAGCACGGTGCTCGCCGGCTTCCGGAGCCGGTTCGCCACGCCGTTTTTCGACGCCCTGCGTGCCTATGCGGCCGCGCCGGTCGGGCAGTTCCACGCCCTTCCCGTCGCGCGTGGCGCCAGCATCTTCAACTCTAAATCGCTGCACGATATGGGCGAATTCTACGGCCGCAACATCTTCATGGCCGAGACGTCGTCCACCTCCGGCGGGCTGGACTCGCTGCTGGATCCACACGGCACGATCCGGGTGGCGATGGACAAAGCCGCGAAGACGTGGTGTGCCGATCAGACATACTTCGTCACCAACGGAACGTCCACCGCGAACAAGATTGTCGTGCAGGCCCTGACCCGGCCGGGCGACATCGTTCTGATCGACCGCAATTGCCATAAGTCGCACCACTACGGCCTGGTGCTCGCAGGGGCGTATCCGATGTATTTGGATGCGTACCCGCTCGAGTCTTTCGCGATCTACGGAGCCGTATCCCTGTACACCATCAAGAAGGCGCTGCTGGACCTGGAGGCGGCGGGACGACTGGACCGAGTGCGCATGCTGCTGCTCACCAACTGCACTTTCGATGGCATCGTCTACAACCCCAGGCGGGTGATGGAGGAGGTCCTGGCAATAAAGCCGGACATTTGCTTCCTGTGGGACGAGGCGTGGTACGCGTTCGCTACCGCGGTGCCGTGGGCTCGGCAGCGGACCGCGATGGTTGCCGCCGGGCAACTCGAATCGAGCTTGTCCTCGCCCGAGTACGCCGAGAAATACCGCACGTGGCATGCGTCGATGCAGGGAGTCGACCGCGCCGAGTGGAGCAACCACCGGCTGCTCCCCGACCCCGAGCGCGCGCGGATACGTGTATACGCGACGCATTCCACGCACAAGTCGCTCTCGGCGCTGCGGCAGGCGTCGATGATCCATATCCACGACCAGGATTTCAAAGCTCTCACCCGAGAGGCATTCGGTGAGGCGTTTTTGACCCACACCTCGACGTCGCCGAACCAGCAACTGCTGGCGTCGTTGGACTTGGCGCGTCGGCAGGTCGACATCGAGGGCTTCCAGCTGGTCCGGCACGTCTACGATATGGCGCTGGTCTTCCGGCACCGTGTCCGCAAAGACCGGCTGATCGGCAAGTGGTTCCGCATCCTCGACGAGGACGACCTGGTGCCCGACGAATTCCGGTCCTCCGAAGTCAGCTCGTACCGACAGGTCAGGCAGGGTGGCTTGGCGGAGTGGAACGAGGCGTGGCGGTCCGATCAGTTCGTACTCGACCCGACTCGGGTCACCCTGTTCATCGGCAAGACCGGTATGAACGGGTTCGAGTTCCGCGAGAAGATCCTGATGGACCGGTTCGGTATCCAGATCAACAAGACCTCGATCAACAGTGTGCTGTTGATCTTCACGATCGGCGTGACCTGGTCGAGCGTGCACTACCTGCTCGACGTGCTGCGTCGGGTGGCGACCGACTTCGAGCGCAGCCAGGGCGCAGCCGGCAAGGCCGATCGCGCTCTACAACAGCGCCGCGTCGACGAGATCACCAAGGATCTGCCCGCGCTACCCGATTTCAGCGAGTTCGACAGCGTGTTCCGTCCCGACGGCGCCCGCTCGTTCGGCGACATGCGATCGGCCTTTTATGCCGGGTATGAGGACGCCGACCGCGAACACGTCCTGCTCGGCGAAGCCGGGCGACGGCTCGCCAAGGGTAAGACGCTCGTGTCCACCACCTTCGTCGTCCCCTACCCGCCCGGCTTCCCGGTGCTGGTCCCGGGTCAGGTGATCTCGTCGGAGATCCTGTATTTCCTGGCCGAACTCGACGTAAAGGAAATTCACGGATACAACCCCGACCTCGGGTTGTCGGTCTTCACCGAAGCCGCGCTCGCCCGGCTGGCCGCGGCTCGGCGCGCAATTGCCACGGCATCCGGCGATGCGCGGCAGGTAGCTCCGCAGTCGGTTCGCGCGCTGGATCAGCTGCAGTCGCGATAGTGCGCGCAAAGCATCCATCACAGCGGCAATCCTGGAGGAACGCCGAATCAGAAGAACCCCAGATAACAAGCCGAAAGCACCTGGGGTTCTCAAGAATTCAGATCACACGTTCAGGAGTGTTCGAACTCCCCGCCCTGCACACCCGCCGTGAACGCATCCCACTCGGCGGGACCGAACATGAGAGCCGGGCCAGTGGGGTTCTTCGAGTCCCGCACCCCGACCATGCCCCCGTCAAGGTGAGCAACCTCCACGCAGTCTTTCGTCGAGCTGCTGCGGCTGCTCTTGTACCACTTCGCCCCGGACAGATCGACGCTCACGCTCGGTGCTCCTTCGCCACAGCCAGGATCTTTTGCCTGGATTTGCTCTCATCCAACGCTACACGTCCGATCTCGGTGAGCGCAGTCCGATAAGTTTCGACCTCCGCTTCACGTTCCAGGTACAGGTCGCCCGTGTATTCCTCCACATAGACGATCGGCGGCTCTGTGAGCTTGGACTGCGGCAAGGGCGGAAACTCCATGAGCGAGCACGATCCGACGAGCACGCCGAGATGGTTGCGGGCATTGAACGGGACGACGCGTATCGAAACGTTTGGCAAGGCACCGACTTCGGCTAGATGTCGCAGCTGTTCACTCATCACTGCTGGACCGCCCATCTCCTCGCGCAGTACAGCTTCTGACAGCAATACCTCGACAGCGAACCCGGGATTTTCCAAGCGTCTCTGCCTGCGCATTGCCCATTCGATGCGCTTCTCTATCAGCTCAGAAGGCAGCTCGGGAGCCTCGATCCAGGCTATCGCACGGCGGTAATCCGAGGTCTGGAGCAAACCCGGAAGTACGGCCAACTTCCACGCCGTCAATTTACAGGCGGCCTCTTCCAGAGCCAGGTAATGGTCGAAGTCCCCGGTGATCTGATCAGCATATGAACGCCACCAACCCCCACCGCGTTCCGGCGCGGCCCGCACCTCCTGCACCAGGCCCAACAGGATTCGCCTTTCGTCGTCGGTGGCCGCGTAGGCATCGCACAGGGCGTTGATCTGAAAACTGGTGATCCGGGTCGATCGCCCCTCCTCGATGCGGCCGATCGATTGCGGGGAGGTTTCGGCCAGTCTGGCCGCCTCGGCTTGGTACATGCCCTTGACCGTCCGCAATCGGCGCAGTTCACGGCCGAGAGCACGACGCGCGAGGGTACTGCCGGTAACGCTCATATCGTTAGCCTCACTATGTATTGACCGGACTTTTGGAAGCCGTCAGCAGGTGTCGCTCACGTGGCGGTATCCGCGGAGAAAGTTTGGCGATAATACGACGGAAGCGGGCGATTGGGGATGCCGTTTTCCGGGGGCCGGGTGTGTACTTGCATCACCCCGGTAGCCGGGAGGTACCCGCCGCCTAAGCGAATCCCTTTGTATCACAGGCGGTTTCGGCCTCGGCCACCGGGCATTCCAAACACCCACACCCCACGTTCGGAGTATCCGCATGCACGGCCTGCCGGTAACGAACCACAGCGAATTGCCCGTGATGACAATCGAATACGCGCATGTAATCATGCAGAGCCACTTGGACTGCCAGGCGTCGATCTGCCCGGTCAAGGCGCAGGCGAAGAAGCGGCTCATCGAGGCCGGTCGGTTCGTCCCGGCCGATGTCCCGCACCTGGGTTTCTGAGATGGCCGCCGAAAAGCCGGACCGCCACCCATCACCGGCCAATCCAGCACTGCCGCAACGTGTTCCGTTCATCGGTCCCACGGCCATCCACGGCGGTGCACCAGCCGACGTGGTCGAACGGTTCGCGGACGCGGTCCGCGAATGGGCGAATCGCATTGATGGACACTGAGGATCTACCGAAACCGTCAATGTCCGGAGTTGTCTGCACAGCTGATCGAGGTCGTCTGCACGCCGAGTTGGCTCCCCGTCGGCGGCGAACTTTCCGGGGGTGTCTGCTGTGAGATCAGTACGTTGAGTGCGACGGCGCCTTCCAGCAGCGCCCTGGATCGAGCTTCGATGCTGGCCTCTCGGGCGTCCAGGCCGACCACGACGTCGTCCCAGCGTTTGGAACCTCGCAGTTGCGGCATCAGCGTCTGGAGCTGGGTGATGCGGTAGCCGGCCAGGCGGAGTTGGTGGACAATCCGCGCGTCACGTACGTGGCTGGGGGTGTATCTGCGGGCTTCCCGTGGGAGGTCACGTTCGGGCACGACCAGTCCCACCGCATCCCAGTGTCGCAGTGTCGACAGACGTATGCCGAGCGCATCTGCCAACTCGGAGATGGTCATCTGGTCCGACGCTCGCACGTCGACGCAGGGTTCTTCGACGATCGCCCGGGCGGCCGCCTTGGCGAACTCGAGGTCTCGGCGTTCCCTGTCGAGCGTGGCGTGCGCTGCGTCGAGATGGGCAAGCAAGCGCGAGATCGGGTGTGCGTTCGCTGCGCGCATGATTTTCCTGGCTTCGATCGGGCCTGCGCCTGCGGCCAGGCTTCGGTAAGCGCGGGCAGCATGCACGTGGCGCTGGTCGTAAACCCGGTATCCGGCCGAGGTCCGAACAGCCACCGGCAGCACGCCGTCGAGCTCGAGTTTGCGCACTTGCTGAACGGAGTATCCGACTGCGCGCGCGACGTCGATGGTGCGTTTTCCTGCGGAGTTGCGACTTTTCACCATTTAGCCTCCACATATCGGAGCAAAGTCGACATAAGCACTTCAATGTAATGCTCGAATACATGAACGTCGACGAGATAATCGCCTTCATCGAATCCCTGGGCGGGGTGCTGACGCTTCGACCGGGGCCGGGCGACGGTTCACCCGAGATCGCGTGGGGGGACACGTTTTTCTACTACGCGCCGGACGGCAAGGTGCCGACCAAGAGCCAGCCGTTCGCGACGATTGTGACCAAGGACTACCCCGGTGACGATCGTTCCCGCCTGGACCGCCCCGGAGCCTTCCGCCTGAACATTGGTGTCGATAGGGAGAGCTTTGTCCGGTGGACGGGCCACGAACCCCGCGACACCGGTGACCAAACCGAAGATCCGAGCGCGGTCGACACCGTGTTCGCGCATCCGGTCTACGGCAGCGCCGCATGGCTGGCCGTGGTGAACCCTGGCCCAGAAACGGAGCAGTCGATCCTGGAACTGCTGCGCACGGCCCACGACCGCGTCCGTGCGCGCGGCCGATGGCGCGCCGAGTCGCAATGAGCAGCACCCTCCGGACGACCGCCTCCACCTTAGGTTGAAAGCCTGCGACAACCCGAGATAGGTGAATCTGCAGGCTTAAGCACCGAATTGGTCAGTCCCGAGGCGCGGGTTGTGTTGGCTCGCTCGATGTCGTCGGCAGCAACGGTGAGGTGATCGCGGGCAACGGCACCGCTGGCGCATCGCGCTCTGAAGCCGGATTCGACGTGAACAGGAAAACCATGAACGCCGCCAGAGCCAGCACGACCGCAGCGATCAAACGAGCGATCTGCCAGCGCAGGCTACCGAGATGATCCTTCAACGCTGCCGTTCCCACGACCATGCCCCTCCCTGATGGATTGCGTTCGCTAAGCAGATCGCCGCACTGCCCCCGACCATTACCTCCCCGGACGAACCTCACGAACCCGCGATAGTTGAACACGCGATCTCACCAGTCCGGAACCCCGAATAGTTCCGGTTGTCTGGGACCGCCGCCGCCGCGTCACAGCATCGATGCGCTGTGTCCGCCCGCAATCACCGCGCGGGCGTGGTCATTCCGGGTTGCACCAGTCGTGACGGTACGTGGCGAGGTTCTGCGGTGTCGCCGTGAAGTCGACATATAGTGCCACCCCGAACGCCGACCGGTCGACCCTACGCACACCTTCGGATAGAATTCGAGCAACGCCTGCGCGCGATGCAACAGACCGGTGACATCCCGGACCCCGCGACGCACAGATCTTGCGGTTAAAGACCGACAGTCGCGCTTCAGCGAGCGGTTCGCCGAGACCGATCGACGAACTCACTGACTTCCGGACCCGGGCCCTGGCCAGAATCGCCGCCCAGCACGACGAAATCCAGCGACTCCGCACCGCCGCATCCTCAACTCCGACCGTTACCCACTTGCCACCTCCCCGGCAGAAGGTCATCGGCCCATGCTGACGGAGGCGCCGAAAGACCGAAAACACAACTACGACAGACAGATCCAACCCGAACCCAGCAGAATCGAGCCGACAATGACATGGTCGCCACCACGAACCACCACCGGCACCGAACGCCAGTTGCTCGAGAGCATGCTCGACCGCAACCGAGCCGAATTAGTCAACACAGTGCGCGGTCTGTCCGAAGCAGACGCCCGCCGCCGTCTTGTCTCCTCAATGACCACCCCGATCGGCCTGCTCAAGCACGCCGCAACCGCCGAACGGATCTGGTTCCAGCACATCCTGGCAGGCCTGCCCAAGAATGAAATCGACGGTGGCACGACCCCCGGCGACGCCAGCTTTGTCGTCGACGACAACGAGACCCTCGACGATGTGATCGCCGAATTCGAGCGCGTCAACGAACGTTCCCGCGCGATCGCCGCCGAATTCGACCTCGACGACATCCGGACACACCCCCGCCTCGGCGACGTCAACCTGCGATTCATCTACCTGCTCGCGATCGAGGACTTCGCCCGTCACGCGGGCCATGGCGACATCCTGTGCGAGCAGATCAAACCTCCCGCCCTGCCCAACACCGACGTTCCAGAACAGCCCTAGCCGAGCGATCTATGACATAGCGTGTAGACGGAAAGGCAACACAGTCGATGCTTCGCGTAGCACGGCCGCACCGCTCAAATGGGACTGCCTCGGATTTGCGGATGTTCTGCACCGCACCAGGTTCCGGCCGCCAGCGCCTCGCGCTGGCCGGTCCGGGGGCAGCGCGACCCGCGGCATGACCGCATATGCCCCGCTGGCGAGCTCAGCTCGCGCGATGGATGGGATGCAGTCGCGATAGCGCGCGCACGGCATCGGCGCGCGAGATGAGCTGGTCGCCATCGAGTTCGGCGATGGCCGCCTCCATCCACTCCCGGATCAGCGTCGACATGCCGATGCCACGGCTATCGGCGAGCTGTTTGACTCGGGTGTGCAGCTCCAGCGGCATGCGGATCGAGCTGGTTACCACTATGTCGTCACCGGGGGCCAGTGGCGGCGGCGCCTTTTCCGGCGGGACCGGTTGGTCGCTGAAGGTCAGCCGATCCATGAACGCCACCACTTCGTCCGGGGTGGACGGGAAATCCTTGTCGCTCATCACCGGTTCTCCTGTTCCCACTCCTCGAACATTTTCAGTTCGTCGGCGCGCATTTCCCTGGCGCCGATAATCAGCCAGGTCCACTGGTCCTGTTGGCGCGTCGCCACGATCAGCGGCCGCCCGGTACCTGTGCGACCCCAGACCGACAACACCGTCACGTGCCCGTCATCGGCGATCCGCGGCCAGCGCCGTGCGCCTTCGAGGACTTGGCGTACCTCACGGGGTCCGATGCCGATCAGGTGTGCGAACGCCCAATCCGGCCACTCGAACCCCATGACCACATACTACGCGCATAGTAACCGACCGATTGGTCCCGTATGCACGTCACTTGACGTCCGATTGTGAAGACACTGCTAGTCATAACTGCAAGTCGCATATTGACGCGGTGAATGGTGGAGTGGGCAGTCCCCGGTAGTGTTCGCTGCTGCGGGACCGGCTGGCACGAAAGAGATGGGGAGATCCAGTCGAGTTGGGCAAGAACCACGACGTGACGAACGGCCCGGGCTACGAGGCCTATCCCACCGAGTCCGACGCGGTGGAAGTGTCGATGTTCTGATCGAGCACCCCAATCGTTGATGAGACGCCCTGGAGTGGCACGCAGCTCAGAAGTTCTGAACCGGAGCCAGGTCCACATCGGCCGGGGGCCGCAACCGGCGAAGCGTGCCATCGAAGGACGTGACATACACCGCTGGCCGGTCGCCGTCGTACGCGACGCGCACAGAGCTGGGCCCCGGCCAACCGGCGGGTAGTGCGGCCGTGAGGGCGCAGCTTGCTCCCGTTTCGGGGTCGACGCGGTGGATCACACCGGCGAGGTGGGCGGCGACGTAGAGGTCACCGTCCGCGCTCGCGGTCATATCGTCGGGTCCGGCCAAGAGCCCGGGCACCGTCGTCACCACGGTCCACCGATCAGGTGCATCCAGCGGAATCCGATAAACCTGTCCGGTGAACAGATCATCGGTGTACACCACCTGGTGATCCGGACTCAGCGCCAGCCCTTCCCCTCGCGGCACCGGCGACCAATTCGCGACGACTTCACCGGTTTCGCGGGCGTAGCGCGACACACCCATCGACGGGCCGCCCTCGGTGCCCACCCATGTGGTCAGGAAATCCCCGTCGGGCAACCGCAGGAGCCCGTTCCCAGGAAGGTCGGCCAACGGCGAAAGCTCACCGGAATCGGTATCCAGCTGCCACAGTTTGCCGTCGGTGCGGGTGAGGACATAAAGGGTTGTTCCATCGAGCTGCAAACCGCCCGGAGCGGCCAGGTTCTCCAGCACGGTCCGCACCTGCCCGGAACCGTCGACGTGATAGACCTTCGTGTCTCCCGACATGTAGAAGCCGCCCCGCCCATCGGGCTCGAGGTTCTCCAACTGCTCCAGACCCGAAACAACCGTGTCGACTTGCCACCCGCCGCAACCCGTCAACGGTGAAGAAAACGCTGGAGCAGCGGAAGCAACTCCGGCCGCGGCCACCACCGCGAAGCACAACGCCCCAATACGCGTACGCGATATCCCCATCCCGGCAGCCTACGACGCTTCAAGCCACGACGCTGACCCCAAAATCTGGCCGGTCCCCCCGCGACAGCGCAGGTGCGCAGCGGCGGCCGAACTGTTGGCGGCGGTGCTGTCCGAGCCAGTCCAACTGGTCGGACAGCACCGGGAACGGCCGCCGTCCCTGCCGATGCAAGCATTTCCGGTGTATTTTCCGCCGCTACGGCGACCCCTCGACGAAGGCACGCAGATCGGCGTTGAACCGGTCCGGCTGTTCGAGGAACGGACTATGCCCGGCGGCCTCGTAAACCTGCACCCGGGCGCCAGGCGCCAGATCCGCCACCTGCGAGTGCGACGCTGGACGAATAATGGCGTCAGCGGTGCCGTAGCCGATCGCGATCGGCTTGCCGAAGCCCTGCCACACCGCGTCGTTGTCCTGCTCACGCGCCAGCATCGCCGCCCGTACATCCGGACGCACGGACAGCACAGCACCCAGACTCTGGTCGGCTTCGGCGCCGGGCCAGGTGTCGTTGCGGCACAGGCGCAGGAACTCCTTTCCCGCCGTCAGCGAATCATCGACCTGAGTGGACAGCAGGCCCGGGACAAGACCGAGGAACCTTTCGCCCAGCAGGTCGACCGCCTCCGCTGTACCGATCTTGCGCAATGGCGCGACCAGAAAGACGCTGGCGATCTTGTCGCTACCGAAGCGGTGCAGGTAGTCCGCGACGACCATGCCGGCATATGACCACGCGACCAGGACCGCGCTGCGCAATCCCAAGTGGGTCAGCACGGCCTGCAGGTCGAGCGCCCAGGTGTCAGGGTCGCTGTAGCTGTCGTCGCGGGGTGCGTCGGATCGCCCGTGCCCGCGCAGATCAACAGCCACCGTTCGATGTGATCCGGCGAGGGCCGCGACCTGACGCTCCCAGACCAGGCTGTTCATCGACAGGCCGTGTAGGAAGACGACCGCGGTGTCGCGCTCGGGGCCGCGATCGGTGACGTGCAGCCGGCAGCCGTCCCGCCCGGTCACGCTGTGCTCACGAACCGCGAGTCCGGCGGACAGCGTCATTGTTGCTGCCCTTCCTCGACGAGCCCCACCCCGACCGGCCCGTCCTCCCCGCGCATCTGCCGAAGCACGGTCTCGGTGTCGAAATACACGCGCTCGGCCAACAGCTTGCCAGCCTCGTCACCGTCGCCGAACAGATAGAAGGCGGCGAGCTCGAACGAGACCGGCAGTCCTTGCGGGGCGATTCCCAGGAAGTCACCCTGGTGAGTGCCGGTCAAGGTGACCTCACGGATGGAACAACCCGGCACGTCGTACTCATGGGTGACCGTCAGCTTGAAGTCCGGCACCGCTGCCTCGAAGGCGGCGTAGAACTCCTGCACACCGGAAAACCCCGAGTACCGGGCGGCGAACGGCATAACGTCGTACCATGCGCGCTCATCCTGGATGAACGTGTCGTACACCTTGTCCCAGTCGTGTTCGTTCTCTCCGGCAAAGTGCTGGGCAACAGTATCGCGCTGCAGCTTGATGCGCGCGTCGTCGGTCAACGTCATTGTCGAAACCTTCCTCACTCCGAGCCAGTGCTGGCACAGATCAGCCTGAAGCACGACCCGAATTGCGACAATGCCCAGAAGGTGGAACACCGAACCCCCGCCTCGACGGGCTTGGCGGGCATACGATGTGAGCTCGAGCGACGGGTTCGAGGTGGATCTCATGCTGAGCGCACAAGACTATCGCGGGGTGCTGGGCGTGCTACGGACCTGCGCCGAAGCTGACGGCTCGGACGCCGACTTCCGCGCCGTGGTCCTACGTGCCATCGCCGAACACCTCGGCTACGACCGGTTGACGTTCTTCCTGGGCCGACACCCCGCAGCACAGCTCGATCTGCGTAATCCAGTGGCCGTGGGGCTGCCTGGGCCGCTGATCGATCGTTACCTGGCCGGCTATGGCCGCGACGATGTGTTCGCGGCAGACCACGCACGCGGCTTACTCCGCCTGCACGGTATGGCGTGCCTGCCGGACCTGCTCGAAGCCGCCCTCGCCCCCGCGCAGGACGCGTACGCGGAGGAGTTCCTGAGCGGCAATGGAATCACCGACAAGGTCATGGTGTGGTTCGACACCGGCCTGCCTGTCCATGGTTTCCTCGGCGTCATCGCCACGGGAGAGCGCGCTTTCGACGAGCGCGACCGCGCCCTGCTCACCGAACTCCGCCCCCACATCACCTACCTGCTACGCACCCACCTACGGCAAGCGGCCCGGGTCGACACCGGTCCCCTCACAGTCCGTGAACATGAAGTCGCACGCCTGGTGGCCGACGGCTGGTCGAACCGCGCCATCGCCCGCCACCTCCAGATCGGCGAATGGACCGTCAAGAAGCACGTGAGCCGGGTTTTGGCCAAATGCGGCGTACTGTCGCGCACCGAGCTCGCGGTGGTCTGGCACGGAAAGAACCACACCGATGAGATCGCTGCCTGGCAGCGGATCCCCAACCAGCTCCCGGTCGCCTGAGAACTCAGTTCAGAATGAGTGGGCGTGTCGGTTTGGTCTGCTGCGCAATGTTTTTGAGAACCAACCGTCACTGGCGCGAACGCCGAACACGCTGCCCACGACCACGATTGCGGCCGCGCGCAGGATCACGACCGGCACCGAGATGACAGGCGGCCCGCCGGTCCAGTCTCGCTGATTCCGATCAGCCCGACGCACAGAGTGGTGAGCGGGGCTCTGTTCGACAATTTCGTGCCTATGACGCTCAGCCGAAACCCAAGATCGGCCCCGGCCGATGTACGACGGACACGGTGATCAGGGCAGCTCTTGCCGTGGAATTTTGTCATGAAACAAGACGATAGAAAATTACGAACACTACTGTCTATAGATCTTGATCTCCGTCTCAGACGCAATATTCGGGCACTGGTCGATAGATGTCGAGATGCGATTGATACCCGGCTCGCTGAGCGGTAGCTGTCGACCATGAATCGTGCTCATGTCGACCCTCTGGAGCGCAGCTGTCGTTCACACGGATCGGCGCCGAGGCGATGTACAAGCCATGAAGCATACAAGCAAGGGGGCTGAGGTCATGGCGCCGATGGTCGGGATTATGGCCATGGAAATGCCCTTGTCCGTATTCACCACGGTGGCATACTCGATTGGAGCAGCCAACGGCGCGCTCACCCCGGTCCGATCGAGGCCGACGCACCAGCTTCAGCCCGGCACGGTTGCCGGGCGAACACTGGCGAACTCCAATGATCTTGGTGCGCCAGGAATGTTCGAGCACTCATCCCATGTTCCCAATAGTGTTGCGTATACAGGATCATCGGAGGACCACATGGGGAACCTGTTCGGACCCGTCGGCCCGGTGAGGGGGCAGGCGTGACCGAGGGACGCGAGACGACGGCGCGGAATTCCACGTTCGCCGGGTACCGCGATGCCTCGATCACCACCACACCGGCCATCCGTCCGGTGATCTGCATTGCACTGTTGCTGATGAGTGTCGCGCTGGTCTACGAAGCCGGTCGCGCTGCCCCCGGTGAGGGCCATGGCTGGTTCGTTGCCGTGTCGATCGCCGGGCTCTTCGTGGTGCGCGGATTGCATCTGCGCCGCCCGATCACCTTGCCACATTTCACCATCGCGGTTTTCGTGCTCGCGGCCGCCAATGCCGCCTATCGCGGCTCGCACCCGGGCCTCGGATTCGTCTTCCTGGCCGCAACCGGATTCATCCTGATGCTGCCACAGTCGAGTCGGCCCCAGCCCGAGCAGTTGTATCGGGTCGCCGAACTCATCGGCCGGACCCATCGCGATCCACTCGCGGCCTTCGCACTGCACTCGTCGAAGTCCTACTACTTCAACGCGAACTCGACCGCCGCGATCGGCTATCGGGCCCGATTCGGGATCGCGGTGGTCGCCGGTGATCCGATCGGCGATTGCGCCGACTTCCCGGCACTGCTCACGGACTTCTCCGAATTCGCGGCCGATCACGGCTGGCGGATCGCAGTACTCGGTGCCAGTCCGGAATTGACGCAGATATGGCGGCATCGGGCGACCGAGCATCGAGGGTTACGCGCGATTCCGGTCGGCCGCGATGTGGTCATCGATGTCGGGGCATTCGCCATGGTCGGTCGCTCCTTCCGCAATCTGCGCCAGGCCGTGAGCCGCACCCGGAATTTCGGGGTTACCACCGAGATCATCGCCGAGACCGATCTGACCGAACCGTTGCGGGCCGAACTGCTGTCCATAGTCGACCAGTGGCATACCGGTCGGCAGAATCGGGGCTTCTCGATGATCCTCGACCATCTGCTGGACGGGCGGAATCCGGGCATGCTGCTGGTACTGGCCAGAGACGCCGACGGGCGCGTGGCGGGCTTCCAGCGCTACGGGGCCTCCGACCGCGGCCGCGAGCTGAGCCTGGATGTACCGTGGCGGCGCAAGGACGCCCCGAATGGACTCGACGAGCGGATGATCATCGATCTCGTCGACCACGCTCGCACGCAGGGCATCGAACGGATCGCACTGGCATTCGCCCCGTTCCCAGAGCTGTTCGCCGAGAAGAAACGATCGCGGACCGGGAAGCTGGTCTATGTCCTCGCGCACCTGGGAGATCCGCTGATCCGGCTGGAATCGCTCTACCGATTCCTGCGCAAGTTCCAAGCGATGTCCGATCAGCGGTTCGTATTGATCCGATGGCGCGAGGTGCTGCTGGCCGCTGCGGCGCTGCTCACCTTGGAATTCGTGCCGCACCGCAAGCAGTACTAGTCGCGGACGGTAAGACCGATCGCCCTGGCGAATTCGGGTGCCAGATCCAGCAGTTGCAGCGACGTGATGGTTGCCCCGCGCAATGCATCGAGGCCCTCGGCGACATTCAGGTGCGCGGCGCCGCGCAGATCGACTTGCTGCAATCGGGCGCGGTTGACGAGCAACCCCTCCACGGTAGTGCCGGGGAAGGTGATCTTGGTCAGCTCGGCGTCACCGAAGTCGGCATGTCGTAGTACGCAATCGACGAATTGCACCTCGCGCAGTTTGGCCTTGCGGAAGTTCACCGAGTCGAATTTGCAGCCCTCGAAGCGCACACGGCGCAAGTTGGCACCGCCCGCATCGACGCCGGACAGTGCGCCGTCAATCAATTCGACATCCTGCCAGGAGGTATCGGACAGGTCGGTACCGACCCAGCGCACGCCGCGTTGCCAGACATCGGTGAAGCGGGAGAAACGCAGGCTGCCACGGTTGATCGCGAGCGAGGTGAACACGGTTTCGGCAAACCGGGAGTTGCCTGCCTCGATGTCATCGATATCGGCGCCGGTGATGTGTACGCAGTCGTAGTCGCCCTCGGGTTCGAGATCGCTCGCCAGCGGTGTGAGATAACGCGCGTAGGGCAGATCCGCGAGTTCGTTGGGCACGGTTGACCTCCGGGTTCGGTGACGGCTGTCCCTGTCTACCAGTCGGATCCGACAGGTCAGGGGTCGATGCGGTCCAGGAGCCAACGTGGGCCCACCGATTCGGCGCCGAGGGCTTCGATTCGGGTACGGAGTGCGCGATCAGCCGTTACGACGGCGATCCGGTCCTCTTCGATGGCCGCGGCCACGACGTCGACGATCGCATCGTCTCCCGAACCATCCGCCAGCACAACGCGCACCCCTTCGAAATCATCCGAGGCCGCGGCCTTGGCAGCGCCCTCGAGGACAACGACCACCTCGGCGGGCTGTGTGAGGTGCCGCTCCAGCGTGCTCAGCCGCATGAGCAATCGCCGAGCCGCACCCGTACGATCACGCCACCAGCCATCAGGGCGCGAGCCAACGACATTCGCGGCATCCACGACAATCAGCATCATTGCCTTTCTACTCGTCGATGGTGATTCGGGCGGCGCCGGTGTGCAGATAGCGCTGTTGCCCGCGGCTCATTGTCTGCTGCGCGGGAAGCAGATAAGCCACGCGGGCACCGCATGGTCGAGAGCAGTGATCGAATTGTCGACTCAGGGCGAGCAGGCGTTCATAGCGCAGCATGATCTACCGCCAATCGGACCATCGCGAGTCGAAAACGCATGTTTCCGGACGCTTGCTCACCCGATGACGTGAACATCCCACAATTCCGAATATCGGGAGTTGGTCGGGCCATTGGTGCAGTCCGCACTAACGAGTGCTACTAGGCAATCCGCTTGCGCGCCTGACCTTTCGGCTTACGGCCAGCTCGGGTGGCATCTGTTGCGCCGTCGAAGGTGAGTACGCCGTCTTCCACCGGTGCCTTGCGCAGTAGCACGCGGTCGCGGAAGTAGTTGTTGATGACCTGCCAGGGTCCGCGGGCGCCCTGACGGGGCATGACGCCGTCGCCGCGTTGGATATAGCCGGAGGTCAGTGCGCTGCCCATCACCGACTGGTCGGAGCGGTCGGCGTCTTCGGCGATCGCGACCACCTTGGTGTAGCCGTTGGCCTTCATATGGTTGAGGACGCGGCAGAAGTATTCGGCGGCCAGATCTGCCTTCAGCGTCCACGACGCATTCGTGTAGCCGAGAACGAGCATCGCGTTGGGAATGCCGTCGAGCAGGGTGCCCTTGTAGACCACATGCTCGCGGGTCGACACCGGCTCCCCGTCCACCTCGAGTGTCGCACCGCCGAGAATCTGCACGGACAGACCGGTTGCGCTGATAACGATATCGGCGGGTAGTTCCGCCCCGGACGCGAGCCGGATGCCCGTTTCGGTGAAGCGATCGATGTGATCGGTGACGATCGAAGCCTTACCGCTGCGTAGCGCTTTGAACAGGTCGCCGTTCGGAACAATGCACAGCCGCTGGTCCCATGGGTTGTACGACGGCGTGAAGTGCCGCATATCGAACTGCTTGCCGAGCTGCATCCGCACCGCGGCCAGCAGCAGCTTCTTCGACAGCTCGGGATTGGTGCGGGAGAGCCGGAAGCTGGCCCGCTGCAACGCGATATTGCGCGCCCGGCCCGCCCGATAGGCGATTTTTTCCGGCACCCGCGCGTACTTCATCCCGACCGCGACCGGGTCGTCGGCGGGCAGTGCGGCGATGTAGGTGGGTGAGCGCTGCAGCATGGTGATGTGCGCGGTGTCATCGGCCATCGCCGGAACCAGCGTGATCGCGGTCGCGCCGCTGCCGATCACCACGACGCGTTTACCGCGGTAATCCAGTCTCTGCGGCCAGTGCTGCGGGTGCACGATCTGCCCCTGGAATTCCGCCTCACCCGGGAACCGCGGGCGGTATCCGTTGTCGTAGTCGTAATAGCCGGTGCAGCCGACGAGGAAGTTGCTGGTGTAGATCTCGGTCTCGCCGGTCTGCTCGTCGCGCGCCTCGACGGTCCACAGTTCGGTGTCACTCGACCAGCTGGCCTTGGTCATCTTGCGCCCGAAACGAATGTGCTCGGTGACGCCGTATTCCGCTGCGGTTTCCTCGATGTACTGGCGAATGTGCGGCCCATCGGCGAGCACCTTGGTGCCGATCCACGGACGGAAGCCGAACCCGAAGGTCAACATGTCGGAGTCGGAGCGGATGCCCGGGTACCGGAACAGATCCCAGGTCCCGCCGATGGCGGTACGGCGTTCCAGGATCGCATAGCTGCGTCCGGTCTGCTCGAGCGTGAGATGGCACGCCATCCCGATCCCGGACAGGCCCGCGCCGATGATCAGTACGTCGACATGCCGCGTCATTGGGGTATCCGTTCCGTCAAACCACCCGGGCACCCTTGCCTGAGCGTCTTCCACAGATTAACTGTTATCTTCAGTAACGTCTAGGCGAGAATGCGCCGCTGCCGGATCGCTCTCGACATCTGCCGCCACCATCACATGAGGATCGTTCGAGTGCTACTTGCCCGGTGATTGCACGAGTTCCCTGATTGCGCGAGTTGCAACCGTGCACTCGATGCGCAACCGCACGCCCGGCATTCGCGCCGTGGATGCCTGCTGGTCACTCACGGCTTTGGCTCGTCCTCGCCGGGGCGAGGCATAACGGAATCAACGGTTTCTGCCGATCGGTAACCGGCACGAAATTCACCATTGGGATCTTGCACGAATGCATTCCGAGTTATTGCGTCTCCGTGGCGAATTCGGCACGCTCTCTGGGGAAGAGCCACGGCGCACACCCTTCGCCGCCGGGCCGGAGAGGACGACGACCCGATATGTCCGATGACGAGAAGCAGATCCGGATCCTGATCGAGCGGTGGGCGGCGGCGGTACATACCGGCGATCTGGCCGGTGTACTCACCGATCACGCCGACGATATCGTGATGTTCGATGTGTCCCCGCCGAATGAAGGTGTGCGCGGCATCGACGCCTATCGGGATATCTGGCCCGGTTTCTTCGAATGGCAGGCATCCGGTGCAACATTCGACATCGTTTCGCTGGAGGTGGACGCCGGTACAGACGTGGCTTTCGCGCACGCGCTGCTGCTGTGCGGCACCGCGGAGGACTTCACCCGCGATCCGGCCAAGCGCCTGCGCATCACCTTCGGCCTGCGCAAACAGTACGGACGCTGGTCGGTGGTGCATGAACACCACTCCTTCCCCGACGACAGTCCGGCACTCGAGCGCTGAGTTCATCTGGCTCGCTACGGTGGCATCGAGCGCAACGATGCATCGACCACCGGTGGTGTGGTGGCACCGTTGCGCGAACAGCGCATCGAGTGCACCGGGAGTTCCACGTGAATCAGCCTGATAGCGAACGCTTTTCGAACCATGCGGGCACCCGCCCCGCAGCCTGGTACGAGGACTGGACGGCGGTACCCGATTCACCGTGGCGGGATCGGCCCGAGCCCGCCGGCGAACGCGAGTACCGCACGCTCACCTATGAACGCGATGGGCGTATCGCGCGCATTACTTTCAACCGCCCGGAGAACGGCAATACGATCACCCCGGACACTCCGGTCGATCTCGCGCACGCGGTCGAGCGGGCCGATCTGGATCCACGGGTGCACGTCATCCTGGTTTCCGGGCGCGGCAAAGGTTTCTGCGGCGGCTACGACCTCGATATGTTCGCTGAACAGGGCAGCCACGGTGTCGACGGTTCGACCGACACCACCGGCACTGTGGCCGATCCAGTGGTGCAGGCGGTCAATCACAATCCCTGGGGCACTTGGGATCCGATGATCGACTACGCCATGATGAGCCGGTTCAACCGCGGTTTCGCCTGCCTCATGAACGCCGATAAACCGACCGTCGCGAAATTGCACGGCTTCGCCATCGCCGGCGGCACCGATATCGCCCTCTACTCCGACCAGATCATCTGCGCCGACGACACCAAAATCGGCTACCCGCCCACCCGGGTTTGGGGTATTCCGGCGGCGGGCATGTGGGCACATCGCCTCGGCGATCAGCGCGCCAAGCGGCTGCTGTTCACCGGTGACTGCATCAGCGGAAAGCAGGCCGAAGAATGGGGGCTCGCGGTCGAATCATGTCCGGCCGACGAACTCGACGAGCGCACCGAGGCATTGGTGGCGCGCATCGCGCGCATGCCGATCAACCAGTTGATGATGGCCAAACTGGCGCTCAATTCGGCGCTGCATTCGCAGGGCGTAGCGAATTCCGCGATGATCAGCACGGTATTCGACGGGATCTCGCGGCATACACGCGAGGGCTACGCCTTCCAACTGCGTTCAGCCACCGTAGGTTTCCGCGAGGCCGTACGCGAACGCGACGAACCATACGGTGATTACAAGCGCGCCCAGTTCCGCGCCGAGCAGTAGCGCGCTCAGCGGGATCTGTTGTCGTCCAACGGCGTGTTCGTCCGTGGGGTTCGGTCATCGATGGCGCTCACCGATGGTGTGCCGATCCGCATCGGCGATACCGAATTCACCTTCGGCATGCCGTCTAGCTGACGTGCTTGTTGAACCAGTCCAGCAGTTGGGCTTCGGTTTTCGGTCCGGGGAGCGGGTTTTCCGGTACCAGTGAGCAGAACTGGGCGATCAGGTGGGAGGCGTTGTGTACGGCCAGCAGGCAGGTGCGGATGCCCGAATCCGGATCGTTGTCCAGGAAGCAGAAGAATCGGCCGACCTCTGCGCTTCCGTTGCGCCACGCCTCGTCGGTGCCCCCACCACCACCGCAACTGTGCCCGCCGAGCACTCCGACATCGGCCCGGTACAGCGCATTGGCCGACTGGCTGTCCGGGAATCCGAAGAATAGGGCCGACGGATAGTCGGGCGGCGTGCTGCACCCGATGGCGGCATTCACCTGGCCGCCGGGTGGCGCCACGTGCCGACAGTTCCGCGGACCGAAGGCGTTGCCGAGACGCCCGAGCATGACTCGGTCCGCGGGCGTGAAATAGTCGGGGTCACGGGCGGCTTCGTTGGTCAGGAACTGGCTGCCGCTGAACTTCGCCAGGTAGTCGCGCAGCGGCTCATCGCTCGGTGCGGGCCAGATGAAGAAGGCCAGTGCCAGCTGGGCCTCATCGGTCACAAGCAGGGAGGGTTTCGGCGCGTCGGGTGACTCGGCGCGGTTGGCGACGCACGCTTTGCGGCCGATCTCCTTGCCTTCGTACATCGCCGGTCCGTCCACCCCGGCGGCGTCGCCCGGGCAGTTCGTGGCATGGAAGGTGCGGACCAGCAGGCCGTAGTAGTCGCGCAATGCGTCGATATTGCGGAAACGCATGTATCGGGCCGCCGACTCACTGGCCGCGGGGTTGTCCGGGCAGAAGATGACCGCGACAGTGGTGGTGGTATCGGGCTGCTCATGCCGGCAGGTGGATCGTTTGCGGCCGGTCTGGGCGACGACCTTCAGCAGATCGATATCGGCGTCGCGCAACGCTGTGGCGTCGGCGACCGGATTGCCTTTGCGATCGCTGAGCAAGGTCCAAGCGCCGAAACCGGCCCCGGCGGCGATCACGGCGGCGAGTGCCAAGACGAGTGCGGTCAGCACACGGCGTCGGCGGCCCGGTTCGGACACTTCTGCCTGTGGTTCCTCGGCCTCGGGTTGCTCGACATCGGATCGCTCGGCATCCGGTTTCGCGGCGACGGATGACAGGTCGGCATGAGTGGCGGTATCGACTTGTCCTGCTTCACCTTTCGAGATTCGCGCAGCGGTCGCGGACACCGTCGTGTGCCCCTCGGTAACCGTGCCCGCACTCGTCAGCGCCGCCTCCGCCGCATGCGCGAGGTCTCCTGCGGTTTGGTAACGTTCGCGCACGTTTTTGGCCATACCGTGCTGGATGACGGCATCCAGCGCGGTCGTCACATTCGGCCGGAGTGTGCTCGGTCGCGGGACCGGCTCGAACAGATGCGCGCTGATGATCTCGGCGTCGGTGGTACCCCGGTACGGCCGTGCGCCGGTCAGGCATACGTAGAGCACGCACGCCAGGGAATAGACATCGACCGCGGGCGTGGTGTGCTCGGCCCGAAACCGCTCCGGCGCCATATAGCTGAACGACCCGATCACCGCACCGTGGGTGGTCAACCCCTGATCGGCATCCGAATGCGCGATACCGAAGTCGACAAGATAGGCGAAACCTTCCGGCGTGAGCAGAATATTGTCCGGTTTGACGTCGCGGTGGACCAGCCCTTCGGCGTGTGCGGCATCCAAGGCCGACGCGATCTGGCGGATCACCGCCACCGCCTGCGGCGGTGCCATCGGCCCGTTGTTCCGCAATACCGAAGGCAGGCTGGCACCGTCGACCAATCGCATATCGATGTAGAGGTGGCCGTCGATCTCGCCGTAATCGTGAATCGGGATGACATGCGGTTCCCGCAGTCGTGCGGCGGCATCGGCCTCGCGCTGGAACCGCTCGCGGTATCCCTCGTCCAGTGCGAGCCGTTCCAGGAGCACCTTGATCGCCACGCTGCGGCGCTTGCGCATGTCGTAGGCCTCGTAGACCTCGCCCATGCCGCCACGCCCGATCAGCCGATCCAACCGGTAGTGCCCGAATATCGAGCCCACGGTCAGTGGCTGGCGCTGGCTCGTCATCTCGTCCTCCGCGATGCAGACCGGGGCCCTTCGCTCGTCGGTCAACTGTATGTTCGGCGACCGGATTTCCGCACCGCCTGCGGAAATGTTCCTCCTGATTGATCTTCGCCGCGCCCGGTTCGGTTAACCGCGGGTGCCGTCGCGCGGCCGATCGGGCACCGCCGATAGAGTCATGGGATGACCTGGACCGTCGGTTTCGACCTCGATATGACGCTGATCGACTCCCGGCCAGGTGTGCGCAAGGCGATCGAGCAATTGGCCACGGAGTTCGACCTGCCGTTGCGCGCGGCCGAATTGGCCGACCGGCTCGGTCCCCCGCTGGCGATGCTGCTGTCCGACGCCGGTGTGCCCGAGGAGCTCATTGCAGCACTCGTGACCCGCTACCGCGAGATCTATCCGTCGATCGTGCCCTTCGTTGCGGCCATGCCCGGCGCAGATGCCGCGTTGGCCGCCGTCCGCGCGCGCGGCGGACGGGTGCTCATCGTGACCGGTAAGCACGAACCGCTGGCCCGACTGCACGTCGCGGAACTCGGGTGGCGTATCGACGAGGTGGTCGGCGATCTCTGGTCGGACGGCAAGGCCGCGGCATTGCGTGCGCACGGCGCGGACCTGTTCGTCGGCGATCACGAGGGCGATATGCGTGGGGCACGGGCCGCCGACGTGTACGCGCTCGGTGTCACGACCGGACCCTGCGATGCCGACCAATTGCGTACTGCGGGAGCTGATTTCGTCCTCGGCGAGCTGACCGAATTCCCGGACTGGCTGGCCGCGCGCTAACGGTCCTTCTGAAGGCGGTAATCGAGACCGATCGGTATGGGAAGATCGACGTGGTTCGCGCAATCGACAGCGTGAACCGACCTATGGCAACAGGCCAGAGGAGATAGCGCTGGGAGATAGCCGTCAACTGAAGGAGCAACCATGCGCGCCACGTCGAATCAATTCTTTGCAGCCACGCTTACCGCCGTGTTCGGCAGCCTCATGGTGGTGTCCGGTCCGGTCGCCCTGGCTCAACCTCCGACCTCGGATCCGGCGCCGGTATGTCAGGCCGGAGATTTTCAGGTCCAGGGCCCCTACGATTGCGACTGCGGGGACAACGGCCAGTGGGCCTGCCACGAGCGGGGGCACGGAGGCGCCTGAAACGTGTTTCGAAAGTGCCATGTCGGTTTCATCGACTCCCGAGCGGCTCTGGCCGATGGACATGGCGCACCGGAGATAGCGCCGACTGACGGAGCAACCATGCGCGCCAAGTCGAATCAGTTCTTCGGAACCGCGCTTGCCGTGGCATTCGGCAGCCTCGTGATGCTGTCCGGTCCGGTTGCCATGGCTCAACCTCCTCCTTCGGGTCCGACGCCGCAGTGCCAGGCCGGAGAATCTCAGAACCAGGGTCCTTCTGCGAAGTAGCCATTGGATCGGCTCCGAAGCTGTGTGCGAGCGATTCGCGGCATGAGCGGCCGGTCGCGGCGCTATCCGGAGAACTCGTCGGCGAGGGTGTTCCAGAACATGAGTTCGTAGTTCTGGAAGAGTCTGGCGTACAGGTGGGCGTCGTTCGGATTCAGTCGTTCGGTGTCGAGGCCGGCCTGGATTGCGGCGAGGGCACGCTCTTCGTATTCGGGGGTGTCGGCGGCGAAGAAGTCGAAGAATGCGCAGGCCGGGTCGTCGAACTCGTAGTGGGTGCGCATGCCGTCGGCGACGGCTCGGCAGTAGCGGCCGAAGGCGGCGACATTGGCGTAGATACCCGCCGCGGCGGCGGAGGGCTCGGCGTTGAGCGCCAACCACGCGACATAGGCCGGGTAGGCCTGACAGCCCGCTCTGGGCAATTCCATACCTTGGTCGGGTCCGGTCGCCGCCATGAGCGCATCCAACATTTCGCGCGCCTGCCGCTCGCCTGGTGGGAGCCCGTCGAGGAACGCTCTGACGCGCGGTTCATCCGCCCGTACCGCCATGGCGTGGAAGCTGCGCCAGTCGCTGCTGGTGATGCGCTGTTCCTCGGCGGCGATCGCCGCGAAGACCGCGCGCGGCGCCTTGCCCGCCGCAATGAGCGCAACCATGCGGTTGTCGTCGTCGCGCGGGGCCAGCTCGGCCTGGATCCCGTCGAGCAGGTCACGAGCATAAAGGGTCATCGGAACCTCCCTATGGGAATACTTCCATTCAAGCGCTGTTCGCTCCCGCGCGACAGGGTGTCAGTCGCCATGTTCGGCATCCCAGCGCTCCCCTATCCATCGTCAGCGCGAACAGTACTGTTCGGTACCGACATGGCGGCAAGGCCGCGCGGGCGAGTCTGTGGAGATGCGCATGCTTATGCGGACTCGATCACCGTCAGCCGAACGAACTATTTGCCGCGTACCGCGCTGGGAGAAGCCTCAGCCCGTCTGCCAGCACTATTCGCTCGATGGCGAATACGGTATCGGGCCGACGACCACGGCTGGTCGGTATCGAATACTCAACGTGGGTAGCCGATTTCGATCATGTCCGGTTCCAGATCGATGAGGTCGACATCGGGATTGAGCCCCGTCACCACTGTTGGCGTCAATGGCAGCAGCGCGTACACATGTTCGACAGCCGCCAGGCTCACCTCGACCTCGTAGTAATCCCGGGCCCATTCCCGGTAGCCCTCGGGCGTGCCGTCGACCAGCAGCTCGAACAGCCCGTGGCCACCACGGTCGGCGGCAGACACGCCCCAGTCGCAGTCGCGAGGTTCACGCCAGAAGCACACCGTGGCAAGGGGCGAACCATCATGATCGGCGAACGCAGGCTCTGTGACGTAGGGACCGAAGACTGCGGGCACAGCATCGAGTACCCGCGGAGCGTTGGGCGTTTCATGATCGAACCCGCGGCCATAGACACCGACTGCGGAGAAGACGATGAACCAGTCATCACCGGAGCCGTCACGCATCGAAGCCATCTCTTCGGCATCGCCCCAGCGGCTGTTGAACGAGTAGTAGCGCGCCTCCCATTCCGGGCTGAGAGCGGCATCGAGCATTGCCATCGCCCGACAGCGGTTACGGAGGATCGGAATGTCAGGCAGGCGGCGCAGCAGTTCGTTCACAGTGCCATCCAACACAACGCCACAGACGTCTGCCTCAACCGATCTCTCGCGGCACCTGAACACCGACAACCTCCGAACCTGCCTGTCGGGCTCAGGCATTCGGAACCAGCTGCGGGCCCGCCAGCTCATGCCGAATATCGGACGTTCTGTGGGCATACTGGCGTGGTGGCGACAGTCGTAGCGTTCCATGCCCACCCGGACGACGAGATCATGCTCACCGGTGGCACTCTGGCGAAGTTGGCTCATGCGGGGCACAGGACGGTCATCGTGGTCGCCTGTGACGGGCACATGGATTCGTTCGAGGGTGCCGTCGCACCGCGGCTGCGGGAGTTGCAGGCCAGCGCGGATGTTCTCGGTGTGGCAAGGGTGGAACACCTCGGCTATGCCGACAGCGGACACGGGCCGATCCTGTACCCGGATCCACCGGGACGGGCACGGTTCGTGCGAGCCGGCGTCGACGAGGCTGCTGAGCGGCTGGCGTCGATTCTGGCAGAAGAGCACCCGCAGGTTCTGTTGAGCTATGACCGCAACGGCGGATATGGTCACCGCGATCACGTTCGTGTTCACGAGGTCGCCGCCAGGGCCGCGAAATCGGCGGGGGTCGCACGGGTGCTGGATGCGACGATGCCGCGGGAGTTGCTGCTGCGGCTCACGACTCCGGCACGGTGGCTGGGCTATGACGCCGACGCGATCCGCAGCGGCTACACCGCTCGTGCGGATATCACTCACCGTATCGACGTCGGATCGTTCGCGACACAGCGCATGACAGCGCTGGCCGAGCACCGGTCGGTACTTGCCGGGCGGGGCCGATTCGCCACGATCGGGCGCGCGCTGCTTCGCATTCCCGGACCGATCCGGGCGCAATTGTTTCGATGGGAATGGTTCACCGAGGAAGGGCTTCGACCCGCCACCTGCGGTCCGCTGGATGACGTGTTCGCAGTCCCGACCGCGGCGACCGATTAGCTCGACAACAGCAGCGAATCTCGTTCTGCAACAGTGAATCTCGCTCGTTCCGCTGGTTCTTTCAGTACGGCTGTTCGATGTCGTGATCATATCGTGTGGGTCGGCGGCCGATGCTTTCCTCATCGCGGGTCGGGCACCTGTCTCACGGACGAATCGCCGCCACAGGACACGAGGGCTCTCCACCGGGTGGGTGTCATCTGCCGTGGAGCACCCTGCGCTCAGCGCAGCAGTTCGATGACAGCGCCCATCGGCTCCATGCTGTTCTCGAGCACCGTAACGTAGCTGAATCCGAACCGTTCCCGGCGCTCTTCCAACTGCCGCGCCATTTCCTTCGGCGTTCCGATCAGCAATGCGGGCAAATCCTCCGGCCGGTCGGCGACATCGGTGGGTAGGTGCGGCGCGTACAATTCCAGTGCGGCCGACCGTTCCTCCGGTGAAATTACCCGCTGCAGCAGGATATTCAGCTCAACATTCTCGGCCCGTGCCCCGAGCAACTCCCGCAGGTACGCCATCCGCGCATCGGTGGCGGCGACCCCGGCGAACTGCAGTGGTCCACCGTTGTATGCCGGGGCGGCACCGGACAGCGCGACGATATCGGCATATTCGGCCGCGACTCGCAGCAACCGATCGCCCCAACCAGCAATGACCAGCGGCGGTCCCGCAGGTTGCGCGGGACGCGGCTGATACTCCGGATCGGCGAATAACCGCCGCAGGGTCGCGGCGGTCGCCACCATCTGGTCGATCCTTGTGCCGGCACTCTCGAAAGTGATTCCGGCTGTTTCGAATTCTTCTCGGACATATCCGGCTCCGAGGCCCAACTCCACCCGCCCATCGGTGAGTTGATCGGCCGTAGCCGCCTCCCGCGCCAAGAGTGTCGCGTTGTAGAACGGCGTATTCAAAACCAGCGTGGTCAGCCGGACCCGTTCGGTCGCCTCGGCCGCGAGAATCATTGCCGGAAAAGGCGCGGGCAACCCGAGGTGATCGGCCACACCGACCACGTCGTACCCGAGCGCCTCGGCCCTGCGACACTTTCGTATCCACTCCGCCCGCGAAGCGGGAGCGAACAGGGTGACACCGAACCGGAACTTGCCTCGCGCAGCCATCACCCTGTCCTGTCTACCAGCGTGAGCGCCGAACCGCCGGTCAACAGCGCGAGCGAGTCACATCAAAAGCCATCCGGATCAAGGTCGCCATTGCGGCGGGCGATGCTGCCTTCGATGTCCTTGCCAACACCATCGCCGACGCTGTCGCTGCCGGATTGCTGCCTGCTGATAAGTCCGACACCCTGGCCGTCATGTGGTGGAGTCTGGCGCACGGTATGGCCTCGCTGTGGCTGGACGGTCAGCTCGAAAAGCTGAAGCATCCAACTCGGCACCACCGCACCGACGCTGGTCGAAGACATACTGTGCACCTTCACCGCACTGGTCGGACACGGCGCGTGATACCCGGGCGAGCGCATCCGGCACTAGAGTGAAGCCGAATGTTTGCTGTCCGATGCACCCGCACTCTTCGAGAGGGATGTTCCGATGACACAATCGCTCGATCCCACGGTCCAGGAATTCGTGGCCGCGCTCAACGACAGTGATCAGGACCGCTTCTATGCAGTCTTCACCGACGATGCGACCATGTCCGACGACGGTGTGGAGCGCAATCTCGCCCAGTGGACCGACTCCGAAATCTTCGGCAGCAATGGGCGCATGCAAGTCGAATCCGTCGGCGACAACGGCATCGAACTGGTTGCCGACTACACGAATACTCGCTGGGGTTCGATGCGCACCGCCTGGCGCTTCACTGTGCGCGACGGCAAAATCAGTCGATTCGAGACCGGCCAGGCCTGAGTAACCTCGAGTTCGTGTTCACTACACCCAATTACGGCACGGGCTCGCTGGCTGACCTGTTCCCCTCCCTTCTCGCCGGGTTCCGCGTGCCCGGCGAGGTCGATCGACTCGGCCTCGAGTTCGTCGCCGACCGGATATGTGTGCTGCTGATCGACGGTCTCGGCGCGGACTCACTCGCCGCGAATTCCGATGCCGCGCCATTCCTGTCGGCGCTGGCGCAGCGCACGCTGACAGCGGGCTTCCCGAGTACGACCACCGTCAGTTTGAGCTCACTCGGCGTCGGTGTGCCGCCCGGTGAACACGGGTTCACCGGATACCTCATGCACGTACCCGGCTACGACCGATTGGTGAACGCGCTGGCCTGGCGGCTACATGGCGCGGGACCGAAGATCGATCTGCTGCACGATCTGGTGCCGGAGCAATTCCAGCCCACCGCCACGGTTTTCGAGCGAGCCGCGGCCAGCGGAATCGCCGTGACGCAGGTCGCACCGCGCCTGCAAGCGGGGTCCGGGCTGACCAGGGCCGTGCTGCGGGGCTGCGAATTCCACCCCGACGTTTCGGTCGGCGATTTCGTCGACGGCGTCGCCACGGCATTGCGCGCGGGCTCACGCTCGTTGGTCTACGCCTACCACGGAAACCTCGACACAACCGGTCACGTGCGCGGCCCCTCCTCCGATGCTTGGCTTTTGGAGCTCGCGCACGTCGATCGGCTGGCCGCGACCATCGCCGAACATCTACCATCCGATGCCGCGCTCATCGTGACCGCCGACCACGGCATGGTGGAGCTCACCGACCGCATCGATTACGACAAGACCGAGGTACTGCGCGAGGGCGTACGCCTGCTCGGCGGCGAGCCGCGGGCTCGCCACGTCTTCACCGTCGACGGCGCGACCGCCGATGTGGGGGCGATCTGGCGGGAATTCCTAGGCGCCGACTTCGATGTCGTTCCCCGGGCCGAGGCAATCGATCGCGGCTGGTTCGGCCCCACCGTGGCACCGCATATCGCCGAGCGTATCGGCGATCTCGTGGTCGCGGCCCGTGGTCTGCGCGGCGTCGTACGCACCGGCGCCGAACCGCTGGAATCCATACTGATCGGCCACCATGGTTCGCTCACCTCGGCGGAGATGAATGTGCCACTGCGCATGTTCCGACCGTAACCGTGCCGTGCCCTAGGCTGTACCGCGTCGTCGCGGGCGGGGCCGCCCGCCGAACTGCCAGGAGGATCTATGGGTGGCGCACCGCGAAGCGATTCGATGAGGGGTGGTGCTCGGGCGACGGGCGCGCACAGACTCTTGTGGACCGGACTCGGGGTCGCGGCGGTCGCAGCACTGCTGGCCGGTTGCAGCGATGTCGAGCGTGCACTCAACCAGGGCGGCGACACCGCCTGCCGCGACTACGTCAAACAGGATCAGGACACCAAGCGCACGACGATCACCAAGTTCATCAAGCAGCAGACCAACAATGATCACGAGCCCGCGGGCACGGCGGTCGATGCCACGATGATTCAAGTGGACCTGCTGTGCGGTGCCCAGGTCAATCAGGACACTGCGATCAAAAAGGCCGATATCGCAGGTATTTTCCTCAACAAGTAGTCCGAACAGATCGGTGCACCCGCCGAAAGTGGCGGGCGCACCGCGGTTTTCGGCTCAGTTCGACGCGTTGTGCCCGGCCAGCCAGTCCGCCGCCCGTTTGCGCGAGGCCCGGCTGAGCCAGGCGTCCTGGACAACCTCGGCCAACTCCTGCTTGCTGAGTTCGCCGATGCGGCTGCCGCGCACCAGAACCGACAGGTGCCCGTCGAAATGCGGGGTAGTGAAGAATGGTGCATTCGGATCTTGCACCAGCGCCAATTTGTCCGATTCCGAGGGCACCCAGATCACGATTACATCCGCATAACGCTCACCGGTGTCCGGGTCGAATGCGTCGGGGCGCGGGTTGCGGAAGAAGACGAAGGATTTGCCGCCGACCTGGTAAACCGCATTGCCGTGCGGTCCGTCCACCCGGTTGACGAACGGCATGCCGGAGGCCAGTTCGTGCACGTCGGACACCTTGGCTCGTCGCGAAACCTTGGCCATATCAGCAGCGTAGACCTCGATCGCATACCGCATTCGAATGTTCCACGGAGAATGGTCGGTTTGCCGCTGGACTCTCGACTGAGCTGTATGCGTACGCCATCATGAGATAGCGAATGTGAGCTCACACTCTAACGATGGGGTTTACGAGGTGGCACAGTTGCGCACCCTTACCCGACGACGGGCCGCACTGGAAAAAGAATGGGCCCGTTGGGCGATGGCTCCCAGCGACACCCTCCGCATACCCGCGGGCTCGACCTCACTACGCAGTGAGGTCATCCAGTCCTGGCAGCGCTCGCTGACAACCGTCGATCCCAGTTGTACCGCGGCGCCTGGCCTGGACGATGTCCGCGATCGCTGGACAGAATCCCCACTACGCCAACCGATTACCGAACTGGCCGGTGATCTGCGCAGCATTTCCGAGGACTCGGGGTATCTCGCGGTCGTCACCGATGCCGCCGGCACCGTCCTCTGGTCCTGCGGTGATCGCGCGCTGCGGCGCCAGGCCGAGGCGCTGAACTTCGCGCCCGGCGGCTGCTGGGACGAAAGCCATATGGGCACCAACGGATTGGCGCTCGCCCTGCACAGCGACCGTCCGAGCACCGTATTCTCCGCCGAACATCTGGTCGCCGCACTACACGGCTGGGTCTGCTATTCCGCGCCGATCCACGCACCCGACGGCCGCCAGCTCGGTGTGCTCGATCTGTCCAGTTCCTGGGACCGCTCGCATCCGATGGTGATGACTACGGTCCGCGCGCTGGTCACCGCGGTCGAAACGATGTTGCGGGCGGCCGCGCCGACACCGGTTCGGGGTGTCCGGCTCGAATGTCTCGGTGGCGCACGGCTGGTCCGCGACGGCAGGCCGATGCCACTGCCCCCGCGGCAGCTCGAAATCCTGGCCCTGCTCGCGCTGGAACCCGGCGGGTTCACCCCCGAACAACTGCAGGCCGCGGTCTACGGTGACCGTCCGGTGTCCTCCAGCACGCTCAAGGCCGATGTCTCACATCTGCGGCGCGCCACCGGCGGTGAGATCAGCAACCGCCGGTACATGCTCACCGGTCCGGTCTCCTGCGATGCGGTCGATCTGCTCGCCGCCATCCAGGCGGGCGACACCACCTCGGCGGTCTGGCTCTACCGCGGCCCGCTGCTGCCCGGTTCGGACACTCCCGGTGTGCGGCAGTGGCGCAACCATCTCGATGTCGGTGTACGCACCGCGGTACTGGCCAGCGACCGCGCCGATCACGCCGTCGCCTTCGGCGAGCGCTCACCTGGGGATATCGAGGTGCACGAACACGCGCTGCGATTGCTGTCCGCCGACGATATCCGCCGGGCCGTGGTCGTCGCCCGGCTGTACACCGCACTGCGCTCCTGAGTCACCCCTGTCACACGGGCACCAACCTCGCACCAACCTTCTCGGCACATAGTGGCCCGGCAGGAAAGATTCGTGAGGAGCGCCCACCCATGATCTACGCCGAACCGGGGTCCGCCACCGGCATCGTCACCCACCCAAGTCGCTACGACAATTTCATCGGTGGTGACTGGGCGGCTCCCATCGAGGGCGGCGATTGTGAGAACCCCGCACCGGTCGACGGCGAAACTTTCTGCTCGGTGGCGCGCTCCTCCGCGGCCGAGATGGATATGGCGCTCGCAGCCGCCCACCGCGCCACCGACAAATGGGCCGAGCAATCAAGGCAGGGCGAGTATGGACCAACTGTTTCCACGCATATCCCGCACACGGCGCCTTCGGCGGGTACAAGAAGTCCGGCATCGGCCGGGAAAACCACAAAATGATGCTCGAGCACTACCAGCAGACCAAGAATCTGCTGGTCAGTCATTCACCGACAAAACCCGGATTCTTCTGAGGCAAGGCAGAGTAGCCCGCGTCGACATCACCGAACGGGCGCGAGAAGTGTTGCGCCGGTTGATAGAACAGCACGGACCGGTGCTGTTCCACCAATCCGACGGCTGCGGCGACGGCAGTTCACCGATGTGCTTCGCAGTGCGTGAGTTCCGGATCGGCCGCGCGGATATGCTGCTGGGTCGGCTGCCGTGGCATACCGAATTCTGGATCAGCGGGGATCAATTCGAACTGTGGAAACACACCCACCTCACCGTGGACGTGGTGAGCGGGCGCGGCAGCGGATTCTCGCTGGAGGCGACCGAGGGCGTGCGATTCATCGTCCGATCGCGATTGCTGACCGATGAGGAGGCAGCGGTGTCGGCGGCGGGACCACCACCGCGGACGGGAGCCGATCGGATGAGTTGACTGCCGAACAGGTAGTCACCAGAACTGGATTCACGCCCGCGTCGGTGCGTCCGCGGGCGATAAGCGGGTGATCGGCCCGGGGGGTCCGCAGCCCTGGGCCGACACCACGAAGCCCCGCCGTCCCGTTGCAGACCGGGACGGCGGGGTCCGGCCTCTACCGGCCCGGCAGGAAACGGACGCTGCGGGCCAGTGTCATCAGCAGCCGCTGCCATTTGCCTTGCGAAATCACCGGCGGCGCATCGAGGTTCATGAATCGCGTGACCACAATGCTCTGCGGTTCGGTGAACTTCAGCAGTCCGTCCGGGCCATGCCTGCGCCCGACACCGGAGATGCCCATACCGCCCATCGGCGCGGCGGTGGTGCCCCAGGCCGGGGCATAGCCCTCGTCCACGCAGACGGTGCCCGCGTGCAGACGCTCGGCGATGCGCTCCCCCGCGTCCTTGCTCTGCGCCCAAACACTCGCGTTCAGACCGTATTCGGTGTCATTGGCCATGTCGATCGCCGCCTCGACACTGTCGACCGGGTAGATCGAGACCAGCGGACCGAAGGTTTCGTTGCGGCAGCATTCCATCTCACCGGTGACACCGGCGAGCACGGTGGGTTCGAAGAACAGCGGTCCCAGATCCGGGCGCGCCTTACCGCCCGTGAGCACCTGAGCACCCTTGGAGGTGGCGTCGGCGACATGTTTGGAAACGGTCTCCAACTGTGCCTCGGAGATCAGGCTGCCGATATCGGCCGAATAGTCATAGGCCGCACTGATTTTCGCGGCTTGGACGGCTGCGACGAATTTCTCGGTGAACTCCGCGGCGACCGCCTTCTCCACATACAGCCGTTCGATCGAGATACACAGCTGACCAGCGTTGGAGAAACAGGCGCGCACCGCGGCCTTGGCGGCCTTGTCCAGTTTCGCGCCGCGGGTGACGATCATCGGGTTCTTGCCGCCGAGTTCGGCGGAGAAGCCGATAAGCCTGCGCCCGCACTGTTCGGCCAGGGTGCGCCCGGTCGCGGAGGAGCCGGTGAACATCAGGTAGTCGCAATTGTCGACGATGGCGGTGCCGACCACGGTGCCCGGTCCGGGAACGACCGCGAGCAACTCACGCGGCAATCCGGCCTCGTACAGCAGTTCCGCGCCGGCCAGTGCGGAGTACGGGGTCTGGCTATCGGGTTTGACCACCACCGCATTGCCCGCGAGCAGCGCCGGGATCGAATCGCCGATCGAGAGCAGCATCGGATAGTTCCACGGCGCGATCACCCCGACGACGCCCTTGGGCTGGTGGCGCACGGTCGCCCGATTGAGCACCGGGAAGGCGCCGGGCACGCGGTGTGCGTCGAGCAACTCGGGCGCGACCCTGGCGAAATAGCGGGCGGCGAATATCAGGCCCATGATCTCTTCTTGGGCGGCCCAGCGCGCCTTACCGGTTTCGGCCTGGATCACGTCCATGAGGAATTCACGCTTGTCGATGACCAATTCGCGGTATCGCTCGAGTACCGCGGCACGGTCGTTCACCGAGCACGCGGCCCATCGGGCCTGTGCCACCTCGGCCTTGTCGAATACGGCCGTTACGTCATCGGCGGTGCCGACCGGCACGCTGCCGAGCGGGTTGCCGGTGAAGGTCTCGGCGATCGTTTTGTGCGCGCGGGCGTCCGGATCGGCGATCGCGGCGATCGCACTCAGGCGGTCGAAGACTTCGGCATTCGGCGCGGGCATCGGTGCCTCCTACTTGTGAGTAACCCCGGGATACGCACAACATACGCCGAGCGCGACCGGGCACAGCGGCCACTGCCCCGGCGTTGGCGCATGATGGCGCCTATTCGGCTGATACTGTCATGTTCGCATAACCCGATTTCTCTCATGGATACCTGAACCCAATCGAGGGAGGAACCATGAATATCGCACTCTGGATCGGGCAGATCGTGCTGGCCGTCATATTCACCGTATCCGGGATCGCGAAATCCACCCAGTCCAAGGAGAAGTTGGTCGCGATGGGCCAGACCGGTGTCGCGGTATATCCGAAGACGATCGTTCGGATGACCGCCTACGCCGAACTTCTCGGTGCCGTCGGCATTATCGTGCCGTGGTGGACCGGTATCGCGCCGGTACTCACGCCGCTGGCGGCGGTCGGATTCGCCGTGGTGATGATCGGCGCGATCAGCTCGCACATACGCCTGCGCGAGCCCCGCAATATCGCGACCACCACGACGATCCTGATCATTGCGGTCCTGGTCGCCATCGGCCGCTTCGCCAGCCTGTGATAGCGGTGGCGGGTCCACACCGCGCTCGACACCGAATTCGGTTCAGGCGCCGCACCTTCCCCGGATGCATTCCGAATGCGCCAAAAGCGCCGCATAACTCGGGCAATCCGGGGTGGCAAGGGACAGCACCCGTATGCGCTAGGCGGATACCCATGGCATTGTCAAATTCGGTCCCGCTCAGCGAGACATCGGCAACGAATTAATCACAGCTGGTTTAGGTTTGGGTGATGTTCAGAGCGAGACTCGGAGTCCGAACGCGGATTCTGGCGATCGCGCTCGTGCCGAGCCTGACTCTGCTCGTGGTCGGCGTGGGTGCGGCGGGATATCTGGTTGTCGAGGGAAATAAGGCCGAGGACTGGGCGTCCCAGAATCAGCGGGGCATCCCCGCTACTCGCGAATTGCTGGAGGCGGTCCAGAGCGAACGTCAGCTTACCCTCGCCGCACTGACCGGCGACGAAGCCGCCACTCCCGCGCTAGGTGTGGCCCGAATGCGCCTCGACGGCGCGCTCAAGGGCCTCAACGAGGCCTCCGCCGGACTGCGGGCGGTGGACGATTCGAAGATCAGTGATAACGCCGCGAACTTCCTCACGCTGTCGACGTCGATGAACCAGGTACGCACGCTCACCGATGCCGGTACATTGCCAGTCCCGGACGCCTACAACTTCTACAACCGGCTGCTCGATATCATCTCCTACGGCACCGAGATCGCCGAACAGACCGCGCCGAACGCCGAGATCGGCGTCCATATCGCCGATGGCATGCGGATCTTCCTGGTGGCCGAGGCGATGTCGCGCAGCACCGCGCTCGGGGCCATGATCGTCAATACGAACGGGTCGACCCCCATTCCGCTCGAGGAGTACCTGCGTCAGATCGGCTTCTACCACACAGAGGCCGCCAATCTGGCAGGCGAACTGGACCCGAAGCAGCAGGAGAGCCTGCACACGCTGATGGCGAGCCGGGCCTGGCAGCAGCTGACCGCCATGGAAAACGTACTGACCCAACGCACTACGACGGCGAACAGCTCCCCAAGCGCGTCGAGTTCGTCCAGCTCGTCGAGCAGCACCACCAAACAGGCGACACCACCCGCCCTGCCGTTGAGTACCCAGGAGTGGCACAGCGCGGCCGCCGAGGTGAACCGCGGTCTGCTCGATGTGTGGACCGCCCAGAACATGTACTCGCAGAAGTTGGCCGAGGACACAACCGCCGATGCCACCGCGCGATCCGCGTGGGCAGGAGGCGGTGTCGTCGCGGTCAGCCTGCTGGCGTTCGTGATCGCGATCGTGCTGGCCAACCGGGTCATTCGCCGACTCGAGCGACTTCGCGGGGAGACCCTCGCGCTGGCCGATGAACGGCTGCCCGAGCTGATGCGCCGACTCGGCGAGGGCGAGCTCATCGATCCGGAGGCCGAATCCGCGGAACTGGATTACGGTCACGACGAAATCGGCCAGGTGGCCAAGGCCTTCCAACACGCGCATGCCGCGGCCGTCGCGGGCGCGGTGACCGAGGCGCGCACTCGTGAAGGTGTGAAGGCGGTCTTCCTGAATATCGCGCACCGCAGCCAGGTCGTGGCGCACCGACAGCTCGAGATTCTCGATAAAGCCGAAGAGCGCCAAGAGGATCCAGCCCTGCTGGACACCCTGTTCCGGCTCGATCACCTCGCCACCCGCGAACGCCGCAATGCCGAGAACCTGATCATTCTCGGTGGCGGTCAGCCGGGCCGTCAGTGGCGCAATCCGGTGCCGCTGATCGATCTGGTACGCAGCGCGGTCGGCGAAACCCTGGACTACGCCAGGGTCCGCGTGTCCCGGCTGCCCGAAACCCACGTGCTCGGCACGGTGGTGGCCGACCTCATCCATCTGCTCGCCGAACTGGTCGACAATGCGACCTCGTTCTCGCCACCGCAGTCGCGGGTCGAGGTGAGCGGCAATGTGGTCGGCAAGGGCGTGGTCACCGAGATCAGCGATCAGGGCATGGGCATGACCAAGTCCGAGATCGACCGGCTCAACGAGATACTGAACAACCCACCGAATTTCGGTGTCGCGGCATTGTCTTCGGATTCCCGGCTCGGACTGTTCGTGGTCGCGCAGCTGGCCCACCGACACGGGGTCTCGGTCCGGCTCTCGGAGTCCGACTACGGTGGCGTCCGCGCCATCGTGCTCATCCCGTCGGCCCTGCTCGCCGATGAACAAGCCGCCCTGACATCTGGTTCCGAGCCGCTGGAATCGGCACGCCGGCGACGGCATCCGGTCCCCTTCCTCGACTCCTCCCCCTACCGTGGCGCCGAAACCGAGTCCGCGGTGCTCACCGCGGAGCCGCTGGCACCGCCCATCGTCGAGGCACCGGCGCTACGTCCCCCGTTCGAGGCGCCGCGTCCCACGTTCGAGGCGCCGCAGCCCACCCCGGTGGACGCCAGGCCGGCGCTGCCACGGCGGAACCGGCAGGCCAGCATCGCACCGCAATTGGTGCAGCCGACCTCGGCCGAGCCCGAAGCGGAGCGGCCGCCGGAACGGGAGCGCTCGGCGGAGCAGGCCCGAGATCTGATGTCCGCCATCGAGAAAGGGACCCGGCAGGGCCGCCACGCCGTCCCCGATGCCGTGCTGCCCGAGGTGGCGGCCGCCGAACAATTCGGCACCTTACAGGGACCGAGTGGTAAACACTCGGATGAACAGGAAGGCGACGGTGACTTCTTCCAGCCCCGGTGATCTCAACTGGCTGCTCGACGATCTCGTGGATCGGCTGGCCGGCGTGCGCTATGCGGTGGTTTTGTCCACCGACGGCCTGCTCCTCGGCCGCTCCAACGCGATGACCCGCGAGGACGCCGAACATTTCGCCGCAATGTCCTCCACACTCTACGGTCTGGCCCGCAGTGCCGGCAGCCGCTTCGACGGCGGCGGGGTCCGCCAGGCGGTGATCGAACTCGATCGTGCGGTGCTGTTCGTGACCTCCGCAGGCGACAACGCCTGCCTGGCACTACAGGCGGCCGAATCGGCCAATCTCGGGATGGTGGCCTACGAAATGAATGTCACCGTCCAACGCGTCGGAACCTATCTATCCACCTCAGCCCGCTTGCCATGACGCACGGCGGTGGGCAATGGTTCGACGAGGAGGCAGGTCCCCTGGTCCGGCCTTATGCGGTCACCCGCGGGCGGGTGATGGGGGCAGGCCATGACCTGGACATGCTCACCGTGGTCATCACGGCCGATCCGCCGCCCACCCTGCGGCGGATCGATCCGGAATACGCGGATATCGTGCGGCTGTGCCGCGCACCGCAATCGGTCGCCGAAGTGGCGGCCTTTCTGCAACTTCCCTTGGCGGTGACCAAGATTCTCGTCGGCGATCTGATCGGCGAGGGCCACTTGATCTTCCGGGCGCCGGTGCAGCCGGACGCGGGTCCCGGCGATCTCAACATATTGCGAGCGGTACTGGATGGCATCCGAAAGCTTTGATCCGACCCGGCCCGGTGTGACACCGCAGCTGGCGGCCTCGGTCAAAATTCTCATCGCCGGTGGTTTCGGCGTCGGCAAGACGACCATGGTGTCGGCGATCAGCGAGGTCGCGCCACTGCGCACCGAGGAGTTGATCACCGAGGTCAGCGCCGGCGTAGACGACCTGTCCGGCGTCGAACAGAAGACCACGACAACGGTCGCGCTGGACTTCGGCCGCATCACCATCGACCGCGACCTGGTGCTCTACCTGTTCGGCACACCGGGCCAGGACCGGTTCTGGTTCCTTTGGGACGAACTCTCCCGCGGCGCACTCGGCGCGGTCGTGATCGCCGATACCCGCCGGCTCAGCGATTGCTTTGCCGCCGTGGACTTCTTCGAACGTCGCGGGCTGGCATTCCTGGTCGCGGTGAACTGCTTCGATGGTGCGCCGGTCTACACGATCGACGAGGTCCGCGACGCGCTCGATCTGGACGATCACATCCCGGTCATGGTGTGCGATGCCCGTGAGCGCGCCTCCTGTAAGGATGTGTTGCTGAATCTGCTGCAGCACCTCATCGAACGGGCCGGACCGGCTCCGGTCGCCACCTGATCGCGACCGGTATTCCAGCCGGGCGCTGATCCGATGGCCGATGATGCCGTCGACCTTCGACGAGGAATGGGCTGATGGCCTTGGCGCGCCGTCGGAGTCGTTGGCGTAGACGAAGTGGTCGGTCTCGAGTTCGACCAGTGCGAGTGTTCGGGCGACGTTCGAGCATGGCGCACCGTCGTCGGCTGCGCACACCGCGCTGGATCCGGCCACTAACTCCGACCAGGGATCGATCCCATCGCCGCTACCCATGCCGGCTACCGCAAGCTGCTGGATTGGGCGCGTCAATGGCCCGAACGGACCTGGGCGGTGGAAAACGCTGACGGGCTCGGCCACCACCTGGCGCAATGGCTGGTCGCCACCGGCGAGACAGTGGTGGACGTGGCACTCGTGGCACCTGTCGCGACGGCTCGAGTACGGTAACTCTCCCGCGGTGACCGACGCTACGACACACAGCTGGCCGAGAACGCCACGGCCACCGGTCGAGATCGCCAGTGCCGATTCGACTCGTCACCGACTGTCCCGCTACGGCGACAGAGAACTCAATTCCGCGCCGCACCACCATCGCGATGATCCAAATCCGAATGCGCGCAACCACGGGCCGCGCCTACTACGTGGGTTTCGGGGCGAAATATGCAGGATAGGGGCAATTTTTGGGAGAGTGAGGTAGGTCGGTAGTGTCCGGCGGTATGTCCGAAAATCCTGTGCAGGTATTTGTAGCCGCCGCTGACAGTTTCGCGACGCTGGTCCGGTCGATTCCCGAGAGCCGCTGGGATGGGCCAGGTTTGGGGGAATGGGACCTGCGGTCGCTGGTCGGCCACACCGCGCGTGCTCTGGTGACGGTAACCCAGTACATCCAGCAGCCGGCGACGGTCGAGGATGTCGCAAGCGCGCACGAGTACTACGCCCGAGCCAAAGCAGCACAAGGTGCCAACGCCGCCGCAATCCTCGAGCGGGGCCGGGCCGCGGGCGCCGAACTCGGGGAGAAGCCCGCCGATGCGGTGGATGCCTTGGTGGCCGCGGCTAGCGAAGCAGTCACCGATTCCGAGGACCAGCTGATCACCGTGATCAGTGGCCTGGGAATGCGGTTGAACACTTATCTGACGACCAGGACCTTCGAACTCGTCGTCCATGGCCTGGATATCGCCAGTGCTACCGGCATCCCGCACACCATGCCTGACTATGTGCTCGAAGATGCGGCGGTGCTCGCCGCCCGCATCGCAGTGCGCGTTGGCGAGGGCGAACCTGTGCTGACGGCGCTGACCGGCCGGGCGGTGTTGTCGCCATCGTTTTCGGTGGTGTAGGGGTTCCGGTAGTAATCTCGCTCGAGCTGGGGAAACCAGCCAAAAGTCGACCACCGAACGGTGCTTTCATGCGGCGAGCGAGTGCGGCGCAGCCGTGCTCGGGTCTGGTTCGGACCGCCGGTTGTATCTGGTCAGCCCATCCAGAACCCGACGATAGTCTTGTCCACCTGGTCTTCAGCTTCCCGCATCCACTCCACGCACTCCTGGATCTGCTCGAGCACCACCGGATCCAGTCCGGCGCGTTGCACAAGGCCCGACGATTCCCGCTGAGTCAGGCCTGCAGACCGCGTGAGCACGGCGATGCGTTCGTTGATCTGCTCTCGGACCTGGCGCCGATAGGCGCGACGGACAAGGTCCGCCTATCGTCGATCCTGGTCTGCGATCAGTCGTGCAACACCGTTGCCGGCGAGAAGATCTCGCGCCGCGTGACGACCGGTGGCAAGCAACAACAACGCAGCGGCAGGCCCTTCGATGACCAGCCCGTCGCCAGCGGCCCACCCCACATCGGTGGCCACGAGGCGATAGGCAGCCAACTTCCTGCGGGAACCGAACATACCGGTTGTCCAGACACGTTCGAGGGCCAATCGCGCAGCGTCGTTGGGCATCTCGCGGGCAATGCCCAACGGAACGGTGATGTCTTGCCCGTGCACGAGCAAATCCATCAGCCGATCGGCCGCAGTAGTGCCGACCGCGGTCAGCCGAAGTCCGATACTGTCGCGCAGCTCGGTGGCCAGTTGCGCTGTTGTGGTGTTCTCGGCGTGGCGGATGGCGGTCTCGCGGATCAATCGGTCCACGTCGCCGCGCGCGCGAATCAGGTTGAACAGAATCCAGCCGACACTGGGGCGCGCGGACAACACAATATGCGCGACGACATCACGCACGCGCCAGCCCTCACAGAGGGAGCTGCGATCCCAGTCGGCTTCGGACATCGTCTCCAGCAGTTCGACCAGGCTTGCCCGCTCGGCAGCGACAGCCTGCCAAATCTGGTCGATCGTCATCGTTGCGTCGTTGGACATTCGCGTCGCTCCATCTCGTGTGGTTGTTCGGTTACGGTAGGAACTCCACCAGGGTGGAGGTTCCAGCGAACGTGACCGATAACACACACGGCAGCGGCTTGGTCAGCATCGGAGAGCTATCGCAGCTGACCAATGTTCCGATCCGCACGATCCGCTTCTACTGTGACGAAGCGATTCTCGAGTCTCAACGCACCTCGGGTGGGCACAGGATGTTCGACCCGACCACTGCCGTCGATCAGCTGTTACTGGTACGCCGACTCCGCGCGCTCGGCCTGAGTCTCGCCCCGATCATCGACGTACTCACCGGCACGGTGTCCCTTGCCGAGGCGATCTCGGCCGAACGTCGCGCGCTCGACACCGAACTCGCCGCGTTGACATGGCGGCGGGCCGCGCTGCTGGCAGTCGAAGACGCACCACTCGCGGAGCGGGCAACCCGCCTGGAGTCACTCGCCGCGATCCAGAACCGACACGGTGCCTACGATTCGGTCGTAGCGTTCTGGCGACGCATGCTCACCCCCATGCCGCCGCAGTTGTTCGACGGGTTCATTGCGATGAATGTGCCGGACCTGCCGGCCGATCCGGATCCGCACCAGCTTGTGGCCTACGCCGAACTCGTCACCCTCGTCACCGATCCCGCGCTGCGTGTGGTCATGTCACGCCAGCTCTGGCGGTCGGATCAGACCCGGATCCGCCACAAACAGGTACTGCTCACCGGGGTCGCGCAAGCATGCGAATCCGCCAGCCACCGCGTCCTCGCCAACGAACCCCCACGGCGCGGCCCCGAACTCGACCAATTCGTCGACGCCCATGCCGCCGCCCGCGGCGAACAGGACACCCAGCAACTCAGACAGCAACTCCTGGTCGACGCAGCCGACAGCGACCACCGCATCCATCGGTACTGGAGCCTTACCAGCGAGGTCACCGGCACCCTGAACACCGGTGCAGCCCACCACTGGCTCTACGACGCGCTCAACCAATCCACCAACTCGGCCAATACCCGCAACCAGGTCAACGGGGGCTGTTAGCGCTGCGGTCCTCCAATTCTCTAGCCCGCGACACGTTCCCGGCTCAGGTCCAGGCGGGTGTTCATGTCGAGCCGGAATCGGCCGTAGGGGTTGATGTTCGACCAGAACAGCGGCGACATCGCGACCGCGCCCGCCAAGCATCGACCATCTTCTCACTCGGTCCGCGAACAAGTCCGTCCCTGTCCTCACGGACGAACGCGGATGACCGTCTTCCCTTTGCTGCGCTTGGTCGGGTTGAAGGCGGCGACGGCGTCATCGAGGGTCGCAACTGTGCCGATGTTCGCCCGCACTCGTCCCTCCCGCACCCGCTGGGCGATCTCGCCCAACTGAGCACGGTCGGATACGACGACGAAGTCGATCGCCAGTCCCTCGGCGGGCCGCGCCTCGGGCGGCCCGGTGACGCTCACCAGCGTTCCTCCGGCTCGAACCAGACCCGCGGACCGCTGCTGGATGTCCCCGCCGAGGACATCGAAAACCAGATCCACTCCGCCGACCTCTGCCAGCGAGTCGTTCTCGAGGTCGACGAACTCATGCGCCCCGAACTCGAGCGCACTCTGCCGGCTGGCCGCGCGCCCGGTGCCGATGACATAGGCGCCGGCCTCACGCGCGAGCTGGGTCGCCATCGACCCGACGACGCCAGCCGCACCATGCACAAGAACGCTGCGCCCCGCCTGAAGACGCCCGTGCTCGAACAGCCCCTGCCACGCGGTCAAACCCGCCATCGCCACACCCGCACCCACCGTGAAATCAATGTCGCCCGGCAGCGGCGCGAGATTACGTGCCTCCACGACGACGTACTCCGCCAGGGTGCCGTCGCGAGTCCAGTCCGTGAGCCCGAACACCCGCTGCCCCACCGACACCCCGGTCGTGCCATAGCCGAGAGCGCTGACCACTCCGGCCAGCTCGTGCCCGGGGATCGACGGCGTCCGGTCCCGACCGAGCCGATCGATCCAGGTCGAAGGCCACTCCAACTCATCGCCAGTGAATCCCGACGCATGAACCTCAACAACGACATCGCCGTAGCTCGCACCCGACAGGCTCGCGAACCTCGCCGCATCCGGATCGGGCCGCTCCACCAACCTCATCCCGGCCGTTCCAGCGGCCGGATCCGTCACCACGATCGCCTTCATGTGAATACCTCCCTGTATCCAGGCCGTGCGGCCATAGTCTGCTGGGGCGGGATCGAGCGTGAGGCAGGCTTCCATTACCTCAGGGTCTGAAGGTCGACACTGACATCGTCCGCCTCTACGGCGAGGACCGCGACCAGATCGCGGTAGCCCTCGGCGAAATCACCGCCCGCCGCAGCTACTACGACACCATCAATTCGGTGTGACCCGAGGTTATTGAGGGTTGCGGCTACGCGTTCGGTCTGGAAGACAAGGGATCTGTTCGAGATCGGGCAGACCACCATGGCTCCGGCCGTGTTTGAATTCGAGCGTGGTTGGAGAAGGCGCATTGGTGCGGGCAGGGTTGGGTGTAGTCGGCCGCCCGGGCCGTGGTCGGCTTTCGGTGATCCGGGTCGCGGTTGCGCAGCCGACGACGGTGCTCGGCGCTGTTGCGGATAACGTCGCCGCACATGCGGCAGCGGTGCGGTGTGCCGCCAGTGATCTCGTCGTCTTCCCGGAGATGTCGCTGACCGGGTACGACATGCACGCCCCGGCCATCGCTGTCGACGACGCGCGGCTTGTCGGGCTGATCGAGGCATGCCGGGAAGAGAACACGGTCGCGTTGGCCGGAACTCCGATACAGATCGGGAGCCGGGGCCGCGGAATTGGCGTGTTGGCCGTTTCGGGCGAGGGAGTCGAGGTGGCCTACGTGAAGATGTCCCTGGGCGAAGCCGAGGCGAGGTACTTCGAAGCCGGTCGGACACCAGCCGTCATGGAAGTGAAGGGATGGCGTGTCGGTATCGGGGTGTGCAAGGACACCAGGGTCGGAGATCACCTCGAACGGACGGCGGCACAGGATATCGATCTGTATGTCGCGGGACTTGTTCATGCGCCCGACGAGCTCGGTGATCTCGATGCACGGGCACGAAGAATCGCGGCTACGTACAAGGTGCCGGTTGCATTCGCGGGGTTCGCCGGGCCGACAGGCGGCGGATTCGCGTGGACCTGCGGCGGCTCGGGAATCTGGGATTCGACCGGAACTACGGTGCAGCAGTTGGGGCCCGAACCGGGCACAGTCGTATCGGTCGGATTGTAACCCGGCTTCCGATGCGGCTCTACCTGCCGCCTGGGCCGTCCGCAGACGAACTCCCCATCACGGGGTCAGCGTAGGTTTCGCCGAAAATCCATCGCGGTCGTTCAATAGATAGTCAGACGATAGTGCTGATCTCCCCAATGACCGGCGTGCGGTCACCTCGATCCTCACCGAGACCGGGCGGGAAACAGTGCGATCCTGGCAGTCCACCAACACCGATATCCTGCGCGCCGCCCTGGCCGACCTGCACCCCATGGCAGCAACTGGTCACTGTCGCCATGTCCACGCTCATGGAACTCACGCGCGATCGACACCCGAGACGACACGCCCGTGCGGTCGAGCTCGCCGGCCCGCGCCTGAGGCGGCCTCGGTCACACCGGACCTCGGCGGGTCATCGCCGAATACCGCTGAGCCAAGCAATCCGACCGGTAGGCTCGCAAGGTCGATTACTTCGCGTTCGGCTGTGCGGCGGAACGATTGCCGCTGATCGGGTTGGTGGAAGACCGGGTTCGTCGATGGCTCCGGAGGAACCGTGCTCGGTGTGGTGCTCGCGTCGATCATGTGGGGTTTGTCGTCGGTTTTCATGAAGGTGGCGTTGCCGGGGATGCCACCGTTCGGGGTCGCGTTCATTCGCGTGCTGTTGTCCGGATTGGTGCTGACACCGGCCGCACTGCTGCGCGCCCGCGGCCGGACCGCGCCCGAAGTGCCCGTGCCCGGCGGGCGTGAGCGCATGCATCTGGCGGTGCTGGCCGTGACCACCGTGGCCTTGCCGTTCTGTCTGACCGCCTGGGCGCAGCAGCACGTCGAAGCCTCCCTGTCGTCGGTGCTGCACGCGACGGTCCCGCTGTGGACCGTCGGCTTCGCGGTCCTGATGCTGGGGCACCGCCCCGGCGGGCGGCAGCTCGGGGCCGTCGCGATCGGATTGATCGGCGTCGCCGTGCTGGCGGGACTGGGCTCGCACGACCTGACCGGCTGCTCATGGGGCGGATGCCTGGCTGTGCTCTCCGCGTCGGCGTGCTACGGATTCGGCTGGACCTACATGCGCCGCAACCTGTCTCACCGGCAGCCGCTCTACATCGCGGCCGTCATCCAGGTCGGCGCGCTCCTGGTGCTGCTACCACTGGCAGCCACCACCACCGACGCCGACCGCGTCGCGCTGACGCCGGTGCGCATCGCGAGCCTGCTCGCCCTGGGCGTTATCAGCACCGCCGGAGCGGAACTGCTGAACTACCGCAATATCGCCCGGCTGGGCCCCACCACCGCGGCGCTGACCGCGTACCTGATCCCGGTCGTCGGCGTGTCCGCGGGCATCTGCATCCTCGGCGAGCCATTGACGGCACGGTTGTTGATCGGCACGGCGATCGTGCTCGGATCCGTGGGACTCGCGGTGCAGCGAGTCGACGTTCGCGATCAGCCGAGAATCGCGCTCTCCTAAGGGGTACTTCTCGCACGGATGTCCCTCTACCTCGAGCGCAGATCAGGCGTTGGGTCACGGTCGGGCCCCGATCGAAACATCAGGCGTGCACGATGGGCAGTCCGATGGCGGACGGGACACTGCCACTGCGCCGGGTTCCGCGGTCCTGACGGGGACGGCCCTCGGTGTCGTGGTTCTGTTGTGCGTCCACCTCCACGGGGCGCCGTTCGCTAGGAACTCGACCGGTCCCGATCAGTTTGTTGGCCTGGTGGGCGGCGGGATTCTGCTGGTTGTTTCCCTGCTGGCGTGGGCGGTCAAGTACCTGCTCGGCAGAGAGCACCGGTGGTCCTGGAAGGTCGCCACAGTGCCGCTGGTTGTGCTCGCAGGGCTGGTCGCCGGGTTGGTCTTTCCGCCTGCGAGCTTCGACTCCGCACGCCCGGAGTTGGAAAAAGTCGCGGTCGAAATGCTGCGCGAGGATAGGCCGAATACCCGCCAAGACGTGAGTCTCGGCGGGCTCGATATCAGCTTGGCTCACCGCCCGCCCGATGGCCGTGTCTACTTCTACGACGCCGTTGCGGTTCGTTCAATAGATGGTCAGACGATAGTGCTGATCTCGCCCAATGACCGGCGTGCACTCGGTCTTCGAAAGTCGCGGACCGCGCTCGGGCGCCGATTCAGACCTGATGCAACCAGGCGATGAAGAGCAGCACGCCACCGGTGACCAGCACCAGCGATATCGGAATCGGCCACCACGGGCCGTGCCGACCGAGCAACCCACTGGTCAGGCGCACTTGCATCACGCCGAGTCCGGCCAGCACCAGCCCCCATACGGGCAGCAGCCCGACACCGAGCAGTGCGTGTACCGCCCAGGCCCCGGCCAGCGTCGGACCACCCCACGAATGCTCGAGATCGTTGTCCGCGATGAGCGGGTAGAAAATTCCGCGCACCACGGCAATGGTCGCCAGGAAGGCCAGGAACCAGGTCAGCAGGCCGAGCGCACCAGCCAGCACAGAATGCACAATCGCACGCACCACCAGGGCATCTCGCGGTGCGATGAAGATGCCGAGCAGGCGGCGCGGGACCCGGAATCGGCTCGCGATCGGGCCGAGACCGATCACCGGCGCAAGCAACGCGTAGGCGGCCCGACGCAACACTGAGCGAACCGTGGTCATGCCATCGACCGTATCGCCCGCGACGAATCGGCGGGCACCTCAGGCCAATCGGCCCGTATCGAGGAGGTCGTCGAACAGCAACTGGTCGACCGGCGGCACCAACGCGCGATCCGCGTAGGAGAACCACGCGACCTCTTCGATCTCACTGCTGGCCGCGAGGGTGCCGCGATAGTCGGCGGTGTAGCAGCTCATCCGAACCACCGCATCACTGGCCGGTCCGTGCAGTGCGGCCTCGTACGTGCCGACATGGGCAACGGTTTCCGGAAGCAGCGCGACGGTCAACTCCTCTTCGATCTCGCGCAGCAGTGTCTGCAGATCCGATTCGGTGCCCTCGCGTTTGCCGCCCGGAATGTAGAAGATGTCTTTGCCCGTGGGGCGTGCGCACAGGATGCGCCCGCCCTCGATGCGTACCCACGCGACCGTGTCGATCAGCTTGCGCACTCGCCCATCCGCCACCGCCGCAGCCTAATCGACGTATCGATCAATGGGCGTCCTGGAGGTCGGCGGCAGGATGGGAGAGATCCAGCCTGCGGCCCGGCTCACCACGGAACGATGCTCGGCGGGGAGCAATTCGGTGTCGCCGGTGCCCAGCCCGAGGACGTATTGGTCGAAGGCGCCCAGCAGGTGTGCCGAGGTACCGGTCGGTTCCGTGGCAGCCAGTTCGTCGACGTGATCGGTGAGAATATAGGCGCGGCGGCCTGCGATATCGACCTCGGTCAATGCGTCCCCGAGTTCCGAGAACCACCGGCGCACCGTCGTCTTCTTCAGACTGTTGCGACTGAGCCAGGCATCGAAGGTTTCCGCGGTGGCCGGGCCGTACACGCTGAGGTAACCGGTAATGACAACGGGCGCGGCGGCATCCGGTCCCCTTACCGGCTCCGGTGCAGTCCAGGATTCATCCCGACACTGTGCTGCAGAACAGTACTCCGACCGCGACCTCGAGTAGTCCCACCACTGTCGCCGCCATCACGGCGAGCAAAGCGGTCCGGTTCGTCGCGCGATGGACCGCGCCGACCGGTGCTACCAACCGTTCGGCACGCACCAATACTGCAGTTGCCGCGGCGCTCAACGCGCCCGCTGGGAGCGGGTCGGTCGCACCGACGATCGCGAGCAGACCACCGAGCAACGGCTCCCGGCCGTGCTTCCGCGTCGCCGTATCGTCGGCGCACATCTCGAGTAGTCGGCCGATTTCGTGCACTCCGTCGGTTGCCAGACGCATTCCGGGCAGTGTGATCGCGATACCGCGCAGGAAGCGGAGCAGTCCGCCATGCCGCTCGCTCAGATGGGCGTGCTCGTGGGCGAGCACCGCGGCAAGCTGTTGCTCGGTCAGTGCCGCGACGGCCGCGCTGGTGACGACGATGGTGTCGGGCCGTCCGGCCACGCAATACGCTTGGCGTTGCGGCGAATCCAGCACGACCGCACCGACGCCGGGCACGCGTCGACCGACCATGCGAACGGCCCGCCCGTGTGCGATGGTTTTGCGTCGCATGTAGAGCATCGCTCGTGCGGCATGCGCCGAGATGCCGAGAAGTGCGACGGCGACCAGGACCGCGCAGGTCAGGGTGCCCAATCGAATCAGGAGGCCGTCGTGCAGGTGCATCGGTGCGGCCAACGCGGTGTAGCAGTCGTGCACCGCGTCGGCGGGATGCCAGGAGGTGGCGAATTCGATGATCAATATGCCGGCCGCAATGGCCCACGCACCCAGTGCGCCCGCGATCGCGACCAGCCAGGCGAGCACCCCGAGCCGGGGCGCGACACCGCGCCGGGTAAGTCCCCGCAGCACGGACGGGCCGAAGGTGGCCACCATGCTGCCGTAGATCATCAGGCCGACAGCTACGTTCATGGCGCCTCTGGTGTTCTGCGCGAGGTCAGCCGCCGCAGTGCGGCACGCAGTCCGGCCGACTCCTCCTCACTGATCCGATCGACGAAATGGCTGAGCACCAGATCCGAGCGACCGCCGGAGCCGAGGGCCTCGAGCATGAGTCGCGCGCTGTGCTCCTCACGGGTCATTGTCGGCCAATATCGATATGCCTTACCCGCGCGTTCGCGTGCCAGCCAGCCCTTGCGGTGCAGATTGTCCATGGTCGACATGACCGTGGTGTAGGCAATACCGCGTTCGGCGGCCAGTTCGTCATAGATTTCGCGGACCGTTGTGGTCTCCGCGTCCCGATCCCAAATGCGGTCCATGATCACCGCCTCCAAATCCCCGAATCCACGCATGATGCCGTCTCTCTCATCAACTACTGGACATCTCTCTGACGTTCAAGGGTAGCTGGCTCGACTTGTTGCTACGTAGTCAAAGCGTAGATTGGTCCGAAGATGTGCCGGATAGGGCGCTCTCACCAGCCCTGGATGGTCTGGTCGACCTCGACTGGACATGGATTACTGCCGTGGACGTGTTGGTCTCGGTCGTAGGAATCGTCGCCAGCGCGGGAATTGTCGCCAGCGCGGGAATTGTCGTCGGCGCGGGAATCGTCGTTCTGGGCGTGCTCGGCGCGCATCGGTATCCGTGGCGGCGTCCTGGCATGTGCCGACAACCACGACCGGCTCCACGTCGTCTGCTACCCGGAAGGCCAGGTGTGCGAGCCGACAGGTGAGCGCTGTGTCTGATCGAGCATGGTGAGGTAGGCATCGAGTTGGGCCGCGCCGGCGAGAAGGTTGCGACTGCGCACGGTCAGCCGGTCCTGCCAGGAATCGAGGAAGGCGGTCAATGCGTGCGCCCCGCCGGCGTCGCGCAGCGCATCGATGAAATGCGCAACCTGGGACAGCGGGTAGCCGCCCTGACGCAGTTGCCGTGCGATCTCGGCGTCGCGTACACAGCCCGGTCCGTATTCGCGATATCCCGTTGCCCGGTCACGTTCGGGATGCAGGATGCCCTCGGTCTCCCAGGTGCGCAGCGTGGCCGGGTGCACGCCGAGTCGGCGTGCGAGTTCGCCCACGGTCAGCGGTCGACCGCGGACCGGGGCCGGCACCATGGTGGATAGGGTGCCCAGAGCCGCTGCGACTTCGGTGCGAGTGTCGCGTTCGGCGAGCAGCGCGACGTGTGCGGCGTCGATGAGCCGGTAGGCGGACTCGGTGTCGCCGTGGTTGGTCGCGCGCATGATTTCCATTGCCTGCTGGTGCCCGTGGCCACCGCGCAATGCGAGAAAGGCGCGTAGCGCTTGTGCGTGCAGGTGCGTGTAGCACCGGTAGCCGCTCGCGCTGCGCTCGGTCGGCGGCAGGATCCCCGCGTCGTCGTAGTTGCGGACCGCCTGTGCGGACACCCCGTGTTCTCGGGCGAGGTCGATAGGTCGCAGCCTGCACCTCCTTTGAGGCTTTTCATACCGAATCGCAGATTGAACTCACATAAGTTTCACTCGATTCTTCAACGATAGCGTCGAGGTCAGTTCCTATCGGAAGGGGTGTTTGATGTCCACTGCCGCATCCTTGCGTGCGATCGGCCGCCAACTCGACAATCCAGCCAGCCTGGGGCGTGCCATCGACGAGCTGATCGCCACGCGGACCGAGCCACCGACCCTGCTCGCCCTCGGCGAACCGACACACGGGATCGAAGCGTTCCCGTTGCTGCGCAACGAAATCCTCGCTCACTTGGTCGACCGGGGTTACCGGTCGATCGTGTTGGAGACCGATATCTTCGCCGCGTCCGTTGTCGACGACTATGTGGCCGGGGCAGCGTCGGAGATCGACACGGTGCTGGCGACCGGATTCAGCCACGGATTCGGCGCCGTGCCGGGCAACCGCGAACTCGTCGAATGGCTGCGCGCATATAATGCCGGTCGCGGGCCCGTGGATCGGGTTCGCTTCTACGGCTGCGAGGCGCCGGTAGAGTACGCCGCTGCACCGAGCCCTCGACGCGCACTGTCTTCGGTCATCGACTACCTGCCCGAACCGCTGCGGCCCGCATCGGTCCGCGACCTCGACGCGCTGCTCGGCGAGGACGCGGACTGGACGAACGAGGCCGCCATGTTCGATCCGGCGGAGTCCGTCGGTGACTCCGATCGCGCTCGCGCCCTGCGTATCGTCGCCGACGACCTCGCCAGCGCGCTGCGCCGCGCGGCCCCCGGCCTGCGCCCCGCCGACCCGACCAGCTATGACCACGCCATCGCACACGCGCGTACCGCCCAGGGCCTGTTGCGCTATCACGCGGCCATGGCCAGTCCCACACCCGATCGCATCGCGCTCTTGCTGAGCGTGCGCGCCGAAATGATCGCCGACAACCTGCTTGCGATCGTTGCCCAGGAGCGGCGACGTGGACCGAGTCTGGTGTTCGCGCACAACGTGCACCTGCAGCGTGCCCGCACGGCCGTCGGCGAGACCGACAAGCACTGGGGCAGCGCCGGCGCACTCGTCGCACTGCCCCTCGGCCAGCGCTACATGTTCCTGGCAACCGATGCCAACCCCGATAGCGATCCGGGCACCCTCCAGAACATATTGGCCGAGGCGACCACCCGACGCGCCCTGTTCCCGGCACCGGCCGTGCGCGCCGCGCTTGCGCCATCCATCAGCACGGGCAAACCGATCGTGCCTGGCCACATCCCGCTCACCCCGGCGGACTTGGACAGCGCCGATGCGGTCATCTTCATCGCCGACACCGACGGAAAACGACACCAGTACTGGTAGCGACTCCGATGGCGTCGGCTTGCCGGTTCTTCGGCTTTGCGGTGCGAATGTCTATGGGGTGCGAGACCATGCCAACGTCTCGAGGCGGCGGCTCACACCCTCTCGCACCCCATATCTCGCTTGCGGCGAGCTCCGGGGGTGCCGCACAATAGGCGGCCGATGCCAGGACCTGCGGAAATCCGGAATCAGCGAGACGCGTGCACATGCGGGCTGCGCCTGAGGACAGGGACGCGCGGCGACTGGGGTGGGAGAGAGCTGGGCGAATGGGTAGTTCATGTTCGATGTGATCATTGCCGGGTGCGGGCCGACCGGTGCGATGCTGGCCGCCGAACTGCGGCTGCACGATGTGCGGGTACTCGTTGTGGAGCAGGAACCCGAGCCCGTGTCGTCGTTCGTTCGCATAGTCGGTCTGCATATCCGCAGTATCGAGCTGATGGCGATGCGTGGACTGCTGGATCGCTTTCTCGAACGCGGCAGACAGCGTCCGGTCGGCGGCATCTTCGCCGCCATCACCAAACCCGCACCCGAGGGCCTGGATTCCGCGCACGCCTATCTGCTGGGCATCCCGCAGCCGGTCATCGAGCATCTGCTCGAGGAACATGCCATCGAACTGGGTGCGCAGGTCCGGCGGGGTTGTGCGGTGGCCGGTTTCGAGCAGGACGAGCAGGGGGTGACCGTCGAACTGGCCGACGGGCAGCGGCTGCGTTCGAGTTACCTCATCGGCTGTGACGGCGCGCGCAGTACGGTGCGCAAACTGCTCGACGTCGGCTTCCCCGGTGAGCCCTCGCGGACCGAGACGCTGATGGGCGAGATGGAAGTGGGTGTGCCGCAGGCGCAGATCGCCGCCAAGGTGACCGAAATCCGCGAGACCAATAAGGTATTCAGTCTCGGGCCCTTCGGCGAAGGGGTCTATCGCGTCGTGGTCCCCACCGCGGGAGTCAGTGAGGATCGCGCCCAACCGCCCACCCTCGAGGATTTCAAACAAGGGTTGCGCGCCATCGCCGGAACCGATTTCGGCGTGCACTCCCCGCGCTGGTTGTCCCGCTTCGGCGATGCCACCCGGCTGGCCGAGCGTTATCGGGTCGGGCGGGTGCTGTTGGCCGGCGATGCGGCGCACATCCATCCGCCTACCGGCGGTCAGGGCCTGAACCTGGGCGTTCAGGACGCCTTCAACCTCGGTTGGAAGCTGGCCGCGCAGATCCACGGCTGGGCGCCGGAAACATTGCTGGACACCTACCAGCTCGAACGTCATCCGGTCGCCGAAGACGTCCTGGACAACACCCGCGCCCAAATGCAACTGCTGTCCACCGAACCGGGCCCGCAGGCCGTGCGCAGGCTGCTCACCGAACTGATGGACTTCGACGAGGTGAACCGATACCTGATCGAGAAGATCACCGCGATCGACATCCGCTACGACTTCGGCACAGGCCCCGACCTGCTCGGCCGGCGCGTGCGCGATATCGATCTGAAACAGGGCCGCCTCTACGACCGACTATATCGGGGCCGCCCCCTGGTACTCGACCGCACCGAAGGTCTGAGGGTCGAGGGCTGGTCGGACCGAGTCGACCTCATCGCTGATCCCGCCGCGGCACTGGATGTTCCGGCCATTCTGCTGCGCCCCGACGGCCACGTCGCCTGGATCGGCGAGCACCAGCAGGAGCTGAACGACCACCTCACCCGCTGGTTCGGCGAGCCTGCCAACTGATTTCACCGCAACAACCGAAAGTCGAGGCGAACACGCCTGTCTCGGGTCGAGATGGTCCCGGTCTCCACGAACGTCTGTTCCGCCTTACCTACACCGATGCCGTGCTCACCCCGCGCGAGCTCCGTGGCGCGCATCTCCCCTCCCCAGGCAGCACCGACACCACTACTCGCATATTGTCCTCGACCGGGATCTTCAACCGCCGTGATCTGGCCACAGGATCGGGCTCCTTCGTGGCCCGGTGTGCTCTGGACGTAAACCGAGCAACCCTGCCAGAAAGTTTGATGCGATAGAGGGTGATCTATGCGAACATATGTTCGTGTCCGAGTCTCCCCATCCGCCGATTGTGCCGCGTTCGCGGCGGCCGCGGATTCAGGCGCGGGCCGAGTCGTCGATCTTGCACGCCGATCTCGACTCGTTCTATGCCTCGGTGGAGCAGCGCGATAATCCGCGGTTGCGGGGACGGCCGGTCATTGTGGGCGGCGGGGTGGTGCTGGCGGCCAGCTATGAGGCCAAGGCATTCGGGGTGCGCACGCCGATGAATGGTGCGGCGGCGGTGCGGCTTTGCCCGCATGCGATCGTGGTGCCGCCACGCATGTCGGCCTATGCCGAAGCGAGCAAGGCCGTCTTCGAGATCTTCCACGACACGACGCCGGTGGTCGAAGGCATGTCGATCGACGAGGCGTTCCTCGATGTGGGTGGACTGCGGCGGATCGCGGGCGAACCTGTCGAGATCGGACGGCGGTTGCGGGATGCCGTGCGCGAGCAGGTCGGGCTGCCGATTTCGGTCGGTATCGCGCGCACGAAATTCCTGGCCAAAGTGGCCAGCGCGGTCGCCAAACCCGACGGCTTACGCCTGGTACCGCCGGAACTCGAACTCGATTTCCTGCATCCGCTGCCAGTGGAACGACTATGGGGCGTCGGCGAAGTCACCTCGCGCACCCTGCACGAACACGGCATCACCCGCATCGGTCAACTCGCCGAGCTCGGCGAATCACCGTTGCGCGCCATCCTCGGCCCGGCCGCGGCGCGGCACCTGTACGCACTGTCCTGGGCCCGCGACCCGCGTCGTGTCGAAACCGGCGTCCGCCGCCGCTCCATCGGCGCCCAACGCGCACTCGGTCGTCGGCACCGACCGCCCGACGAAATCGAAGCCTACCTGCACGGCCTCACCGACCGCCTCGGTCGCCGGTTGCGCGCGGCCGAGCGGGTGACCCGAACCGTGGTGCTGCGCATGCGTTTCGACGATTTCACCCGGGCCACCCGTTCGCACACCCTGCCCGAGGCCACCGATCACACCGAAACCATCTTGTGCGCCGCACGCACCTTGCTCACTTGCGCGATGCCCATGATCCAGGAGCGAGGCCTCACCCTCATCGGGTTGGCATTGACCAATCTCGACAACGCCGATGCCGTCCAACTCACCCTGCCGTTCGGATCTCGCACCACCAACACCCTCGATGCCACCCTCGACGACCTGCGCCGCCGCTTCGGCTCATCCGCGGTCACCCGCGCCGCTCTCATCGGCCCGCGGC
>NZ_JBSUQM010000030.1:0-64052 GCF_054065835.1 Nocardia citri
CGATCGTGCACGACAACGTGGAACTGTGGGAAGGGTCAGGTCAGAGGGGTGAGCCAGTTGTGGTGGGTGTCGGTGCGGAGGGCGGCGGTGTGGCGTTTGCGGAGCGTTTGGGTTAGGGGGCCGGGGTGGCCGGCGGCGATGAGGCGGCCGTCTACTTCGGTGACCGGAGAGGTGCCGGAGGAGGTGCCGGTGACGAAGACTTCGTCGGCTATGTAGAGCTCGGTGAGGTCGATGGTGCGTTCGACGATCGGGATCCCATCTTCGGCGGCGAGGGTGAGTATGGTGCGGCGGTTGATGCCGTCGAGGATGTCGCAGGACACATCCGGGGTGATCAGGGTACCGTTGCGGACGAGGAAGATATTGGCGGCGCTGAGCTCGCAGACGTGGCCGTTGCCGTCGAGGAAGATGCAGTCGTCGTAGCCGCTGTCGATGGCATCCTGTTTGGCAAGCACCGAATTGACGTACGCGCCATTGACTTTCGCGCGCGAGGGAATCGCATTATCAGGAATGCGCCGCCACGGGCTGGATTTCAGGCGCATGCCGTCCTGGGGCACGATCGGGACCGCGTCGTAGACGAAGATGCTGACCGCAATCGCGCAGCCGCGGACCCGGGTGCCCGGAATCGATTCGACGACATGCACAGTCGCGCGGACGAATACGTCCTCGGTCGGCGCGTTGGCCGAGATCAGATCGATGATCGCCGTTCGGAAGCGCGCGAAGTCCCACTCGGCGGCGAACCGGTCGATGCCGATGATCTTGCAGGATTCCTCGAGTCGCCGGAAATGGTCGTCGAGCCGGAATGCGGTGCGAGCCGAGCCATCCACATGCACCGGGAACACGGTGTACACGCTGAGCCCGTACAACACCGCCGAGGATGCGACACCAACCGACGCCGCCCGCGCGTCAATGATCTGGTCCCCGAAATACACCTGTGGATAAGGATTCGCCATCGGCGCAGGCTAGCAGTCGGAACCCGGGCGGGGCGAGGGTATTTCGGACCGCCCGGACCGCCGGTCAGTTCGCCACGACCCTGGCGAAGCGCGCCGTATCCATGTAGTCGCGGAACAGCGTGACCTTGCCGTCACGGACCCGAATGACATTGACGGAGGTGCGAACTCGGGTCCGCTCGGCGCCGGGCACCGTCATATCCACCTCGTTCTCCACAAAGACCACTTCGGGATCGGCTGTTTCGTACACCTGTGGATAGATCCCGTGCACCTCGATGGCCGTGCCGGCACCGGACCAGCGCTGCGCGAGATGCGCCCGGATCTCCTCGCGCCCGACCAACCGGGTCGGCATCCCGGGTATGACGAAGGGGATCTCGAATACCGCATCCGGCGCGAGCAGTTCGACGAATGCGTCGGCATCGCGAGCGGGCAGCTCTCGGAACATGCGTTCAACCAGCTCACGAGGACTTTCCAGCGAATTTTCCACCATGCATGCACCTACTTCAGATAAGCGGAACGTTAACCCCGCTTATGATCCGGAACGGCCGCCCCGCTTGTCAATGCCTCCAGTAAACTCAGCCCGTGACCGAGGGAACCGAAGACACAGCACCGACGGTCGCAGCGGTGCCGAGCGCCAGCGAGGCGCGGTCGTTGACCGAAACAAGCGAAAACACAGCACCACCGGCCGCGGCGGAGTCGACCGCCGGCCAGGTACAGCCGTTGACCGATCGCGCGGAACCACGCCCGCTGCGCGCCGACGCACGCCGCAACCGCGACCGTGTGCTCGCCGCCGCCCAGGAGGCCTTCGCCGCCGAGGGCATTTCGGTACCGCTCGACGAGATAGCGCGCCGCGCGGGCGTCGGCGCGGGCACCGTCTACCGCCACTTCCCCACCAAGGAAGCCCTGTTCGAAGCGGCAATCGTGGACCGCGTCGAGCGTATGATCGCCTACGCCCGCGAACTGGCCGCCGCCCCCGAACCAGACAAAGCCTTTTTCGACTTCCTCGACCGCATGGCCGCCGAGGGCACCGTCAAACGCGACCTGGCCGAAGCCATCGGCGCCGACACCCCCGAATATCTCAAACCCGCCCACGATCTGCGGGCCGCCATCGCCCAATTACTCACCCGCGCACAACAATCCGGTGCCGTGCGCCGCGATATCGATATCGACGACCTGATGCGCGTCGTGAAGGGCACCTTCCTGGCAGCCAATAGCACCAACACCACCGCCGACCAACGCCGCCGCACCTTCGCGATCGTGTTCGACGGACTGCGCGCCCGCTGAGCGCGGCAGTGCGCCTGCCGAATCGCCCATCACCACGGTCTTTTCCGGAGCTGCGCCGCTCGATCGCGCAGGCGAGGGGTACTGGTGGCGATGTATCCGGCTACCGGGCACGATCTCGCCCGCTGTGCCGCCGGATTCGCCTCCCCGTCCGACGAATCCTTCAGAAGTGGGTATGAGCGCGTAGTCGTGCGGCACGCTCGGGCCTCGTGATACTCGACCAGTACCCCAGCAGCTTCGGTCCGGCCGGTCAGGGTTCGGATATCGGATGACCGGCAAGCGAACGGGCCGTTCGGATCTCACGATCGGAACGGCCCGTGCAATTCACCTGTCAGCGCTGCGCCAACAGGACTTCGGCGATTTGAATGGTGTTGAGGGCGGCACCTTTTCGGAGGTTGTCGCCGGAGATGAACAGTGCCAGGCCACGACCTTCCGGAACGCCCGGATCCTGGCGGATGCGGCCGACCAGGGAGTCGTCGTTGCCCGCCGCAGCCAAGGGGGTCGGCACGTCGGTGAGCTGGACGCCGGGCGCCTTGGCGAGGATTTCCTTGGCGCGCTCGACCGAAATCGGCTCGGCGAATTCGGCATTCACCGACAGCGAGTGGCCGGTGAAGACCGGGACGCGCACGCAGGTGCCGCTGACCAGCAGGTCGGGCAGGCCGAGAATCTTGCGGCTCTCGTTGCGCAGCTTCTGATCTTCGTCGGTTTCGAAGGAACCGTCGTCGACCAGCGAACCGGCGAGCGGGATCACATCGAAGGCGATCGGCGCGACGTACTTGTTCGGGGCCGGGAACCGCACCGCACCGCCGTCGTGCACCAGCTTTTCGGCATCGTCGACCACGGCGCGCACCTGCGAGACCAACTCCTCGACACCGGCCAAGCCGCTGCCGGAGACCGCCTGGTAGCTCGAAATGACCAGGCGCTGCAGACCGGCCACATCGTGCAGCGGCTTGAGCACCGGCATCGCGGCCATGGTCGTGCAGTTCGGATTGGCGATGATGCCTTTGACCAGATTGCGGGTCTGTTCCGGATTCACCTCGCTGACGACCAGTGGGACCTCGGGATCCTTACGCCAGGCCGACGAGTTATCGATCACCGTGACACCGGCCGCCGCGAAACGCGGGGCCTGCACCCGGGACATGGTCGCGCCCGCGGAGAACAGCGCGATATCCAGGCCGGTGGGATCGGCGGTCTCGGTGTCCTCGACCACGATTTCGCGGCCGCGCCACGGCAGGGTCTTACCCGCCGAGCGGGCCGAGGCGAAGAAACGCACCTCGTCGGCCGGAAAGTCGCGCTCTTCCAGCAGTTTTCGCATGACGGCGCCGACCTGCCCGGTCGCGCCGACGACTCCTACCCGTACACCCATGGCTGTGCCCCTTTCGACTCGACCGGGAGCGCTGCGTGGTTACACGGCGCTGCCGCCTGCGCGCTTGCCCCGGCCACGTCAGCGTCCTGTTCCCGCGTGGACGACGGCGACCTCGTCGCCGCCCAGATCGAAGGCCTTGTGCAGCACCTGCACGGCCTCGTCCAGTTCGGTGTCCTTGACCAGCACCGAGATCCGGATCTCGGAGGTGGAGATGAGATCGATATTCACGCCCGCATGCGCCAGCGCCTCGCAGAAGGTCGCGGTGACACCCGGATGGCTCTTCATACCCGCGCCGACCAGGGAGACCTTGCCGATATGGTCGTCGTAGAGCACCTGCGAGAAGCCGATCTCGCCCTGACGCTTGGTCAGCATCTCCACCGCACGCGCGCCCTCGGTCTTGGGCAGGGTGAAGGTGATATCGGTCTTACCGGTTTCGACCTTGGAAATGTTCTGCAGGACCATATCGATATTGATCTCGGCGTCGGCGATCGCGCGGAAAACCTTGGCGGCGTAGCCAGGTTCGTCCGGCAGGCCGACCACGGTCACCTTGGCCTCGCTGCGGTCGTGCGCGACGCCCGTGAGGATTGCTTGCTCCAAGGGGATGTCCTCCATCGATCCAGAGACGTAGGTGCCGTGCTTGTCGGTATACGACGAGCGCACATGCACCGGAACGTTGTAGCGTCGCGCGTATTCCACGCAGCGCAGCATGAGTACCTTCGCGCCGCAGGCCGCGAGCTCGAGCATCTCCTCATAGGAGACCTGTTCGAGCTGCTGCGCGTCGGGCACGATCCGCGGGTCAGCGGTGAAAACGCCGTCCACGTCGGTGTAGATCTCGCAGACGTCGGCCCCCAGCGCCGCGGCCAGTGCGACCGCGGTGGTATCGGAGCCGCCGCGACCGAGCGTGGTGACGTCACGGCTGTCCTGGCTGACGCCCTGGAAACCGGCGACCAGCACAACCAGACCGTCGTCCAGCGCGGCACGCACCCGGCCCGGGGTGACGTCGATGATCTTGGCGTTACCGTGCGATCCGGTGGTGATCACACCCGCCTGCGAGCCGGTGAACGAACGAGCCTCGGCGCCGAGCGAATGGATGGCCATGGCGACCAGCGCATTGGAAATGCGCTCACCCGAGGTGAGCAGCATGTCCATTTCCCGAGCCGGCGGCGCCGGCGCAACCTGCTGCGCCAAGTCGAGTAGCTCGTCGGTGGTATCGCCCATGGCCGAGCAGACGACCACCACATCGTGGCCCTGCTTCTTCGTCTCGACGATCCGTTCAGCGACGCGCCGGATGCGCTCGGCGGTCGCTACCGAGGATCCTCCGTACTTCTGAACAACGAGAGCCACGACAGGGTCCTCCAAGATCGACAATCAGCTGCTAACAGCACCCCAGCGTACCGGCCGAGGTCCGACGGAGCTGTTCCTACCTCCTCGGCCAACGAGTATCAACGGGGCCGTGCGCGAATCGTGCTCGGCCGAAACGGATTCCCGCCGTAGTCGATCTTGCACGAGACGTCGGCGCGGATGACCCGGCGCTGCTGCGGGCAGCGGAGACCGAGTGAGAGGACGATGTAGCCCATGAACAGCACGGTGATCGAGGTGACCACGGGACGATCCGAAGTCGTGTACGACATCACCCCGCAGTGCGCGTCGTTCGCGCGGGACGCGGGACAGGACGGACTGCTGCATATCTTCGTGCCGCATGCCACGGCCGGGATCGCGATCATGGAACTCGGGGCGCGCAGCGATGACGATCTGCTCGCGGCACTGCGCGATCTGCTGCCCGCCGATGATCGATGGCGGCATGCACACGGCTCACGCGGGCACGGCCGATCTCACGTGATGCCCGCATTGATCCCGCCCTACGCCACTGTCCCGGTCATCGGCGGCGCGCTGACCTTGGGTACCTGGCAGTCGATCGCGCTGGTCGATCTCAATATCGACAATCCGGATCGGCAAGTGCGCCTGTCATTGCTGCCCGGTTAGTCGGGACGAGCGAACGAGTTCTGCGCGTCGTCGAGCGCGCATGTCATGTCTGCGCGGTTGGTCGAGGCGAAGGCTCGGCGCGAAGCGGGCGAGTTTCGCATATGACCACCTCTTTCGTGCCGCTGGATCATCAGACCCGGGAGAACCAGGTCACCTGGGCGCCGTTGCCGAACTCTCGGCGCTCGGTCAGGGTGAACAGGGTCGGGTTGAACGCACCCGAGAAAGCGGATATGCCGCCGCCCGCGACGACCGGATAGCTCTTGACGATCATCTCGTCGATTTCGACAAGCGCTGCTCGACGCGGCGATCGAGGTATTGGCGAAGGAGGGGCGCGTGGGCTCACCTTCCGCGCGGTGGACAGGGAGGCCGGAGTTCCCGCAGGTACGGCGTCGAACTACTTCACCAACCGCGACGATCTGCTGACCCAGGCGGGCGGGCGATTCTACGAACGTTTGGCGCCGAGCGAGGCGACCATGGCCGACCTGGCGACGGGCCCGAAGACGCGGGCGCATATCACCGAGCTGATGCGGGAGACGGTCGGTCGCATCGAGGCGTTCCGCACCGGCTACCTGGCCATGCTCGAACTACGTCTGGAGGCGACGCGCCGACCGGAGTTACGCGCGGTGATGACCGCGGCCGTGCGGGCGGATCTCGACTTCAATGTGCGCAACCATGTCGAAGCACAACTGCCCGGCGACGAAAATTCGGTGATCCTGCTGTATCTGGCGCTGAATTGGCTGATCGTGGACCGGCTGACGCTGCCGGGAATCTTCACCGAAACACAGAGCCGGGAACTGATCGAGGCCGCGGTCGATCGGCTCGTCGGCCTCGAGTGACACGCCGCGTCGTACGGGAACCCTTGTGACACATGTCACCGTCAGTCGATAATGGGGCGATGATGGCGAATGTCGGAGACCGGCTCCTCGTGCACGGCCACGTGGTTGGACAGGGTGATCGCCACGGCGAAATCGTCGAAGTCCGCGGACCCCAGGGCGCACCGCCGTATGTGGTGCGATTCGATGACGGGCACGAATCGCTCGTCTACCCGGGCCCGGACGCGATCATCGAACCAACGCCCCACTGAGCCGAGGTAGCCCAGGGCCCGCTGGCTGCGGGCCCGCTACCCCCTGCGCAGCCGAACTCACGCCGGGTTCGGCAACGTGTTGCATTTCACGGAACCCTTACGCCCCGCCCCGCCCTCTTCGAGGGCAAGGCCACTGGACCGGTCGATATCGCTTTTCGTCGAGAATATCGAGCCGTAACTCGTTCTCGGCGTAGATAATCGACCGTGATCCCCCCGAGATATGCAGCAGCCGATGTGGCTCAGGGCAGCGCCCGCTCGGTTGACTTGCGATTGTGCCGCTGGGCACAATTTGCCGGTGTAGTTGGGCGGGCGCGGAGGTATGGAATGCGTACAAAGACCGATATCCGTTTCGTCGTCGACGTCGATCCCGAGCAGGTAATGGATGCACTGGCCGCTGTCGAGATGCTCCCGGAGTGGTCCACCTCCTACAGCGACGCCAGGGTCGCCAGCCGCGACGACGATCTGCGACCGCGCCGGGTGTTCGTCAAAGCGCAACAGCTGGGGAGTTCGGATCTACAGGTCCTGGAGTACAAATGGACCGAGAACCGCTCCTCCTGGGAGGTCACCGACAGCACCCGCGGGGTGAAGGGTAGCGGCTGGTTCGAGGTGACCGAGGGCGAGGAGGGCACCGATGTCTGGTACCACGTCGAGCTCTACATCCCGATTCCCATTCCAGGCATGCTGGTGAGCCGGACCATCCGGCGCTCGAACGAAGTCGTCGTGCAGAACTTCATCGAGTTCGCCGAGGGCTTCACCGAGAACGAGAATTATCAGGCCGTCTAGAACCGCACCTGTCGCATTCGGATGCCACTATGTGAATCATGATCGGTTCCAAACGGGCACGGCTGCTGCCAACGGCCGACGATGCGTCGGTAACTCAGCTCGAGTTGTTCTTCGACCTGGTGCTCGTATTCGCGTTCACGATGGTTACCGGCCTGGTCGCACACGACACCAGCGCCAAGAACATGCTGCGCGCGCTGCTGGTACTCGCAGTCATGTGGTGGCTGTGGATCGCCTACTCCTGGCTCGGCAATGTCGTGCGCGCGGACGAGGGCATCGCGCGCGTCGGCATGTTCATCGCGATGGGCGGCGGTTTCCTTGCGGCACTTACCATTCCGGAGGCTTTCCAGGATCTGCCCGGCGGCTGGTTCGGCCCGCTGGTCTTCGCGATCGCGTATCTGATCGTGCGCCTCGTGCACCTGGGCATGTTCTTATTGGCCAGCGCCGAGGATTCGCAGCTGCGCAACCAGGTGCTGCGCTGGAGTCTGGGTTCCATCACCATTGGCACCACACTGCTCGTGATCGCCGCGATGACCTCCGGGACGGCGCAGTTCGTGCTGTGGATCGCCGCGATCGTCGGCGATATGGGGTGGACCCTGCTGGCGGGTGAGGACTGGCGGTTGAATTCGGCCAGCCATTTCTCCGAACGCTATGGGCTGATCATTATTGTGGCGCTAGGTGAATCGATCGTCTCGATCGGCATCGGCGTTGCCGGACTCCCCATTTCGTGGCCGATCGCGGTCGGATCGCTACTCGGGCTCGCGGTTTCGGGCCTGCTGTGGTGGGCGTATTTCGATGTGGCGGCGCTGTCGGTGGAGCACGAGTTACGGCAGGCCGTCGGCGAGCAACAGATCAAGATCGCCCGCAACTCCTACACCTTCTGGCATTTCCCGATGATCGCCGGGATCATCGGACTCTCGCTCGGACTGAAGAAGGTGCTCTACTACGTCGGCGACGAATCGGCACACAAGCTGACGGACGCGCTGTCCGGGATACCGCTGTTCGCGCTGTACGGCGGTGTGGTGCTGTATCTGATCGCCCTGGTCGGGTTCAAGCACTACGCGACTCGAAGCATCACGGTGCCGCGACTGGTGGCCGCCGCGGTGCTGCTTACGCTGATTCCGGCGGCCTGTGCGCTACCCGCGCTGGCCGCACTCGCCCTACTGTGCGGTGTACTGATGCTGCTGATCATCTGGGAGACAATGCGTTACGCGCAGCCGCGCGACGAGATCAGGCACGCGGCACACGGCTGAGGTGGTAGTGCACGGTCTGTTCGTGCGGCGTCGGCCCAAGGTTGGACGGCTCGACGCGCACCCCGGCGTGTACCGCGTCCCGGATCTGATCCACGTTCTCGCGGATCATGTCCGAGACCAGCTCGTCGGTGCGCGGATCCGCGAGCACCTGGAAGACGATCCGAAATGTGGTGTCGGCGATAAGCCGGATGATCTCATCGTGAAACGGGATGTAGCGGACCCGTCCGGCCTGCGGATCGTTCTTGATGAGTTCGAGGATCATCTCGTCCATTTCGGCGCGGTTCTCCTCCAGCGCCGCCGCGATATTGCGGGTGTAGTGCCCCGCGCGCAGCACCTGCGCGACCTCGTCCAGGATGGCGATGGTCATGGGGCGCTTGATGACATCGACGATGGTCGTCACGAACCGGTTCACCACCGCGGCGGTCACCCGTTCGCCGAGTGCCCGATCGGCGACCCGGCCGACGCGCACGGCGATCACCACGATGCGCAGTAACCGGAACCCACGGAAGAACGGGCTGGTCACCGGAATCATGCCGAGCACTTCGTACCAATAGATGAGCGGGAACGTCCACGGCCAGCCCGCACGACGCCAGCGCCAGAGGAATTCGGCGGCGAATATCGCGCAGACCGAATAATCGAGCAGCACGATCACGCGGTAGGTGTGCGCGGACACATGGAAGAAGCTGACCCAGGTGACCAGCACGACCGCGACGATGGCGAGCGCAAGCATCACCAGGTCCGACCACAGCGCAGGCGGTTTGCGCGGAAAATCCAGCTTCGGCCCGTCGTCGAGACCGGGTGTGGTCGGCCTGGTTGGAGTTGCCACCTGAGGATCCCTTCGACGCCGAACGGTCCCGCCGAGGGTAATACGCGTTCGGCCGGGGTTAGTTCCCAGCGCGGATGATCGCCTCGACATTGCGTTCGGCCAGTGCGGTGATGGTGAGCGAGGGGTTGACCGTGCCGGTGCTGCCCGGAATGCCCGCACCGTCCATCACGTAGAGGCCCGGATGGCCGTACACGCGACCATTGCCGTCGGTGGCCCGGCCGAGCACCGCACCGCCCAGCGGATGCGCGGTGAACAATGCGTTCGCGTCGTAGCCGAGTGCACCGTATTCGACGAGGGCATTGGAGCGTTCGGCGATCCGGTGATCGACCGCGCGGGCGGCCGCCACGATATCGTCACGATTCTCGCTCGACCAGGACAGCCCGACCGCATCGCGGACGCGGTCGTAGCCGAAGCGTGCGCGGGCCGGATCGAGCACCATTCCCAATGAGGCGAGCGCGCCGGTCTCGAACGGAATGCCTGGGATGTACCAATTTTCGAGTGTGAGCGGCACCGCGGATTCGTCGAGGATCCGGCTCGCGCTCGGCACGCCCTGACCGAGACCGGCCACCTGGCTGGCACCACGAGCCAGCACCACATCACCATTGGTGCCCCAGCCATCGCCGATGTGCTCATTGAGATTCGGCAGTGCGCCGGTCGCCTGGGCCCGCACCAGCAACTCCGAGGTGCCGACCGAACCCGCGCCGAGGAACAGGCGGTCACAGGTGAGAGTGCGGGTGCGGATCACCTCGCCGGTAGGCGCGAGTTTTGTCACGGACACCGAATAGCGGCCGCCGGATTCCTGTGCGATGGCATCGACGCGGTGCCCCGGATAGACGGTGGACTTGCCGGTGTCCTGGGCATACCGCAGGTAGTTCTGGTTGAGATCGAACTTCGCGCCGTTGGAGTTGCCGAGATTACTGCGCGCCACCGTCGCGGACGGCCTTGTGGTGCCCGCGATTTCGCCGCGCAGCACATCCCAGTTGAAGATCGAGTCATTGGCGACCGGCTCATAGCCCGCTCGGCACACCTGCTCGTCCCAGGCCCGGGAATGCGTGAACGGCGCGGCGGCGTACAGATCCGCCGGAATAGGGCTGAGCCGCAACATCTCCCGCACGCGCGGGTAATAGACGCGCTCCATTTCGCTGTAATCGACGATGCCGCCGAAGACGTGGTCGAAGAAGCGGCGCTCGGGCGCGACCATCGCACCGGAGAAGATGATCGAGCCGCCACCGACCGCGGCCGCTCGCCACACGTCGATGCCCGGGTACTGGGTGCAATCGAGCACCCCGCCGAAGCTGGCGAAATGCATCGGCACCTTGGTGACGCCGGTGAAGGTGGTGCGATGCCAGAACCCGCGGCCGTCGGGCAGATCGTCACCGGTGAAGATCTCCCGCCACGGATCGTTGGGCCAACGCGAACCGCGCTCCAGCACGATATTGGCGATGCCGGCCTCGGCCAGGCGCAGCGCGGTGACCGAGGCGCCGAAACCGGAGCCGATGACGATCGCGGGCGAATGATCCGGCGGATCGGGAAGTGGCGCAAAGATTTCCGGTACCCACATGCGGAAGAGGTTGTCCCACAGGGGATCTGCGGCACTGGATGGTCCGGCACTCACCGCAATACCCGCGACACCCAACATCGCGGCCACACCGGATGCCTTGAAAAAGGCACGTCTCTGCACCCGGGCCACCTCCCTCTACACGCATGGCCGAGCGCAGACTACCGGGATTCGGCCGTGCTGAACAGTGCTGGCAATGATCTTGGTCGACCAGCGGATGCACAGTCGGCGACAGTGGTTGTCGAGCATGCCCGAGCACCCCGAAGCCGGAAGAACGCGCAGCCTGTTCAGTCCGCGAAAGGGGCCCCATCCGGCTTACAGGTCGCACCAGGGGCGGGAAGTTGCAGGTCGACGAGATAGTGCTCCTGGAGACGAGTCGCGCAGTCGCTTACCACCGAATGGCCATAGCCGTTCTCGATCACCACCAGTCTGGCGTTGACCATTTCCTGCTGGGCCCGACGAGCAGCCGTCAGCGGGGTGATTGGATCGAATCGGTTGTTGAACAGCAGGGCCGGCTTATCCGAGCGCAGAATCCACGGACCGGTAATGCGCTGCGGATACCCCCTGGTGGATGCCGTCCAGGCCCCACAGGCCTGGCGCAGATACAGCCACATGGCGCCATAATGCGGGGCGGTATCCGCGAGTTCGGTTGCCAGCGTTGGCCATTGCTCGGGTTCGCGACCGAAGTTGTTGTCCGCGCAGCTGATCGCGGTGAAGGCCTCGAGGAAGCTTTCAGTGAAACCGCCCGCGGCCAGAATCTGTTGTACGGCATCAGGATTGCCCGCCGGACCGCGCTCGAGTTCGGTGAGCAGCTCGGCCAGCGCGGGCCAGCCTTGCTTCGGGTCGTAGAGCATGGTGGCGTGGGCGGGCAGCACCTCGGTCAGGGTCACCGTTCGCACGCGCTCCCCCTGTCCCACCTCGATCGGGCCCTGACGCAGCCGCTCGAGCACGGCATCGTCGCGGGTGCGCAGCGCAGCGGCGTCGGTCTTGGCCGGGCCCGCGAACGCGCAGCGTGGCTGTCCCGCTTCGGCACACAGCCGCAGGAATTCCGTGAGCACCTCCTCGGTGCCCGCCGCGGAGTCCGCGACCTGGCCGCGCGTGTCGTTGGTGTAGGCATCCGGGTCGATCATCGAACCGAGTTGCAGCGCCCGGACCCGGTCGCCGAACAGCGCGCCGTAGACCTCGCCCAGATAACTCGCATAAGACCCGCCCTGGTAGGTCATCGTCGCCTCACCGACCGCGCGACGCAGCAGATCCAGGTCGCGGGCGGCATCGACGGTGGTGAGATGCGCCAGGAGCTCCGGACTGTTCGTCGCGCAGGCGGCAGCCAGCTCGCGGGCGTTGCGCGCGGCGATGCCCTCCTGTTCGGCATTGGTCGGCGGGAATAAGAATCCAGACCAGAACCGGTGCTGCTCTTCGGCATTCGGGAAGCAGCGCAGCTGCCCGCTGCGGCCGATGCCACGCTGATCGAAGGTGATCACATCGAATCGGCGGGCCAGCTCGCCGGAGAACAGCTCGCCATGACCGGCCCACTGCAATCCCGAACCGCCCGGCCCGCCGACCACGGTGAACAGGGTGCCGATGCGACGGTCACTATCGGTGGCGGGCTGTTTGAGGACGGCCAGCGACAGCGTCGCACCGTTCGGCCGCGCGTAGTCGATCGGGACCGCAGCCGTCGCGCACTGATAGTTGCTCAACTCCGGTTCGGTGCACCGCACCCAATCGAGCGTCGGGGTCGGCGCCGCATCAGCTTGCGCGACGAGTTCGGCGATCTGCGATACCGCCTGGCTCTGCCGGGCGCACGCGACCAATGACGGCACCAGGACAATCAGTGCCAACCCGACGATCTTCCACCCGCGCATACCGATCATCCTGCGTTGCGGACCCGGCCCTCGTCGTCCTCCTTTGGGACCAAACCCGCTCCGCCACAACCCTGATCGCCCAGCGCCGTGCGGTAGAGGATCCACTCGACGCGCTCCCGAGACCCGCACTAGACCGGTCTGGTCCGCCGCGGACGAGGTGTCAGCTCACCGCCGCGGTTCGGGCAGACCGCATCAATCGTCGTCGCGCACGGTGCGCAGAAGGTGCGTTCGTAGCCGCAGATATACGCGATGCCGTCGAGTGCGAGGGCCGCATCGCCGCGCTCGCATACGGTCCGCATCTCGAGCGCCATGCTCCTCCTTCGCCGGTCCACGACAACTGCCGGTCACACAGACTATTGCGCCGACGCATCCGACCCGACTACGACATCAGCAGCCGGACGACGGCGATACTGCCCACCACGACGATTACCGCGCGCAATACGGTGGGCGGCATCCGCCTGCCCAGCTTCGCGCCGAGCACGCCGCCGATGATCGAACCGACGGCGATCAGCGCGGCAACGCGCCAGTCCACATCGGCGATCAGCGTGAACACCATCGCGGAAACCGCGTTAACCAGCAGGCCGAGCACATTTTTGACCCCATTGAGCCGCTGGATGTCCTCATGCACGAACACCCCGAGCAATCCGATCAACAACACCCCCTGGGCCGCGCCGAAATAGCCGCCGTAGATGCCGCAGAGAAATATCGCGACGTACAGGATCGGACCGCCGTGTTCGGGTGCCGGACCGGTATCGGCCGCGCGACGCCGTTTCACCCAGCGCGCCAACCGCGGTTGAACCACGACCAGGATCAGCGCCGCGATGATCAGTACCGGCACGATTGCCTTGAAGGCCGCGGCGGGCAGGACGAGCAGCAGGATCGCACCGGTGATGCCGCCGAGCAGGGATGCGGAGCCGAGGCGGACCAACCTGGCCCGCTGTCCCCCGAGTTCGCGCCGGTAGCCGTAGGCACCGCTGACACCGCCGGGGACCAGGCCGATGGTGTTCGACACATTCGCCGTGACCGGCGCAATCCCGAAGGCGAGCAATACTGGGAAGGTGATCAGGGTGCCCGATCCCACAATGGTGTTGATGCCGCCCGCCGCGATGCCCGCGCCGAAGACCGCCAGTTGCTCCAGCCAAGTCATATGAAGTACCTCCAGCCCGGTCGGAACGCTAATCGTCAGGTCGGATGACCCGACGATGGGGACCGGGCTTTCGAAGGTGCGGCACGGCACGGTAAGCTCGCCGACATCATGCAGCGGGCACTTCTTCTCGGCCGCCGCGGCGGGGTCTGATCGGACTGGCCTCCCGTCGCGGGGTTCTGCCGTGCCGGTCGACCCGATAACTGGGATTCACGACACCTGGAGAAATCGCATGTCCCCTGCTGACGCCTTCGTATCCAGCTCGCGCACTATCACGCCCCCGAGCAAGCCGGCCCCGGCCGACCAGGCCGCCTGGAACCGGCAGAAGAACTCCTCCATGCCGACCTTCCGCTACCGGCCCTTCGCCGAGGAGGTCGAGCCGATCACGCTGCCCGACCGCACCTGGCCGGACAGAATCATCGACCGCGCCCCCGGGTGGTGCGCCGTCGACCTGCGCGACGGCAACCAAGCCCTGATAGACCCGATGAGCCCGGCCCGCAAGCGCCGCATGTTCGATCTGCTGGTGCGGATGGGTTACAAGGAGATCGAGGTCGGCTTCCCGTCGGCCAGCCAGACCGATTTCGACTTCGTCCGCGAGATCATCGAGGACGGGGCCATCCCCGAGGACGTCACCATCCAGGTGCTGACCCAGTGTCGCGCCGAACTGATCGAGCGCACCTTCGAGGCATGTGCCGGTGCCGCCAATGTGATCGTCCACTTCTACAACTCGACCTCGGTTCTGCAGCGGCGTGTGGTTTTCCGCGCGGACCAGGCGGCAGTGCAGAAGATCGCGACCGATGCCGCGAAGCTGTGCCTGGAAATCGGGCAGAAGTACCCGGACACCAACTGGCGCTACGAGTACAGCCCGGAGTCCTACACCGGCACCGAACTGTCCTACGCCAAGGAGGTGTGCGACGCGGTCACCGAGATCATCGCGCCCACCCCCGACAAGCCGATGATCATCAACCTGCCCGCGACCGTCGAGATGGCGACCCCGAATGTGTACGCCGACTCGATCGAGTGGATGAGCCGCAATCTGGCCCGCCGCGATTCGATCGTGCTGTCGCTGCATCCGCACAACGACCGGGGCACCGCGGTGGCCGCCGCTGAACTGGGCTACCAGGCCGGCGCCGATCGCATCGAGGGCTGCCTGTTCGGCAACGGTGAGCGCACCGGCAATGTCTGCCTGGTGACGCTGGGGATGAATCTGTTCTCTCGCGGGGTCGATCCGCAGATCAACTTCTCCGATATCGACGAGATCCGCCGCACCGTCGAATACTGCAACCAACTGCCCGTGCACGAACGCCACCCCTACGGCGGCGATCTGGTCTACACCGCGTTCTCCGGTTCGCACCAGGACGCGATCAACAAGGGGCTGGACGCGATGAAGGCAGCGGCCGACGCGGCCGATTCCGATGTCGACGACATCGTGTGGGAGGTCCCGTATCTGCCGATCGACCCAAAGGATGTGGGCCGCACCTACGAGGCGGTCATCCGGGTCAACTCGCAGTCCGGTAAGGGCGGCGTCGCCTACATCATGAAGACCGATCACGGGCTGGTGCTGCCGCGGCGGCTGCAGATCGAGTTCTCCCAGGCGATCCAGAAGATCACCGACGGTGAAGGCGGCGAGGTTTCGCCGAAGGAGATGTGGGATGTCTTCGCCGAGGAGTACCTGAGCCCGATCCGGCCGCTGGAGCGGATGCGGCAGAAGGTAACGGCCTCGGAGACCGACGGCGGCGTGGACGCGATCACGGCGGTGGTGAAGGTCGACGGCGTCGAGCAGGAGATCACCGGCGCGGGCAATGGGCCGCTCGCCGCATTCGTCGACGCGATCGCGGCGGTCGGATTCGATGTGCGGGTGCTGGATTACTCCGAGCATGCGATGTCCGCGGGTGACGACGCGCAGGCCGCGGCGTATGTGGAGTGCGCGATCGGGGACAAGGTGGTGTGGGGTGTCGGCATCGCCACGTCGATTACGACGGCGTCGCTGCGGGCCGTGGTGTCGGCGGTCAACCGGGCGCACTGAGGCCGAGTTCGACACGGCCGGGATGTCGTTGGGGCCGGACTCGTCGGGTCCGGTTCCCTGCGGCCGGACCCGTTCGGGCCGGGCGCCTCGGGCTGGGTTCGTTCGGGCCAGGCTCATTGGATCGCGCTCGTTCGGACCGGGCCCCTCGAGCCGGACTCCTTCACGTTCGTTGAGCGGGATATGTGAGCCGGATCCATTGGGGCCGAGGTCGTTCGGGTCGGTCCGAGTGATCCGGCACCTCGGCTGAGACCGCGAAGTACGGTGAACGCACGATGCCCAACAGATGACGACTTGTCGCCGACCGGGGCGTCTGATTCTCGAACTCGCTGTTGGACAGCGTTTTCGAGTTGCGGCTGGTCGCGGTGCAGCACTCGCCGTGGCGGCCGCGTATACCACGACGCGCGGCCGAGTACCCCGTGCTAGCGTTGATTCGCATTCAAGCGCCGAGCTCTCTGCTCGAATTCCGAGCAGATGGGGGAACTGTGACAACTAACGACCACAATCCGACTTCTCCGCCCTGGCTGCAGAGTCATGCGGTGGATACGGCCGAGGTCACCACCGACTCCTCGGCGCCGGATGAAGCGGCCGAATCCGCGTCCGCCGATGCGGGATCCGAGCACCCGGATGGTGAGCAGGGCACCGCCGAGCCCACCGACCAGGCCGAACAGCCCGATGACCCCGCAGAGCGGTTCACCGGATATCCGGCCGGTCCGACGGATCAGACCACCATCTACCCACAGGCCGGGGTGCCGCCGCAACAGTACGCGGCGGCCGAGGTTTTCGCGCCGCCCGGTGCGTCGGGGCCGTACAGCACCGGTCAATTCGCGCAGCCGTATCAGCCGAATCCCGGTCACAGCGGTAGTCATCCGGTACAGCCCGACCCGTCCTATGCCGAGTACCGGCAAGAGATCGGCCCCGATGGGCTGGTTCGACGGGTCCCGATGGAAAGCCAGGCCGAGCCGCAGAGCGGGCCGATCTATAGTTGGGCGCCGCCACCGCCACCGCCGGTGCAGCAGCCACCGATGTATCAACAGCCGCCCACGGGGCAACAGCCCCCGATGGGGCAACCGCCCATGGGCCAACAACCGCCCACCGGACAGCTGCCGTATGCCGAGCAGGGGCCAGGCCCTGGTCCGATGCCGTACACCGAGCAGGGGCCGCCGCCGGGTTGGCAAGGCGGACCGCCGAATCCGCAGCAGCCGTTCCAGCCGCAGCATGTGCCACAGCCCGGCCAGCCGGGGCATTCGGTCAATGACCTGAACCTGCTCAAGCGTGCCCGCAAGGCCCCGCGCGGTGGCTGGCGGCGCGCGGTGCACAAGGCGTCCGGCGGCATGATCAATCCGGGTGAGTCCGCGGCGGATGTGGTCTACCGCGATCTCATCGATCGGGTGAATCAGCCGGTGCGCGGGGACTATCGGATCGCGATCCTCTCGCTCAAGGGTGGCGTCGGCAAGACCACGACCACGGTCGGGCTCGGCTCGACGTTCTCCTCGCTGCGTGGTGACCGGGTCATCGCGATCGACGCCAATCCCGACCTCGGGACCCTGGGGCACCGCGTGCCGCGGCAGACCCGCTCCACCGTGCGCAATCTGCTCGAGGATCAGCACATCACCAGGTACTCCGATGTGCGGGCGCATACCTCCCAGGCACCGAGCCGACTGGAAGTGCTTGCCAGTGAACAGGATCCGGCGGTTTCCGAGGCCTTCAGCGAGGCCGATTACCGCCAGGCCATCGGTATCCTGCAGTCGTTCTACAACATCATCCTCACCGACTGCGGTACCGGTCTGATGCATTCGGCCATGGCCGGTGTACTCGATATGGCCAGCTCACTGGTGCTGGTGACCTCGCCGGCCATCGACGGCGCCCGCAGCGCCTCGGCCACCCTGGACTGGCTGGACCACCACGGCTACGGCAAGCTGGTCGAGCGAACCGTGGTAGTGGTCAACGCATCTCGCCGCGGTGCCTCCACCGTTGACCTGGACCAGCTACGCAAACTGTTCCTCGACCGCACCCGCGCGGTCCAGGTGGTGCCCTTCGACGACCACCTCGCCGAAGGCGCGGAAATCGACCTGGAACTGGTGAGCAAGCCAACCCGCCGCGCCCTCCTGGAACTGGCCGCCATGGTCGCCGACGATTTCGGCTACATCGGATCCCAGCAGTACCGCCCCGGTCCGCCGAGGCACCACTAGCATCCGGTTGCGTCATCGGGGGCGCGCCCGGGCCCGAAGCCTGCCGCCGCACCCTCGAGACTGCCTCTGCCGCATAGGAACTCGCACTCTCGCACAATGTGTGCTGCTCGCTTTGCGAGATAGTGAATGGGTGTGCCGCAGCTAGCCGTAATGATCGGGCGCTCGGGTGCGCTATGTGGCGGTGATTTGGGTGGCGGCGGTGCGAAAGGCTTGCAGGACGGTGGCTATGGCGGGGCGGGTTGCGGCGCGGGGACGCGTGGCCAGTTCGTAGAGGCGGGCGGCGCGGACGCCGGACAGGCGCAGGACGACGAGGTTCGGGTGGGCGACGGCCCAGCGGGGCATCAGTGCCACGCCGTAGTTCGCGGCGACGAGGGTTTCGATGACACGGAAGTCATTGAGGCGCTGGGCAATACGGGGTTGGACGCCGGTCATGGTCGCGATGGAGCGCAGCACGTCGTCGACCGGGAAGCCGCCGCGGACGCTGAGCCAGGTCTCCTCGGCGAGTTCGGCCGGAGTCACCTCGGTGCGGGTCGCGAGCGAATGGGTCGGTGCGACAACGACATCGGTGGGTTCGCGCATGATGACCGTGGTACTGACGCGCGGGCCCGCGATGCCGGGTGAGCGCTCGTCGCGGTGAGTGAGGACGATGTCGTAGTCGGCGAGCAGGCGCGGTACTTCACTCGGCGGCACGTCCTCGTCACGGGCGACGACTTCGACACCACTGTGGGCCAGCGCGGGCAGCACCCGCGGCAGCAGCAATGCGGCGCCGGACGGGAACAACGCGACCCGGACGCGTCCGCGTGCAGACCCGCGATAGTGCGCCATCTCGGCCACCGCCCGGTCCATCGCGGCAAGTACCTCATCGGCGCGCACCACCAGCGCCTGCCCCGCATCGGTGAGCCGAACCCGCCGCCCGTCAGGCTCGAGCAACGCGACACCCGCCTCCTTGGCGAGCACCTTGAGCTGCTGCGACACCGCCGAAGGAGTCATCGAAAGCGCCCCGGCCACAGCCGCGATAGTCCCCCGATCCGCGAACTCCCGCAGCACCCGCAGCCGTTCAACCGCCATCGGCGGCCCAACCCGGCCGCCCGCCGCTTCGGTCGGCTCCGTCCCTGCGGGTGGTGATACGGCTGCGTGAACTGAGGTCCCCGCGCCACCGGACGAATCGGTGTGCGCCGGTCTCGCAGCCTCCGCCACCCCTGCCGATGCCGTCGACCCGGCCGCCGACGCGGTTGACGGTGATACTTCGACCGACTGCGAGGTACCCCTTGGCTCGCCGGCTTGGGGCAACGGTTGCGGGGCGTCGGAAGACCACGAGGGATGGCTACGGGAAACCATTAAGCGATGCTACATCATTAGTGCAAAATTATTCGATTGTGCTTAGTAGTTTTACTACCGACGATAAAGAGCATGACCAATCGCGACCGTGTGCTCGGGCTTACCGTTGTCGTGCTGTGGGGGCTGAACTTCATTGCGATTCGGGTGGGGCTGAACCACTTTCCGCCGTTCTTTTTCGCCGCGCTGCGGTTCGCGGTTATCGCGGTGCCGGTGCTGATGTTCGTGCCGAGGCCGCAGGTGCCGTTGCGGTGGTTGCTGTTGTACGGAATCGGGTTCGGGATTCTGCAGTTCGCGTTTCTGTTCACCGCTATGCGGGCGAGTATGCCGACCGGGTTGTCCGCATTGGTGCTGCAATCGTCCGCGCCGTTCACGGTGGTTCTGGGGGCGTTGTTCCTGCGGGAGCGGCTGCGGATGACCCAGTTGCTCGGCATTGCGGTCGCGGTGGCGGGCATTGTGGTGATCGGACTCGATCGCGCACAGCATGCGGCCCTGTTGCCGGTGCTGCTGACACTGGCGGGTGGTCTGAGTTGGGCCTTCGGCAATGTCGGCTCGCGCTTGGCCGCGGCGTCCGGCGATGTCAACCCGCTGCATCTGACGCTGTGGATGACGGTTGTGCCGCCGATCCCGATGTTCGCGCTGTCCGCAGTCGTCGAGGGACCGACAACCGGTTTGCGCGCATTGACCGACGTCGCTTCCCCAAGCGGCTGGCACGCGCTGCTCGGCCTCGCCTATATCGTCGCGCTCGGCACGATCGCGGGCTCGGGCCTGTGGACCTACCTGATGAGCCGGTACCCGGCCAGCACTGTCGCACCCATATCCCTGCTGGTCCCGGTGGTCGGCATCCTCGCCGCCCAGGCCGCCTTCGGCGAGGACCCGACGCCGCTGTCGCTGCTCGGTGGCGCCGTCGTGATCGCGGGTGCATTCGCTGCGACAAAGGTGGGTCGCCGCGATGCGAATGCGACAGCGGCAGTACCGGATTCGACCCTGCCGCCGATGCCGGAGCAAGATTTCGGCAGGCGACCCCGAATGGTGGACGCCTGAGCCGACCGGGCACACGCCAGGGTAAAACCGGGTTCCGGCGGGCGGCGTCAGGGGTGGGTCGGCTCCCCACCGATAGTCGCTTTACAGTGTTTGCGGCGACAGGGTGTCCGGAGGCTGGAACATTGTCGAGAAACTTGTCGGTGCTCGGAAGGGTAGCGTCGAACGGTTTGTTCGACGCGCTATAGGCAGCAAAGAAGCGCATGGTAGATCAGCGATCGACGGTGTCGCGACGAACACTGCTTCGCAGCAGCGTCGCGGCGGGGGCAGTAGTGGCCGGTGGATCGAGGCCGGTGCCTGCCGCGGGCAGTTCCGGCGGCAGGCGGGTCGCGGTACTCGGCGGTGGGGTCGCGGGCTTGACCGCGGCACACGAATTGGCCGAGCGTGGATTCCAAGTCACCGTATTCGACAGACGTGCGCTCGGGGGCAAGGCGCGCAGCATTCCGGTGCCGGGCAGCGGCTCAGCCGGACGGCCGGACCTGCCGGGCGAGCACGGCTTCCGCTTCTTTCCCGGCTTCTACCAACACATTCCGGACACCATGCGGCGAATTCCGTTCGCGGGCAATCCGAATGGCGTCTGGAATAATCTGATCGGCGTGCCGGAGGTGCGTTTCGCCCGTCTCGGCGGCGATGATTTCCGACTTCCCCTCGGCCTCGAGGCCCGCACGAATTTCACCCCGGACGCGTTCCGTGAGACCGTCGGCGCGGCAATCGCGACGGCCCTGAAAATGCCCGCCGGCGAGGGCGCCTACTTCGCCGATCGGCTACTGGTATTCAACTCCAGCTGCGACGCCCGCCGGTTAGGGCAGTGGGAGCACACCTCATGGCACGACTTCGTCGGCGGCCGCCAGCGCTCCCACGAATTCCGCACCCTGCTCTCGCGCACACTGACCAGCATCATGGTGGCCGCGAAGGAAGATATCGCCAGCGTCCGCACCATCGGCACCATGGGCGAGCAGTTCCTCGGCAACCCCTTCGAAATCGGCAATGACGGCTCATTGGACCGGGTGCTGAACGGGCCGACCAATTCGGTGTGGATCGATCCATGGGTGCAGCGGCTACGCGAGCTCGGCGTGCAATTCGCGCTCGGGGCCGAGGTGCGTGGACTCGAGGTGCGCGACCGGCGGATCGCCTCGGCCCGCATCGTCGATGAAACCGGCGCCCAGCGCGGCATCGACGCCGACTATTTCGTCGTCGCGCTGCCCGCCGAACAGGCCCGTGCCCTGTGGTCGCCCGACGTGCTCGAGGTGCGCCCGGAACTGGCCGCCATGGATCGGCTCGTCGTCGACTGGATGAACGGCATCCAGTTCTATCTGCGCAGGCCGATGGATATTGCGCACGGTCACACCGCCTACATCGACGCACCGTGGGCGCTCACCTCGATCACCCAGAATCAGCTGTGGACGCGCAAACTCACCGAATTCGGTGACGGTACGGTGCGGGACTGTCTTTCGGTCGATATCTCCGATTGGAACACCCCCGGCATGCTCTACGGCAAGCCCGCCAAGGAGTGCACGCGCGAGGAGATCGCGCGTGAGGTCTGGGCGCAGCTCGAGGCGCATCTCAACGATCGCGACGACCTGTTGCGCGATGCCGATCTGCATTCCTGGTTCCTCGATCCCGGCATCAGCTGGCAGGAATCCCAGCGGCGCAATGCCAATGCGGATCCGCTGCTGATCAATACCGCCGGATCCTGGGAGTGCCGGCCGCAGACCCACGGCGCACTCGAGAACCTGTTCCTGGCGGGCGATTACGTGCGAACCAATGTCGATCTGGCAACCATGGAGGGCGCCAACGAATCCGCGCGCGACGCGGTCAATGCCATTCTCGACGTTTCGGATTCGAATGCCGAACGCTGCCGCAAGTTCACCCTGTACCGGGCTCCCGAATTGGAGCCGCTGCGCCGCATCGATGCCGACCGCTACGCCGCGGGCCAGCCCAACCTGTTCGATGTCCGACTGTGATCGATCTCCCCTCGCGGGAACATAATTCGATCGTCCGCGAGGCCGTGCCGGTGCTTTGATCGAACTATGGGTGAGATCACCGATAGCAATACGATCACCGACCCGGCCGAGCTGCGGCAGTTGCTCGGGGAGGTCGTGCCGCGAGCCGCTACGAAGGAGCGCGTCGCACTGCATCCCCGCGACCGCGATTGGATCGCGGCCACCCCGTTCATTGCCCTGAGCACCAGTGATGCCGATGGCAATTGCGATACCTCACCGAAGGGCGATCCGGCCGGCTTCGTGCAGGTCCTCGACGACACCACCATCGCCATTCCGGAACGGCCGGGCAATCGCAGGGCCGACGGCTACCTGAATATCCTCAGCAATCCGCACGTCGGGCTGCTGTTCATGATTCCGGGCCGCCGCGAGACGCTGCGCATCAACGGCCGGGCCCGCTTGGTCCGCGATGCACCCTATTTCGACGATATGGTCGTCAAGGGTCATCGACCGATCCTGGCGATCGAGGTCGATATCGAGCAGATCTTCTTCCACTGTGCGAAGGCGTTCATCCGCAGCCAGCTGTGGGAACCGGAGCAGTGGCCGGTCGACAATCTGCCGAGTCCGGCCCGGCTCGTCAAAGAGGTCCAGCCCAATGTGACGGAGTCGGTCGAGGAGCTGGAGCGCCACTACTCGCCGGAAAATTACAACGCCAAGCTGTATTAGACAAACGTAAGCACTGATTTCGTCAGCACACGGGTAACTCGTCGGGTACGCCCAAAAGTCGTTGATCACGTACCCGGCGGCCCGGAACGGGAATCTACCCGTGTTCGATGACCGGCAAAAGTTCCGGGGAGGCGGGGGAGCTGGGCCGCAGCGAATGCGCCGCCGAGCAGAACACATAGACTCGCGGCGTGGCAGACATAACGGTGCGCGGTCGACTCGCGCTGCGAGCGGCGGCGGCAGCGTCGTGGGCCTCGCAGAAGGCGGGCCGCGGCAAGGGGTCGATGATCGGCGGGCTGATCGCCCTGCAGATCGATAAGACGATCATGGATCAGCTGGGCCGCGGACGGCGCACGGTCCTGGTGACCGGCACGAACGGTAAGTCGACCACCACCCGGATGACCACCGCCGCACTGAGCACCCTCGGCAAGGTCGCCACGCAGGCCGACGGCGCGAATATGGACGCCGGCATCGTGGCCGCGCTGAGTGCGCACCGCGGGACGCCGCTGGCCGCGATCGAGGTGGACGAACTGCATCTGCCGCATGTCACCGATTCGCTGAATCCGTCCGTGGTGGTCCTGTTGAATCTCAGCCGCGACCAGCTGGACCGGGTCGGCGAGATCAATATGATCGAGCGCAAGCTGCGAGCCGGACTGGCCCGGCATCCGCAGACCGTGGTGGTCGCCAACTGCGACGATGTACTGGTCACCTCCATCGCCTATGACCATCCGAATGTGGTGTGGGTCGCGGCGGGCAGCGGTTGGTCGATGGATGCGACCAGCTGTCCGCGCAGCGGGGAGCCGATCGTCTGGGAGGGTGCGCATTGGCGCAGCACCGGCACGGATTTCGAACGGCCCGAACCGAATTGGTGGTTGGACGGCGAGGAATTGGTCGGACCCAACGGTATTCGGCTGCCGCTGAAATTGGCGCTGCCCGGGCGGGCCAATAAAGGCAATGCCGCGCAGGCGGTCGCCGCGGCGGTCGCACTCGGCGCGGATCCGGCGGCGGCCACGACCGCGGCGGGTACCGTGCGCGAGATCGCCGGTCGCTATCGGACGGTGCAGGTCGGCGAGCACGCCGCCCGGCTGCTGCTCGCGAAGAATCCCGCGGGCTGGCAGGAGGCGCTGTCGATGATCGAGCCTGATTCGGCCGGTCTGGTGATCGCGGTGAACGGGCAGGTGCCCGATGGCGAAGATCTGTCCTGGCTGTGGGATGTGCGGTTCGAACATTTCGAAGGCGTCCAGGTGGTCGCCGCCGGTGAGCGCGCCACCGATCTCGCGGTGCGCCTGACCTACGCCGGAGTCGAGCACACCACGGTGCCGGATCCATTGCGCGCCATCGCATCCTGTCCGGCGGGCCGGGTCGAGGTACTGGCCAACTACACCGCGTTCCGCGATCTCAACCGCGATCTGGAGGAGCGAATCTGATGGCAGCATCGCATAGCGATTCGATCAAGGGTGGTGGCCGGGTGCCGGGCGGGCCCGAATCGACCGTACGAATCGGCCTGGTGCTGCCCGATGTGATGGGTACCTACGGCGACGGTGGCAATGCGCTGGTGTTACGACAGCGACTGCGCATGCGCGGCTACGATGCCGAGATCGTCGAAATCACTCTTTCCGACCCGGTTCCCGAGTCACTCGACATCTACACCCTTGGCGGAGCGGAGGATTCGGCGCAGCGCCTGGCGACCCGGCATCTGCAGCGTTATCCGGGACTGCAGCGGGCCGCCGCGAAAGGCGCTCCGGTACTTGCCATCTGCGCCGCGATCCAGGTGCTCGGTCACTGGTATGAGACATCAACCGGTGAGCGCGTCGACGGCGTCGGGCTCATCGATGTCACCACCTCCCCACAAGCCAAGCGCGCCATCGGTGAAGTGACGACCACCCCGATGCTCCCGGGTCTCACCGCCGCCCTCACCGGCTTCGAAAATCACCGCGGCGGAACCAAACTCGGCGGCGATGCCAGCGGGCTGGCGCACGTCACCCGCGGCGTGGGCAATGGTGTCGGCGACGGCATCGAGGGCGTGGTCCAGGGCTCCACCATCGGCACCTACATGCACGGCCCCGCGCTGGCCCGCAATCCGGAACTCGCCGATCTGCTGCTCATGCGCGTCCTCGGCGTGGATGAACTCCCCCCACTGCACCTGCCCGAGGTGGACCAGCTTCGCCGAGAACGGCTGCGCGCCTGAGCACCTGATTCGGATGATCCGTAGCGGGCGTGACCATGTCACCCAGGGGCATGGCGGATTTGGGCGCGTTGTCCGATATGGACAACGCGCCGAGTTTTCGCCGGTAGCTTCGGCGGAATACGGAGTGATGCACGATACGCTCCCGCTATGGCGACGATCACAACAACGAAATCGGAACTGCTCGAAGAACAGTCGGAATCGGCGGATGGTCGGCCGTTTTTGATCAGCCGCCTGTGGGCGTGGCGACCGCGACCGCTACATGCTTCGATAGTCGTCACCGGCGTTGTCGCACTAACATCATTCGAAATGTCGTTTGCCGCATTGCACGACCTGTCGGTGCGAAACCTGGTGTCGCCTGCGCTCGCCGCGAATGTGCCGATCGCCATCGACGGACTGGTCATCGGTTCGATCATCGCCACCGCCACCTTCCGGCGGCACAGCTCCGCCTGGTGGTACGCCACGGCGCTGTTCGTCTTCTGGACCCTGGTGTCGGTTGGCGGAAATATCGAGTACGCGCGCGAAATCGGGGGTAGCCCCGTGTCTTTGTCACTGTATGCGGGTATGCCGCTGACCATGCTGTTCGCGGTGCATCTCACCCTCATGCTCTTCGGGCGCGGACGAGATCGCGCGCGCAACGCAGAGAACGCGGCAGCGGTACAGGCGGATCGCGCATCAGCGATGCGAGCGGACCACGTACCAGCGATGCAGGCGAACCGCACACCAGCAATGCAAGCGGACCGCACACCAACAACGCAGGCGAACCCGGCACCAGCAACGCGGCCGAACTACAGACCAATAATGCAAACGGACCACATACCGACAACGCAGGCGAACCCGGCACCAGCAACGCAACCGAACCCCGCGCCAGCAACGCAGGCGAACCCCACACCAACAACGCAAGCGGACCTTGCACCGGTAGCGCAGGCAAACCACGCACCAACAACGCAACCGAACCCCACACCAACAACGCAGGCAAACCACGCACCAACAACGCAGGCAAACCCCGCACCAACAACGCAAGCGGACCTTGCACCGGTAGCGCAGGAGAGCCGCGACCAAGCGGCAGAGGAGGATTGGGGCCAGCGCGCGGACGAGGATTCGGATAACACAGAGGGCGATCAGGATTCGGCATCGCAGCAAGAGCGTGTCGTACTGACGCGACGCACCGCGATACGGGAGAATACCGACCCGTTGCCCGTCGCTGCGAAGAAGTTGCCGACCAGCGCACTGCCAGGAACAGCGACATCCCCGCGGATCACACCGACATTCGCGACCACCGGCGCGGGCGGCAAGACAAAGATCAACCCCTTTTGACTCGAAACTGCTTCAGCCACAATCGGACACGTCGATGGAGTGAGCGATGGCTTTTACCGTTTGGCAAGACCAGGGCGTAGATCAATTCCGGGAGGTCGCGGGTCGGCTCGCGTCGGTGATTCAGAGCGGCATCGATCGATCGGGCGCATTGAACCAGTTCGCCGAATCTATCGGCAGCGGGGAAACATTCACCGATCTGATGATCGAGTACGCGTCGCGGTGGTTCACCGAAACCGGCGGACGCTCGACCTTGATCGGGCCGGAGTTGTTCTGGTTGCTGTCGGAGCCGAGCCCACGCCGGGTGTCCGGCGCGGGCCTGCGGGTCCCGGAATCGTATCTGGATACCGAATTGACGGCCGGACAGCGGGCCCGGATTTTGCTGCTGATCTGCGTATACGAGGCGCTGTCGCAAAATCACTGGACACCGGAAGGGATAGCGGACCATGTCATCGCGACTAACGGCGTCGGCTGAGCACGGGTGGCGCAGAGGCCGTGGAGGAGGCGCATTTGACTACACCTGCACCGGAGCCACGTCGACGGATACGGTGATCGAACTTTCCTTGGCGTCGGTGTAGATGATGCCACGCAGCGGCGGCACATCGGCGTAATCGCGGCCCCACGCGACGGTCACGTACCGCTCGTCGGCGAACTGGTCATTGGTGGGATCGAAACCGATCCAGTGGCCGGTCCCCTCGTGTGCGGTATCGCCGGGCACCCATACCGCCGACCAGGCGTGGGTCGCGTCCGCTCCGATCATGCGTTCCTTACCCGGCGGCGGATCGGTGGCCAGGTAACCGGATACATAGCGTGAGGCCAGCCCGTGTGAGCGCAGGCAGGCCGCGCCGATCCGCGCGAAATCCTGGCAAACGCCCGCGCGCGCGGCGAAGACGTCGGCAACCCTGGTGGAAACCGTGGTCGAACCGGATTTGTAGGTGAAGTCGGCGAAGATACGGGTGTTGAGTTCGGTCACCGCTTCCAGCAGCGGCCTGCCGGGCGTCAAGGATTCGGCGGCATATGCGGTGACCTCGGGGGTGATCTCGGGCGGATGCAGGTCGAGGCTGAATTCCACCGCCAGCGGGCCATTGGCGGTGCTCGGCCGGGCCTGCTCCCATGGTTCGGCGGTCGCGCTCACCGCCGCCGCATCGGGTATCTCGACCTCGACGACGGATTCCCCGGTGACGACGAGCTTCGTATGTTGTGCCGTGACATGGAAATACGAGGTGGTGTTGCCATACACATCGGCGCCGATCGAGCGGTCCGATGGCATCGGATCGATATGGATGTCATGCGCGAGCAGGCGCTGTCCAGCGAACTCCCGCGGCGTCAGAAAGGCGCGCCCATAGGAGCTGGTGACCTCGTCGGAATATTTGTAGGTGGTGCGATGCTCGACCCGATAGCGCCGGACGGCGGCGGTGCGCGCGATCATCCAACGACCCTCGTGCTGCCCCACAGCGGCTGGATGCCGACCGGCAGCGCCAGTTTCGTGGTCTCGAACGATTCGGAGATCTTGCGCAACCGCAAATGCACGCCCTCCAACAACTCGGCCAGTTCGGTGCGCCGCCCCTCGGCATCGGTGATATCCAGATCGTTCGGGTCCACCCGGTGCAACATGCGCTGGGCATCGGCCAGCAGCCGTTGTGGACGTGAGGATCCCGAAGCCCCCGGCAGCGCCCGGAAGTCGGCATCGAGCTGATCCAGTTGATAGGCCAGTGAGCGCGGATTCCCGGCATCGAACAGCAGCAGCCCGGCCACCGCCGATACCCGCACCGAATCCCGATGCCGCCGACGGTAACTCACCGACGACTCGGTCGCCTCGAGCACCGTTTCGGTGACAACCCGCTCGGTCTCCGGTGGACAGGAATTCGTCAGCGCGGCCGCGAGCAATGCCGTCGACGACAGCCCCCGCTCGATGCGCTTGCCGATATCCATGACGTACCAACCGGTATCGCGCACCAGCGATTCGGCACCGATGCCGGACAGCGAGAGCAGCGCCGCCAACGACAGCGAATGCACCGCCGACAATGCCGATTCCTGATCGTCACCGGTGAACCGATACTCCGCCAGCGCCCGATCCACCGCACCCAGAATCATCCAGGTATCCACCGACAACTGATCCCGCACCGCGCGCGCCGCCGACCCGTACCGCTTGATCGCAAACGCCATCGACCCCGGGATATCCCCATTGACGGTCAACGCCACCAAGTAGTCATGCCCCTCCCGCCCCTCCCCCGGCGGCGCCGTTCGCCCGGTAATGGCCGCAACCGGCCTCGACCCCGTATCCGCATCGGCAGTCGACGCGTCGGCAGTCGCCGAGCTCGCACCCTCGCCGCTCGCATCGGAACCGAGTGCGCTCGAATCTCGCTCTCCCACAACAGAACTCGAATCATCAGCCTTGGCCTCCATCGCCGCATCGGGCAGCACGCTCAGCGGAGCCAGGGTGCCGGTGGTGCGGGCCAGCGCGGCCATGAGGGTGGGCAGTGCGTCGGCGCCTGGCAGCCATGGGCGGTAGCGGTAGTCCTGATAACACTCGTGTGTTGCGATCAGCAGTCGCACAACGGCTTCCGCGCGTTCGCCGTAGCGGCCCATCCAGAACAGGTCGTTGAGTACGCGGGGGGAGCTGACCAGTTCGATTGTCGGGGCGCGGCGTTCGCGTTCTTCCTGGGCGGGTTCGGTGCTGATGGCGGCAACCGCCGTCGGCGCGGCGCGGACCCAAATATCTTTGGCGGCAACCTTTATGACCACCCGCTCCGGATGTAGGCGCTGACGCAGTTGACCGAGGCCGCCTTCCATCGCCGTATAACCACCGCGACGGGCGAGCGAGAACAGTCGCATACCGACCGGCGCCGAGGCGAGCCCGCCGTATCCCTGAACCGCGGGTGCGACCGAGAACTGCGCGGGCTCCTGTCCGACCCACTGCCAGCCGCGGTCCTCGATCCGCGCGGCCAGTTCCGCGCGTTGCGCATCGGATAGTTCCGGACCGAACAGCGTCGCACCGTCGACCGCCGAACGAATGATCAGCCGACCCAGATTCGCGATCAGATGCGACCGCTCGCTGTCATCGCCGCCCCAGTATGTCGGCGCGCTCTCCAGCGCCAACTCCTCCCCGAGCAGCGCCCGCGCGATCCGTGGCAGGAATCCGGCCAGCGCTGGATTCTCCAGTAACCCGCTGCCGATCGTATTCACCACGGTCACCGCGCCGCGTCGCAGCACCTCCACCAGCCCGACCACGCCGAGCCGCGAATCCGGCCGCAGATCAAGCGGATCGGAGAATTCGGCGTCCACCCGGCGCAGCACCACATCGACCCGCTTCAAGGTGCCGAGCGAACGCATCCACAGCGCACCGTCGCGCACCACCAGATCCGCGCTCTCCACCAGCGGAAAACCCAGCGTCGAGGCGAGATAGGCCTGATCGAAGGCGGTTTCGGAATGCACACCCGGACTGAGCACCACGACGACCGGATCATTGTCATCGGCCATCGGCGCGGATTCGATCAACATCAACCGCATGGCCCGGGCGAACGGCGTCAGTGGGCGCGGATTGGAATGTTCGAAGGCCTCGGGGATCGCCGTCGACACCACTCGCCGGTCCGCCAGCGCGTATCCGGCCCCCGAGGGCGCCTGCGCCCAGTCGGCGATCACCCGGAACTGTCCGTCGCTCCACCGGCTGAGATCGCAGGCGTGCAGGAACAGCTGGTGCCGCCCCGGAATCGTGATGCCATGCGCGGCCCGCACATATCCGCTGTTGCCGAATACCACCTCCGGCGGCAGCAGACCGGTGGTGATGGTGCGGCGCGGGCCGTAGATATCGGTGAGTACCTCGTCGAGCACCCGCGAGCGCTGCACCAGCCCGGCCTCCAACCGAGTCCAGTCGTCGGCGGACACCAGCAGCGGAATCGGATCCAGCCGCCACGCCGTCGGCAAGGGCGGTTCGCCCGCCACGCCCATTTCGGTGTAGTAGATGCCGTCGTCATCGATGAGTCTGCGCACCCGGCTGTCCAGGCGCCCGAGCCCGGTCGTGCCCAATTCGACGAAATCGGCCGACAGCTCCGACCACATGCGCCGCACCCCACCCACGGGATCGACCAACTCGTCGTAATAGCCGCCCGTCGGCCGACCGCATTCGTCATAGCCCGCGGTATCCGCACCCTCGGCGCGATACCTGGCCAACTGTTCGGCGACCTGTTCGCGCACACTGAGGTGTCCAGCATGCAGCAGCGTCGTATCCCCGTCGGTACCGGGGTCCCGGGCACCGGGCCCCAGCGGTTCGTCGCGCATTGTCACCGCGCCGACCTCGCTTCCCGTGCCAGACGTTGCCCCGGGGCGACACGCATCGAATACGCCTCGATCTTGGTCCGCGAATGCGGTGCGAGCCGCGTTCGCACTGTATGGGGATGGACCTCCACCAGCCGGTCGAAGGTGTTGGTGGTCCGGTCTTCGAGCGACACCTCGATGCCCATGCAGCAAGTTCATCACACCGCCGCTGGCCGTGGCGCGGCATGAACAGTCGGTTTTCCGGACAGTCGCCGTGCCGATGCCGTCGCGACACGCGGCGCGCGACACGCGCCGCGATCTCCCACCACCTGTCCGAGGCGAGTGCTAAGACCGATACACGAGCCGATCTCGTCTGGAGGTCATATGCGTGCGCAGAACTGTCCGTCTTGCGAATCCGTCGTCGACCACTGCCACGGCACCCTCATCGTCCACCTCGGCCGCACCGCCGAATGCACCGATGCGGACTGCATCGATTTCGCACACGCACGGCACACCTTCGTCGTCGACTGCGGTGACATCGCCGGGGGCTGCGCATGCGCGACCCCGGATGCCACGCGCACTGCCATGAGACGAATCGGCCGGCCCTAGCTCCGAATCTTAAGCTAGTAGGTCAGCGCGAAGGTGAGCAGCAAGGTGGTCAGGACGTAGCCGCGCCACCAGGAGTAGCCGAACCAGACATTGGGCGTGACCTCGCGGATCTCGTCGTAGACCTGCGGGGTAGGTGACGGAGCGTAGTTCAACGCCCAGGTCGGCCCGCCATCGGTGATCGCGGGTGCGGTGTAGACATCGGCCTGCCAGGCCTCCAGTCCCGCCTGGGTGACCCGGTTCACCAGAAAGCCGCCATCGGGACCGGTGTAGAAGGTCTTGCCGATCCACAAGGCGGGGGCCACCACCTCCATGATGGGCGGCCTGGTCACCCAGCCGTTCGTGACTCCCCTCGGCACCTCGCCGCGCGGCGCATTGTGGAAGATCGCGTCCTGCTGTTCGGCCGCGCAGCGCGACCGCAGCGAATCGATGGTCGCGGTCGGATTATCGGAATAGAGGACGCACCCGCCGCCATAGTCCACCGCCGTATCGATAACCTCGGGATCGGTACCCTCGGGGTCGATGATGCCGGAGTCAGCGGCAGCGAGGCCGGCCCCGAGGAACAGGCTGGGAAATCCCAGTGTCAACACCACGGTGCCGATGAAAAGAACTCGGTTTGCGTGCATTGCTGTCTCCAGAACTCACCACACCCGGTCCCCGACCGTGTATCGATGGTATGACGGTGGCCGCGCCGACATCCGGTCGAAAATCGAACTGTTATCCGGTGGCTCGGGGCCGCGGACACCGCTGTTGCCACGCCCACTAGGCTGGACAACGACACTTTCCGCAGAGAGGACAAGCCGTGCAGCCCGGTGGTCAGTTCGATATGCAGCAGCTACTCGCCCAGGCGCAGCAGATGCAACAGGCGGTGATGCAGGCCCAGGCCGAGATCGCGGCGACCGAAGTGGAGGGCGCGGCCGGTGGCGGCCTGGTCAAGGTCACCATCAAGGCGACCGGTGAGATCGTCACGCTGAGCATCGATCCGAAAATCGTCGACCCCGATGATGTCGAGGGGCTGCAGGATCTGGTGATCGGCGCGGTCAACAACGCCATGTCCAACGCGCAGCAGCTGGCTGCCGAGCGCCTGGGCCCGCTGGCCGGCGGCGGATCGCTGCCGGGTCTGCCCGACTTCTGATCCGGGGACGTCTTTGTACGAGGGCCCGGTCCAGGACCTGATCGACGAGTTGGGCAAATTGCCCGGCGTCGGTCCAAAAAGCGCGCAGCGCATCGCATTTCATCTGCTCCAGGTTGAGCCACCCGAAATCGACCGGCTACAGGCCGCGTTGCAGAAGGTGCGCGACGGCGTGCAGTTCTGCGTCGTCTGCGGCACGGTCTCCGACAACGAAATGTGCCGCATCTGTTCGGATCCGCGCCGCGACCGCACCATGATCTGTGTGGTCGAGGAGCCGAAGGATGTGCAGGCCATCGAGCGCACCCGCGAATTCCGTGGGCGCTATCACGTGCTCGGCGGTGCGCTCGATCCGCTCAGCGGCGTCGGACCGGATCAGCTGCGCATTCGAGAGTTGCTGGCGCGCATCGGCAATCAGGCCGACGGCGTCGATGTCAGCGAGGTGATCATCGCGACCGATCCGAATACCGAGGGTGAGGCGACGGCCACCTACCTGGTGCGGATGCTGCGCGATTTTCCCGGGCTATCGGTGACGCGTCTGGCATCCGGTCTGCCGATGGGCGGCGATCTCGAATTCGCCGACGAGCTCACCCTCGGCCGCGCACTATCGGGTCGCCGCGCACTGTAGCCACTTGCGTCGACCGGCGGCACAGAATCAGTACAGCGTCAGACAGTGATCCGACTCCAGGGCAGGGCCTGCAGCCGGGTGCGGTCCTCGATCGCCCAGTCCCAGATCAGATCCGCGACGGTCTGCGGGTCGGTGACGGTGATGCCGAAGTGCCGCTCCGGCGCGCCATCTCGATATTCGAGGGTGAATGTCCCGGACTTGTCGCGGTAGGTCTGGATGTAGATCTGTTCGTCCCGTTCGACGACCAGATACGGATTCGGCGGGGCGAGCTCGAAAACCCACTGGTCGGCAAGGGATTTCGTCAGATAGGGGAATTCGCCCGCACCACCGTGAGTGACCAGCGCGGGCACACTTCCGGCCGGATCGATCAGCCAGGCCAGCTGCGGATCGTAGACGGCGTAGTTCATCGGGGTCGCGATCTCGAACAGCAACTGCCGGACGAATCCGATCGCGTCGTACGGGCACGGTACGGGTAGTGCCGCACCGGTCGCCGCACCGCCGATCGGCACCGTGCTCAGGAATCCGTCCTGCTCGGGTAGTTCGGCATTGCGCCGGTTCAGCTCCGCCGCCATCGCCGCCACCATTTCCGTCTTCGGCTTCCCCTGTTGGGTGGCCAGATACGCATCGACCTGCGCGATCGTCGTCGCGACACCGGACGGCAACAAGACGTGGTCGTAGCTCACCAGCACAGCGTACGTGGGATCTCGAACTGGACAGACGCGCACCGCGCACTGGTGTGATTGCGCTCTCGACCGACGCCGCCAACAAGAAAAGGCCCGACACGGGCCTTTCCGGCTATCTCAGGCGAGTTCGCGCTGCAGATTCGCGAGCACCTCGGCCTGAATCTTCTTCAACCCCAGTGGCGCGAAGATCCCCTCGAAGATTCCGGCGACCCCGCCCGCACCCTTCCAGGACGTGCGCAGCGTGACCTGCGAACCCGTACCGTCCGGCGTCACCGTCCAGGTGTTGACCAGCGTCGAATTCGAATCACGCTCGGTGACAATGGAATCCGAAACCGATACGACCGCGTGGATGTTGCGGGAACGCTTCTCGGTGGCCTGCAGGGTCCATTCGGCGACGGTGCCCGCCCCTTGGCCGCCCTCGACCACCTTGTAGTCGCGATAGTGCGCGGTGAGGATGCGCGGACGCACCTTCTCGTAATCCGCGATGGCCTCGAGTGCGCGGTGCGGATCCGCCGTGACGGCGATCGAACTGCTGGCGCTGACCTGTCCCACGATAAGCTCCTTGTCCGGCTGCTGACCTTTTCGAGCGATATGCAAACAATCGCTACGACCACTTCCCATCCTGCCCTGTCCCCGCCGGTTCGTGACGGCCAGGTCGGGTCCGGGCGCACAATGTTGATCACCGCGCGCCGACCCGTCCGCACTGTTAGGCTTCCGGATCAGATTGCGCCGGAGGGGATCCATGCAATACATCGTGCGAAGCGGGTGTTCGAGACCCGCCCGGAATACTGCCGGGCTGAAACGGCGAGTCCTGGGTATTCCCGATAGCAACAGAAGCGTGACATTTATCCCTCGTCGGCAACCTTGCGGTGGCTTGTGTTAGCGGTGCGTACTAGCGTCGAGGAGTGGCAGTGAGTCTGTTGGGGAAGGCCGGACACGCATCGGCCGCACACGAATCAGGGTTCGCGGCGCATCGAGCGGGTGTGGAGCGGTTGTTGGCCAGTTACCGCGCGATACCTTCGAACGGCAATGTACGACTGGCGAAGAAGACCTCGAATCTGTTCCGGGCCAGAGCCAAGAGCACCGCCCCGGGCCTGGATGTTTCCGGACTCGCCAAGGTCATCGCGGTGGACGCCGAGGCCAAGACCGCCGATGTCGCCGGCATGACCACCTACGAGGATCTGGTAGCCGCGACATTGCCCTACGGGCTGGCCCCCCTGGTGGTGCCGCAGCTCAAGACGATCACCCTCGGCGGCGCGGTAACCGGCATGGGCATCGAATCCACCTCGTTCCGCAATGGCCTGCCGCACGAGTCGGTGCTGGAGATGGATGTGCTGACCGGGGCGGGCGAGATCATCACCGCGACACCCGATGGCGAGCACGCGGATCTGTTCCGCGGCTTTCCGAACTCCTACGGCACCCTCGGCTACTCGGTTCGCCTGAAGATCGAACTGGAAACCGTCCAGCCCTATGTGGCGCTGCGGCATATTCGATTCCACGACCTGCGCGAGTTGGAGTCCACCCTCGCCCGGATCGTCACCGATAAGGCCTATGACGGCGAACGCGTCGACTACCTCGACGGTGTGGTCTTCACAGCCGACGAAAACTACCTGACGCTGGGTCGTCAGACCGACGAACCCGGCCCCGTCAGCGATTACACCGGCATGAACATCTACTACCGGTCCATCCAGCACGACTGCGACCGGCCCAAGCGCGACCGGCTGACCATCCACGACTATCTGTGGCGCTGGGACACCGACTGGTTCTGGTGTTCGCGAGCCTTCGGCACCCAGAACCCGAAGATCCGCCGGTTCTGGCCGAAGCGCTACCGGCGCAGCAGCTTCTATTGGAAGCTCATCGCACTCGATCACAAGTACGATATCGGCGACAAACTGGAGGCCCGTAAGGGCAATCCGCCGCGCGAGCGTGTGGTGCAGGACATCGAAGTCCCGGTCGAGCGGACCGCGGATTTCCTCGAATGGTTCCTGCGCGAAATTCCGATCGAACCGCTCTGGCTGTGCCCGCTGCGCCTGCGCGAAACCAGCGCGACGCAGGCGGGGCGGCCATGGCCGCTGTATCCGCTGCAGCCGAACCGCACCTACGTCAATGTCGGATTCTGGTCCGCGGTGCCGACCGTCGCAGGTCAGCAGGAGGGCAAGGCCAACCGCGCGATCGAGCAGACCGTCACCGAGTTCGACGGGCACAAATCCCTGTACTCGGATTCGTATTACGGCGAGGATGAATTCGCGGCCCTGTACGGCGGCGAGACCTATAGCGACGTGAAGAAGCGCTACGACCCGGACCAGCGGCTGCTGGATTTGTATTCGAAGGCGGTGCAACGCAAATGACTACATTCAAGGACCGTTCCGATGTCTTCGCGGACCTCGGGACCAAACTCAGCATTGCCGAGATCTTCGAGACGCTGATCGACGGCGAGGTGCCGATTCGGCTGACCGCCTACGACGGCAGCGCGACCGGGCCGCAGGATTCGAAATACACCCTGGAGATCAAGTCCCCGCGCGGCATCAACTACCTGGCCACCGCACCGGGCGATCTCGGTATGGCCCGCGCCTATATCTCCGGCGATATGACCGCCACCGGCGTGCATCCGGGCGACCCGTATGAATTTCTCGAGGCCATGGACGGGATGAAGTTCCGTCGTCCGTCGGCGCTCGCGCTGGTCACCATTGCCCGTTCGCTCGGGTGGGAGCGGCTCAAGCCGATCGCGCCGCCACCGCAGGAGACGCTGCCGCGCTGGCGCCGGATCGCACTGGAGGGCCTGCGGCACTCCAAGACTCGCGATGCCGAGGCCATCCACCATCACTACGACGTCTCCAACACCTTCTACGAATATGTCCTCGGCCCGTCGATGACCTACACCTGCGCGGCCTACGGGGACGAAAACTGGACCCTGGAGCAGGCCCAGGAGAACAAGTACCGCCTGGTCTTCGACAAGCTGCGGCTGAAGGAGGGCGACCGGCTGCTCGATATCGGCTGTGGCTGGGGTGGCATGGTGCGCTACGCGGCCAAGCGCGGCGTCAAGGTCATCGGCGCGACCCTTTCCGCCGAGCAGGCAGAGTGGGCGCAGCAGAAGATCACCGAACAAGGACTGTCCGATCTCGCCGAGGTGCGGCATTCGGATTACCGCGATATTCCGGAGGTCGACTTCGATGCCGTCTCCTCGATCGGGCTGACCGAGCATATCGGCGTGCACAACTACCCGTTCTACTTCGACTACATCAAGGGCAAGCTGCGCGAGGGCGGCCTGTTGCTGAACCACTGCATCACCAGACCGGATAACACCCGGACCACCAAGGCCGGTGATTTCATCGACCGCTACGTCTTCCCGGACGGCGAGTTGATCGGCTCGGGCCGGATCATTTCCGAGATCCAGAATGTCGGCCTCGAGGTGATCCACGAGGAGAACCTTCGCGAACATTACGCGCTCACCTTGCACGAATGGTGTAAGAATCTGGCCGCCAACTGGGATGCCTGCGTCGAAGAGGTCGGGGAGGGCACCGCGAAAGTGTGGGGCCTGTACATGGCCGGTTGCCGACTCGGCTTCCAGCGCAATGTGGTTCAACTGCATCAGGTGCTCGGCGTCAAGCTGGGTCCGAACGGTGAATCGGGTCTACCGCTGCGCCCGTGGTGGCAGCCGTAATCAGCGACCGATCCTGCCCGTCCTAGCCCAGGAGTTCATCCAGGTACAGGGCGGGCAGCATCGTTTCGCCAGGTTGTCCTGGTGTGGCACGCATTTCGGTGCGAAGCACGCGCAGGATGCCGAGTACACCGGGACCCGCATCCAGAAGCGGCATGGTCCAATCATGTTCGGCGCAGGTGGCGGCCGCGGGCAGCAGCAGTCCGGTGGCCTCGCCAACCCAGCCCGAGGCGGCCAGACATTCGGCGAGCAGCAATACGGTATCCAATTCGGCACGGGGACGCCGCTGTTCGACCATGCGGCCGTGCAGCGCACGGGCTCGGCGCACCGCGCGATCATCGGCGCGCAACTGACCTTCGGACAGCAGCGCGCGGATCGCGGCGATCTCCTCCGCCTCGGCGGCCAGCGCCGCCGAGCCCCTCATCCGGTGGGCCTGGTGGATGGTGCCGGAGATATCCGTTTCGTATCCGGCCGCGGCGTCGGCGGCCCGCCGGGCCGCGGTATCGGTCAGCAGACCAAGGCGCAGCCGCTCGGCGCGGATATGCGCGGCGAGTCTGGTGAGCCGGTTATCGGCGGCGATTCGATCACCCTCGTCGAGCCGGGCGGTGGCGGTATACAGATCGCCGAGCGCGGCCTTGACCCTGGCACCGATCACGAAGGTGGAGATGAGGAAGTCCACCGGACCGACCCGGGTGACCAACTGATGACTGTCGTCGAGCAACCGATCGGCGGTATCCAGATCGCCTCGGCGGTAATTCATTTCACCGAGCAGCGCCGCGGCCACCCGCACAGCATGGGAGCGCGGCCCGGACCGCGCCCGCGCGGTGTCCCACGCCTGCTGGAAACAACTGGTAGCGGTGACGACATCGAGCTGTTCGTAGGCGGCGGCCCCCGCTCCGCACAGTCCGAACACCGCGCCGAGCGGATCCTTGGAGCGGGCGTGATACGGCGCGGCCCAGTCCTGGATTTCGCGCGCACCGTCGAAATCGAATTCGCACAAGCGCACGAAGGAGGTCAGATTCGCGGCAGTCGATACCGTCCATGCGGGTAGTTCATCGGGCTTTTCCAGGCATTCGGCCACCCGGTCGAGCACGCCCTCGGTGTGGTCACGCGCGATCTGATCCGAGGCCGCGAGCACCGCGGCCTGGCAGCGCTGCCGGTCCACATCTTCGGCATCGGTGGACGACCCGTGCGCAAGCACACCGGATAATCGGTGCAAGGCCGAGCGCGCCGCACTCGACTCCTGCAGATTGACATTCGCCCTGGCCACTGCCATCAGCAGTTTGGATCGCGAAGCGACCTGCTGCACCGGCAGTTTCGATACCGTGCCGAGCAGCGTCGCGAGGCGGGACCTATCGATGAGGTCCATGCCGCCGGTCTCGAGCAGGTCCAGCGCCATCTTCAGATCCGTCGCCGCGAGCGCGTGATCGACCGACTTGCGCAGCAGTTGATGTTCGGCGTACCAGCGAGAGGCCTTGCGGTGCAACGCCTTCAACTTGGCCGGATCGGACCGCTCCAAGCGCGCCCGCAAATGTTCGGCGAACAGCGGCTGCATCCGGAACCACTCGGGATCATGGGTAATGCGCCGGACGAACAACTCGCGCTGTTCGGCCTGCTCCAACATCGATTCGCCGTCCGGCTCCCCCGACAGCGCCGCAGCCAGCGAACCGCAGACCCGCTCGGTGATCGAGATCGACGTCAGGAAGTCGAGCATCATGGGTTCGAGAGTGTCCAAAACGTTCTCGGCGAGATATTCGCGGATGCCGTTACTGCCCTCGGCGAGACTCTCGATCAAACGATCCGGATCGACATTGCCGCGCAACGACAAACTCACCAATTGGACCGCGGCGGGCCAGCCGTCGGTGACGGTGTGGATCGCCTCGATCTGGTTATCTGTGAGCGCGAAGCCGTGGCGCTGCACCAGGATTTCCTTGGTCTCCGGGGCGGTAAGACGCAGCGCCGAGGAGCCGATCTCGACCAGTTCATCGTGCACCCGCATCCGGCTGGTCGGCAGGCCGGACTGCTCCCGACTGGTCACTACGAAGCGCAGATGATGACATCCATTGTCCAGCAACGCGTCCATCGCCCGCCGCGCGGCGGCATCGCTGACCCGGTGCCAGTCGTCCACGATCACCACAACGGTGGTCGCGCTGGCATGGATCTCATCGATCAGCGTGGAGATCACATAGGCGGCGGCATCGCCGGGCCGCTCCTCGAGTACCTGATCCAGACCCTCGCCGATATCCGGGCGGACCCGGCGGATCGCCTGGATGAGGTGGGCCAGGAACCAGATCTCGTTATCGTCGTCCCGGTCGACGCCGAGCCAGGCCACCGGGACCCCGCCATCGGTCAGCTCGTTGCGCCACTGCGCGGCCACGGTGCTCTTACCGAATCCGGCCGGCGCGTGGATCACCGCGAGCCTGCGGCGACCACCGGCGCGCAGCGTGTCGAGCAGGCGCGGACGCGGCACCGGATCGCGAGCCGGAGTGGGTGGACGGAATTTCGTCGCGGCCGTATGCGGCAGGGTCGGCGCGACGGCACTCGCGTTGCCCGGATGCTGCGAAACGGCGGGCCGCAATGTCAACGGCCAGCTGCGGCGCGCGGTCACCGCCGGTCGCGTCACCATCGCCTCGGTCACCTCCGCATGGTCCGCCTCCTCCGGGGCCACCACCGAGGTATCCAACAGCGCCATCTCATCGGGCATCTGATCGTGGTCGTACTGCACCGTGCGCAGCAGCTCACCGAACTCGAACGCCGATGCGGGCCGCTTCTCCGGGTCGGTGTCCATCGCGTACTGGATGGCGTCGGCGACATCGTCGGGAATGTCGTGGCCGTGCAGATCCGGCACCGGCTGGGTGGTGATCCGCAGGAATTGCGCGACGATCTTCTCCCCCGATTGCCGTTCGAAGGCTGCGTGGCCGGTCAGCAGGGCGAACAGGGTCGAGCCGAGTCCGTACACATCGGAGCCAATGCTCGGCTCGTCGCCCTTGAGCACCTCGGGCGCGGTGAAGGCGGGTGAGCCCGTGATCAAACTGCTGGAAGTGCGGAAACCGCCCGGGATCCTGGCGATTCCGAAATCCGTCAGTTGCGGTTCGCCGTATGCGCTGAGCAGGACATTCGCCGGTTTGACGTCCCGGTGCAGAATCTGGGCCCGATGCGCGCTCTCGATCGCACCCGCCAGCTTGACCCCGGCACGCAAGGAATCCGCCCAGGTAAGCGGCCCCCGTTCCCGAATGACCTGCTCGAGCGAACCCCGGGTGCAGAAGGGCATCACGATGAACGGCTGACCGGTCGGGGTGATATCGACCTGCAGAATGTCGACGATATTCGGATGGCCGGACAGTCGACCCATCGCCTGCTCCTCACGCAGGAATCGCTCCCGGCTCTCGGCATCGATCTCCGAGGACAGCACCTTGACCGCGACCACCCGATTCAGTGCGTACTGGACACAGCGGTACACCACACCGAACCCGCCCCGGCCGACCTCGACGGCATTCGACAGGCCCATCGCCTCCAGCTCGTCGACGATCTCGATGGGCGCATGTCGCTGCGTGTCCGATCCGTCCGGAGTCGATTCGGTGTTCACCTTGCCCGAACGCATCTGTGCATTCACGTGACCACCTCGAATTCACATCGAATCGGCGTCACCGGCGACCCAGAAACACACGCACATCGGACATCGCGAAAAACGATCTCGCGATGCCCGAAATGTCTGCGCATATTCCAACGTAGCGCGGTATCAACCCGAGTGGGTGGCTTTCGAAACAGCGCGGCTCCTGCCGCTTCAGCGCTCGGCGGCCGGGCGGGGCGGCGGGGGTGGACAGGTAGGTGATGCGCTCCATGAGCTTGTTGCGTTGGGTGGCCGATGCGATCGGACGCGAGCGAGGTCTACCGCCGCTATCTCAGCGCGGTCATGCTGCACGGAAAGGCGGGCGCGCGCAGCGGACTGACCACCTGCCCGACCACCCGACTCATCGATCGTCTGGAAGACGCGGGCTATGTGCGGCGCGTTCCGGTACCCCGGCGACCGCCGCAAGGTGATCGTCGAATATTCGGCACGAAGAAAGCCCGCCACCGCGAAATACGATGGCGGGCTGACCTTTTCGAGCGACCTGCAAGCAGCCGCCGTGACCCGTTGCGAGTTACCGCGCGAATTACTTGCGCAGCGAGGCCGGGACCTCGAAACGCTGGCCGTAGGTCTTGGCGAGGTAGTCCGCACGCTCCACGAAGGCCGCCTGACCGCCCGGGTAACCGACGATGAACTGGTGCACACCACCGGTCCAAGCCGGGAAGCCGATACCGAAGATCGAGCCGATGTTGGCGTCGGCGGTGGTGGTGAGCACGCCCTCGTCGAAGCACTTCTGAGTCTCGATCGCCTCGATGAACAGCATGCGGTCGATCAGATCCTGCAGCGGCACACCGAAACCGGAGGTCGTCTTGAAGTGCTCGCGCAGCCCCTGCCACAGGCCCAGGCGCTTACCGTCCTCGTCGTAGTCGTAGAAGCCGGCCTTGCCCAGGCGACCCGGGCGACCCTGCTCGACCAGGTAGTCGATGACATCCTGCGCCGGGTGCCGCTTCACGCCGAGGGGGTTGTCCCCCTTCGCGGCGGCCTCGAGGGCCTCCTGGGCGATCTTCTGCATCAACGTCAGGTTCAGCTCGTCCGACAGCTGCAGCGGCGCGGCCGGGTAGCCCGCCTGCAGACCGGCCTGCTCTATGGTCGCGGGCTCGATGCCCTCGTTGAGCATGGCGATCGCCTCGTTGACGAAGGTACCGATCACGCGCGAGGTGAAGAAGCCACGGCTGTCGTTGACAACGATCGGGGTCTTCTTGATCGCCAGGGTGTAGTCGAACACCCGGGCCAGCGCCTCGTCCGAGGTCTTCTCACCCTTGATGATCTCCACCAGCGGCATCTTGTCGACCGGCGAGAAGAAGTGGATGCCGATGAAGTCCTGCTGCCGCTTGACGCCGGTCGCCAGACCGGTAATCGGCAGGGTGGAGGTGTTCGAGCCGAGCAGCGCGTCCGGGGTGACGATATCCTCGATCTCCTGGAACACCTTGTGCTTGAGCTCGGGGTTCTCGAAGACGGCCTCGATGACGAAGTCGACACCGGCGAAGTCGGCCGCATCCGCGGTCGGCTTGATCCGGTCCAGCAGCGCCTTGGACTTCTCCTCGGAGGTCTTTCCGCGGGACAGGGCCTTGGCCTCGATCTTCTCGGAGTAGTTCTTGCCGCGCTCGGCCGCCTCGATGGTGACGTCCTTGAGCACGACCTCGAAACCCGCCTTGGCCGAGACGTAGGCGATGCCAGCGCCCATCATGCCCGCGCCGAGCACGCCGACCTTGCGGATCTCCTTCTTCGGGACATCGTTGGGTCGCGAACCGCCATTGTTGATCGACTGCAGGTCGAAGAAGAACGCCTGGATCATGTTCTTCGCGACCGGGCCGGTCAGCAGCGAGACGAAGTAGCGCGATTCGATCAGCGACGCATTGTCGATATCGACCTGCGAACCCTCGACCGCGGCCGACATGATGGCACGCGGTGCGGGCATGTTGGCACCCTTGAGCTGCTTGCGCAGATTGGCCGGGAAGGCCGGGAGGTTGGCGGCGAAGGCCGGGCTGGACGGGGTGCCGCCCGGGATCTTGAAGCCCTTCTTATCCCACGGCTGCACGCCACCGTCTGGGTTGGCCTTGATCCACGCCTTGGCGGCGGGCACCAGCTCCTCGACCGAGCCGACGACCTCGTTGATCAGGCCGATCTCTTTGGCCTTGCCCGGGCCGTACTTGTTGCCCTGCAGCAGGAACTGCAGCAGCGCGCCCTGCAGGCCGAACATGCGTACGGTGCGGACGACACCGCCACCGCCGGGCAGCAGGCCCAGGGTCACCTCGGGCATGCCGAGTTGTACGCCCGGCACATCCGCGGCAATCCGGTAATGGGTCGCGAGGGTAATCTCCAGGCCGCCACCGAGCGCGGCGCCATTGATCGCCGAAACAACCGGCTTGCCCAGTGTCTCCAGCCTGCGCAGCGCCGACTTGATGGTGCCGAGTTCCGCCATCAGGGCTTGGGAGTCCTGCGGGCCGACTTGGATCATGTTCTTCAGGTCGCCGCCGGCGAAGAAGGTCTTCTTCGCCGAGGTGAGCACCACGCCGGTGATGTTGTCCTTCTCGGCCTCGAGCCGGTCGACGGTGGCGGTCATCGACGTCTTGTACAGCTCGTTCATCGTATTGGCGCCCTGATTCGGATCATCCATCGTCAAAACGACGATGCCGTCCGAATCCTGCTCCCAACCGATCATGTTGGTTTCGCCAACGGCTGCGCCGTTCGCGACGCGCGCTGTGTCTTCGGTTCGCTCGCTGCGCTCGCTCACTGCTCTGTGTCTCCTTGTTCAATGGCGGCACTCGCTGGCCCTGCGTGGTTTCGCAAGCTGCCTGCTGCGGGCCTGACGCTCGTGCCGCGCGAATTCTCAGCTGTCGGTTGGGTTAAACGCGCTCGATGATCGTGGCGACGCCCATGCCGCCACCGATGCAGAGGGTGAGCAGTGCGTAGCGGCCGTTGCGGCGCTCCAGCTCGTCGACCATGGTGCCGGTGATCATGGCACCGGTGGCGCCGAGCGGGTGGCCCATCGCGATGGCACCACCGTTGACGTTCAGCTTCTCGTCCGGGACCTGCAGATCCTTCTGGAACTTCAGCACCACGGAAGCGAAAGCCTCGTTGATCTCCACCAGGTCGATGTCGTCGAGGGCCAGGCCCGCCTTGGCCAGCACCTTCTTGGCGGCCGGGGTAGGACCGGTCAGCATGATGGTGGCGTCGGCGCCGCTGGTGGCGGTCGCGACGACGCGGGCACGCGGGGTCAAGCCGGAGGCCTTGCCCGCCTCTTCCGAACCGACCAGCACCAGCGCGGCACCGTCGACGATGCCCGAGCTGTTGCCGCCGTGGTGGACGTGGTTGATCTTCTCGACGAAGTGGTACTTCTGCAGTGCGACCGCGTCGAAGCCGCCCATCTCGCCGATCACGGCGAAGGACGGGTTCAGCTTGGCCAGGTCCTCGGCGGTGGTGCCGGGACGCATGTGCTCGTCCTTGTCGAGGACGACGAGGCCGTTCTGGTCCTTGACCGCAACGATCGACTTGGCGAAGTAGCCGCCGGTGGTGGCCTTGGCGGCCAGCTCCTGCGAGCGCACGGCGTAGGCGTCCACGTCATCGCGGGAGAAGCCCTCGATGGTGGCGATCAGGTCGGCGGAGATACCTTGCGGCACGAAGTAGGTGTCGTAGCTGGTGGCCGGGTCCATTGCCCAGGCACCACCGTCGGACCCCATCGGCACGCGGGACATGGACTCCACACCACCGGCGATGACCAGGTCGTCGAAGCCGGAGCGAACCTTCTGCGCGGCCAGGTTGACGGCCTCGAGGCCGGAGGCGCAGAAGCGGTTGAGCTGGAAGCCGCCGACGGTGTCGGGCAGGCCGGCCACCGTCACGGCGGTACGGGCGATATCGGCACCCTGGTCACCCAGCGGCGAGACGACGCCCAGGATCAGGTCGGAGATCCGGTCTTCGTCGAGGTTCGGGAAACGGCCGCGCAACTCCTGGATCAGACCAACAGTCAGATCGATCGGCTTGACCGAGTGCAGCGAACCGTTCTTCTTGCCGCGTCCGCGCGGAGTGCGGATGGCCTCGTAAATGTAGGCCTCTGTGGTCATATCGGAGTGTTTCCTTCCTTGGGGTGCAGCGGGGGCGAACGTATGTCCATCCACGCTCGATGCGGCGTCCGAACGTCATCCGTTCGAGCGCGTTGTGCAGCGACACCACGTTTGCGGCGTGGCCGCGGGGGACCTCGCCGACCGAGCCGGAACCCGATCGTCCTAACGCTGCACAAATGCCGATAAGCAGCGACGACAGCGAGTCCTACCGGCCAGTAGCCCTGGGCATACGATAAAACGTCGTGACACCGCAGTTCGCGGCCACCCGTTCATACTACCGTCGTGTGCGAACTCCGGTTAACTTAACGTCTTGTGAACGAGGGTTGTCAACCATCGAGCCGCGTGGCACCCAGCTCACTTTTCAGCAACTCCAAGGCGACCTCATCCGGGTCACGCCGGTCCCCAGGCGCCACCGGGGTCTGGGATTCGGCCAGCATCTCCTGCTCCTCCTCCGGCGTGGAGGGCGGCGGGACGCCATCTATCGGCACGTAATCCATCGGTCCCGGGTCATCCGGTAGATCCGGGTAATCGGGCGGTGGAATATCGTCGCCGTCGCGGAACGACCGTGCGTCACCGCTCGGTGTGGACCGCTGCCGAGCGCCCGCCGCCGGATCGGCGGCCGCCCTGGCCTGACTCGGCCGTGAGAACCGCGGTGGCGCGGGCGCATCCGAACCGCTTGCGCCGGGGTTGTCGGATTCCCGTCCCGCCGCACTGGCGCTCTGCTGCCCGCCCTGACCACGCCCCCGACTCTTCTTCGGCACGGCGGCCGCAGGCCTGGGCGCGGCCCCACCCGCCTCCCAGCGCACCGGATGATCGCCGCCGAGCACCGCCCGCACCGCCGCCCGCACCGCCTCCACATTCCGCGGATCCGACAGCCGCTGCGCCAGCGGCGCATGCTGGTGCGCGAATACGATGACCTCGCCCTCGATCCGAGCCACCGACGCCCCCGACAACAACGCCTGCACCGTAGGCCCGAACTCCCGAACCTTCGCCCGAATCTCCCCCCAGGCCCCTTCCACCGCCCGCAACAGATCCGCATCACCCTGCCGCGCCCCCGCGTCCGCGCCGCTCTGGTCCGCCGCAGCAACTTGCGCACCACCCGGCTGCGCAGTACCACTCGGCGGCACGGCGGCAGGACCCCCGCCCGCATCACCCGAGCCCGCCCCGGTTGTCGACTCACCCGTGTGCGCAATGGCACCAGCAGCGGCAGCTGAACCACCAGCGGACTCGGCCGCACCCCGACCGAGCACAGCGGCTCGATCCGCAGACTCGACGACCGAAGACGAGGCGGGAGCCGCACCGCGCGCGGCATCGACCGGCGCAGCGCCAGGCTCCGACACAGCAGTAAAACGTGCTTCTCCGTCGAGCGCCGCGGCGACCGGTGCGCCGCTCGTCCCGGCCGCGGCATCAACCCCGGCAAGCTCGGTCGCACCGAGCTGCCCGGTGTTCGCCCCCTGGTCGGCGGACGTACGCGCCGCACCCGTCTGCGTGCTACCACGCTCCGCAGTCGCATCACCCGGCACGACGGCGAATCCAGCCTCCTCCGCATCGAGTTGCCCCGCGCCTCGCCCGGCCGCCGAATGCCGACGCTCGGCCGCGGCCTGCGCCGCCGAACTCTGTGCTGCCGCAGCACTCTGCGCGACCGCTGGATCCTCTCCACCAGCCAAGTCTTGGCTGTCGATGTCGGGCTCGACGGTTGCGCTGTGGCGAGCGGCGCGATCCTGCCCGAGGCCACCGGCCTGCGCGAGGGCACCCGCCTGCCCAGGATTATCACCAGCCCGCCCGGTCGGCGCGGAGGCATCCGAGTGTGTGGAGCCATCAGCCTGCGCGGGCGCACCGGACTGCGCATCCGCCTGCGTCAGGGCACTCGCCGGGCTCACGCCCGCGCGGTTGGCGTCCTTTTCGCGGCGGGCGGCGGCGAGGAGTTCCGCGCCTCGGCGGCGTGGGGGTTCGTTGGAGGCACGAGGCGGGGTCGAATGGGCCGCCGTTGGCTGAGCCGTGGCGGGTGCAGCGTCGGAAGGCTGGGCGGGGGCGGCGGCTGGGGTGATCGCTGCGGTGGCTATGCCGCGTTCGAGGCGCTCCAGGCGTTGCAAAGTCGCCGATTCGGCGTCGGAGACCGATGGGAGAAGCATGCGGGCGCAGACGATTTCGAGCAGGAGGCGGGGCGCGGTGGCGCCGCGCATTTCGCCGAGGCCCTCGTGCAGGAGTTCGGCATGCCGGGCCAAGGTGGCTGGGCCGGTGCGTTCGGCCTGTTCGCGCATCCGTTCCAGGACATCGCCGGGGCCGGAGACCAGGCCACGGTCGGCGGCGTCGGGGACGGCCTGCAACAGGATCAGGTCGCGCAGGCGCTCCAACAGGTCGACGGCGAAGCGGCGTGGATCGTGACCCGCCTCCATGACCCGGTCGATGGTGCCGAAGAGGGCGGCGCCATCGCCGGCGGCGAGCGCGTCGATCGCATCGTCGATCAGCGCGACATCGGTGACACCGAGCAGCGAAACCGCCCGCGAATAGGTGATGCCCTCGGGACCGGCACCCGCGAGCAACTGGTCGAGCACACTCAGGCTGTCGCGCGGCGACCCACCGCCGGCGCGAATCACCAGCGGGTACACCGCCTCCTCGACCGGCACCTGCTCCTGCTCGCAGATCTTGCCGAGCAGTCCGCGCATGGTCGCGGGCGGCAGCAGCCGGAACGGATAGTGGTGCGTGCGGGAGCGGATGGTGGGCAGCACCTTGTCCGGCTCGGTGGTGGCGAAGATGAAGATCAGGTGGGCGGGTGGCTCCTCGACGATCTTGAGCAGCGCATTGAACCCGGCCGTGGTGACCATATGCGCCTCGTCGACGATGAACACCCGATAGCGCGACTCCGCGGGCGCGTAGAAGGCCCGATCACGCAGTTCGCGGGTGTCGTCGACACCGCCGTGACTCGCGGCGTCCAGTTCGATCACATCGAGATTGCCCGGCCCACCCGGACCGAGCGCAACACAGGACGGGCAGACACCGCACGGTGTCGAGGTCGGGCCCTGTACACAGTTCAACGAGCGCGCGAGGATGCGCGCCGAGGAGGTCTTGCCACAGCCCCGGGGACCCGAGAACAGATAGGCATGACTGATCCGACCAGTGTCGAGCGCGGTACTCAGCGGGTCGGTGACGTGCTCCTGACCCACCACTTCAGCGAACGTTGCCGGTCGGTACTTCCGGTACAGAGCCACGGCCAGAGGTTACCGGCGCCCACCGACAATGCGCATTCCCCTCGACCGACAGGCTGGGCGCGGCGTGCTTTCGGGCGTTTTACGACAGAACTGTGATGCATATCACAAGATGCTCAGATCTTTGTTAGCCCCCACTGTTCAGCGCCGAAGGCGGCAAAGTCGGAGCAATCGAAGATCGAGAGCGGACGAATGCGTAACTTTGGCGCCCGTCCAGTGCACTTGGCGCCGATTACTTGAACTCGCGCCCTGGTTCGAGATCTATTCCCGGAGATAACGAATCAATCAACCGGCATGACATCGACGCAATCGCCTGGCTACCGTGGTTATCGGCAACTTCGGTAGCCAAACCTTCATCAGGTTGGTGGCCCCGGCCGGTCCCTCATCCCGACCGGGGCACAACCTGAAATCCACCAGTTCCCCGGCGCTTTTCGCCGAACGCACACCACTTCCATCGGAGGAAATTTCCACCGTGCCGTCGCGTGACGACATCGCCGCCGCCTGGCTTTCGAGCACCGATTTCGCCGACGACCATGCCGCCGTCGACCTGCTCAGCCGGGCGATCAGTCCCCAGGACTTCGCGATCAAGCGCGATTCGCTACCGGTGGCCGCGGCCGCCGATCCGTCGACCGCCGCCGCCATCCTCGAACTATTGGAGCGCGGCCAGGTGCCGACTATGGCCGCGATCCGCACTCTCACGGCGCAGAACGAGATGCGCCGGGAAGCCGAGCGCATCGAACGCCTCGGCCGCCGCGCCCAACGCAGCATCGATGATTTCGGCCGCATTCTGGCTCGGCTGGCCGAGGACCATTGGATCGCGCACGGCACCGGCCCCACCCGGCGTGATGTGCTGCAGTCCGAACCGGTGATGACACTGATCCGAGAGCGGATCGACAATATCGCGCCGTCCGCGGTGAAGCACCTCTGGCTGGTCGAACGCGCACAGCGCGCCGGCTGGATCGCCTCCAATGCCAATCCCGGATCTCTTTGTGCCGCAAGACGTTTCTACTCCGCGAAATACGGCAACCGAGTCTCGCTGCGACCGGTCAACACCATCGGCACGATCGTCGCCATGTACCTGCGCGACTATCTGGCCGAACACGACCGCCCGCCGCGCTGGTCCACCCTGGCACACGATCTGCGCGACGACCGCGGCCGCCGGCTCTTTCACGACACCGCCGACGCGCGCATCCAGCGCAGGTGGCTCACCACCGCCGATTGGATGGCCGAGCGCGACGACCTTCCGGTGCCCGGTCGACGCGGTCTGCGCGCCTTGGCCAAGAAGGCGCGGCGCTGAACTGTCTGGGCTGATAGCCACAGCGGTGCTCGGGACGCTGTGATCATTCGGTAACTTCTTCGCAACGCATGCGCGCGTTGGAAGGAGTTACCCGTGTCCCCAACCATCGATCCCGCGGCTACCGCCTGGCTGCTCATCAGCACCGCCCTGGTGCTGCTGATGACGCCCGCGCTGGCCATTTTCTACGGCGGGATGGTGCGCTCGACCGGCGTGCTCAACATGCTGATGATGAACTTCATCGCGATTCCACTGGTGACCGTGGTGTGGCTACTTGCCGGTTACAGCCTGGCCTTCAGCGAAGACGCCGGCGGCGGCCTGATCGGTAATCTCGACCACTTCGGGATGGCGGGCATCGATCCGCATTCGGTACATGGCACGATTCCGGAACTGCTGTTCGCCACCTTCCAGCTGACGTTCGCCATCCTGACCGCGGCACTGGTCAGCGGTGCGATCGCGGACCGCGCGAAATTCGCGGGCTGGATGGTCTTCGTGCCGCTGTGGGCGCTGGCGGTCTATGTGCCGATCGCGCACTGGGTATGGGGTCCGGACGGCTGGCTGGCCTCCTTCGGCGCGCTCGACTACGCGGGCGGCATGGTCGTCGAGATCGCCTCCGGCGCCTCCGCGCTGGCGCTGGCCCTCGTGCTGGGCCCACGCATCGGCTTCAAGACCGATGCGATGCGTCCGCACAACCTGCCGTTCGTGCTGCTCGGCGCGGGTCTGCTGTGGTTCGGCTGGTTCGGTTTCAATGCCGGTTCGGCGCTGTCGGCGAATGGAGTTGCCGCAGCGGTATTCCTGAACACGTTGGTGGCGGGCTGTCTCGGCATGCTCGGGTGGCTCGCGGTCGAGCAGATCCGCGACAGTCGGCCGACGACCTTCGGTGCGGCCTCGGGTGTGGTGGCCGGCCTGGTCGCGATCACGCCTTCGTGCGGTTCGGTGAATACGCTCGGCTCGCTCATCGTCGGTCTGGTGGCCGGCGTGGTGTGTTCGTTCGCGGTCGGCTGGAAATTCAAGGCGGGCTATGACGATTCGCTCGATGTGGTCGGTGTGCACTTCGTCGGCGGCATTGTCGGCACACTGCTGATCGGGCTGCTGGCCAACCAGGTGATGACCGGCGGAGTCGAAGGCCTGTTCTATGGCGGCGGACTCGCGCAGTTCGGCAAGCAGTTGGTCGGCGTGCTGGTGGTTTCGGCGTACGCGTTCACCGTCTCCTTCGTGCTCGGCAAGGCCATCGACCGGTTCCTCGGGTTCCGGGTCAGCAAGGAAGACGAGATCACGGGCATAGACTTCGCACTGCATGCGGAAACCGCATACGCCGAAGGCGTGCACGGACATGCGCCGCGGCGGCCCGGCGAAGGGCACTTCGGGCAGTCGCACGGCGGCGACCACTGATACGAAACACTGACGGTGCCACGGCACCTGGCTGCGCCCGAGGTTTGGATGCGGCCGTCGCGGCCCACGACACGGCTATGCGACGTCGTCCGAGGATGCCAGCCAGGTGTTGCACTGGGATGTCCGGTCGGTCTGGTAGCCGTGTGCGAACCAGTCCCCAGCGTTGCGCCCGGTTCCGTGATCGCGCGCGTCACCCTGCTTGTCGCCGCGCCCATACGTGTCCTGCGTGGCCCGAGCCCCTTGCGCATCGGTAAAGGCGCCGTCGTGGACCGATGTGCCGACGTACATTCCGGAGAAGCACTGCGCTTGCAACTCGAAGCGCCGTGACAACTCCAACCCGCGGGCGCTGCGGGTGCCCGCCGCGCTGCGTTCGGTATTCATCTGCTGTGTCATCCCGGATATCGCCTGCACGTGATGGCCGTACTCGTGAGCGAAAACCGCCAGGTAGATAACCACATCATTGCCGTACCGCTCGACCTGGATGTGATCGAGCGGCATGTAGATCGTATGGTTTGCCGAACAGTAGAACGCCGCATAGTTGCCACCGGATGAGGTGCACGGCGATGACTCGTCCTCCGCTCGGGCGGGCGCCCGAACATTCGGGCTGGAAAACGGCAGATTCGACCCTTGCAGAGCGGGCCGCCACTTCTTGTCCAGACACGCCGCGGCGGCCTCGAAGAACCGTTGGGCCGCCGCGGCCGTCGCGGCCCAGGACGGATAGTCGCACGCGTCATTGATCAGCCCATTGTCGGCATCGCTGAACAGCGGATTGTCTCCGAGCTTCGCAACCGGTTGCGGCCCAGCGGGTTTCGTCGTGGTCGGCGCGGTGGCACGCGTTGTGGTCGCAGCCGCGGCGCGTGATGTCGGGCTGGGCGATGAAGTCGGCGACGACGTCGGCGGGGTATAGGTGTAACTCGGCGTGGGCGGGGTGTAGGCCGACGGGCGATTGCGCTGCTTCGCGTTGTCGGCCGAAATCGCTGATGTGACAAACAGTCCGACGACCAGAACGATGACCGTCAACAGGCCGAACAGGACACTGAGACCCGCACGTGAACTCCGCCGACGCGGCGGGTACGGACGCGGCGGATAACCCGGCCGCTGGTACGGCAGCGGCGGTCCATACGGCGCGGTCGATGCCCAATAGCTGGGCTGATAACCCTGCGGCGAGCCATATCCCACCTCATAACCCGGCGGCTGGTATCCGGGTACTGGTTGATATCCAGGCGGCTGGTACCCCGGTACAGGTTGATACCCGTGCTGCTGGGCTCCGGGGGCAGGCGCAGAGCCGGGCGGCGACTGGTACGTGGGCGGCGCACCATAGCCGTAGGGCGGCTGCGTCATCTACTCACGACACCGCACTGGCCGACGCGGTAAACGTATTGCATTGTGCCGCACGATCTTTGTCCACACCGATCTCGAACCACGTACCACCGTTCTCCGCGGTTCCGTGATCGCGCATATCGCCGCGCTGGTCACCGCGGCCGTGTGCGTCGCGGCGGGCGAGGGTGATCTGCGATGTGGTCAGCGAACCGCCGTTGGACGAGGAGCCGAGATACATGCCGTCGAAGCAGTTGGCCTGCAACTCGATTCGGCGGGAGAGCTCCAGACCTCGGTCACTGCGCACACCCGCGTCGACGCGATCGCTGTTGGCCTTACGCAGGATTCCGGCCATAGCCTGTACGTGGTGGCCGTACTCGTGGGCGAAAACCGACAAGTAGACGATCCAGTTGTCCTTGAACAGATCGGTCTGCAGCTGGCTGAGCGGCATGTAGATCGTCTTGTTCGCCGGGCAGTAGAACGCGGCGAAATTACTGGTGGATCCGGTGCACGGCGTTGTGATGCCGTCTGTGGTCGCGCTCACGTTCAGCGTCGGCGACTGGAATGGCAGATTCTTCTGCGCCAGTACGGGCTTCCACGCCGACTCCAGGCAGGCCGCGGCGGTTTCGAAGAACTTGCGCGCGGTCTCCACCTGCGTGCTCCACGGCGAGTATGAGCACCTCGCCGGGATCAAGGTGGTGTTCGGATCGGTCAGCAGCGGATTCGTTCCGGTCTCCGAGACGCCGCCATTCGAATCCGGGGTGTAGGTCATGCTCGGTCCGGGGCCTGACGAGGTGTTGCTGACCCGGCCCTGCGAAATCGCGCCGCGCACCAGGCCACCCGCGACCACGAAGACGATGATCAACAGCAGCGCGAGCCATCCGCCACCACTCTTGCGTTTCCGCGGTGGACGTCCGGGTGGGCCGTAGGGAGTGGGCGGCATCGGTGAGCGCTGGACGTAACCGGGCGCCGGATACCCGGGCGGCTGGCCATAACCAGGCGGCGGGCCATAACCGGGCTGGCCGTAACCGGGCGGATAACCCGGCCGCTGGCCATACCCGGGCTGCCCGAGCGCGGGCCCATATCCGGGCTGACCATATGGCGAACCGAATCCAGGACGCGGCGGAACCGGTTGTCCACCAGGCAGAACCGGCCCGTAGCCGTACGGTGGTTGAGTCACGTCCCCCGCACCCCCTCATCTCATGATCGCCTACAGCCGCTGACGCAGCTTAGCAACTTGTCTAGAGTGGGCAGTCATGCTGACTTTACGGGGGGGCGCCGCGAGCGCGCTGTTTCTCGCCGCCGCGGGAATGCTGGCCGCCGCACCGGTTGCCCACACCGAGCCCGCAGCCGCCGGCGTCGATATTGTCGCGGATCTGAAACTGAGCCGCGAGGGCGTGCTGGAGGTCACCGAAAAGGTGGTCGTCCCCGCCGACGGCGGCTTCAAAATGACACTGCCGCTGCGCCTCAAGGTCGGCGACGATGTCGAACGGGTCTTCAAGGTCACCGATGTCGATACCAAGGGCACCGGCACCGCGACGGTCGCGAACGATCTGTTCACGATCGACGCCAAGCCGGGCGAATCGACCTTCACCTACGCGATCCACAACACGGTCAGCGACGCACCCGGCACCCAGGTCTTCCGCTGGCTCGGCACCATCAATGCCGATGTCGCATCGATCGACGCGTCCCTGATCAGCCCGAGCTACGAAATGGGCGTAGTGGACTGCAAATTGGGCCCGCCCAGCAATCTGCGGCAGTGCTCCGATCTGCAGATCGAGGCGGACGGGGTGCTCTACTGGCGCCAGACCGACCTGCGTAAGGGCGACAACATCGACCTGACCCTGCAGCTGCCGCCCGGCACGGTGCCCGCCAATGCCGACATCCGCGACAACCGCGAGGTCGGTGCCTTCTCCTTCACGACTCCGGTGCTCGTCGCGTTCGGTGTGCTGCTGCTCGCACTGGCCGCAATGGCGGCCTACGTGTTCAAAACCCGGCGGGAAAACGCAGCCGCCGCAACCGGTTCGGAGACGATCGACCCACTGTTGCGCGACGGCAAGCAGGTTCAGTTCACCTCCCCGGACGGCATTCTGCCCGGTGAGGCGGGCGTATTGCTCGACGAACATGTCGATTCGAGCGATATCGCCGCGACGGTGATCGACCTCGCGGTGCGCCGGTATGTCTGGATCACGCCGGTCAGCGATACCGATTGGCGTATCGACCGGGTGAACGCACCCGATGACCAACTGCGCGACTACGAGAAGGCGGTCTACCGCGCACTGCTGCCGGATGGCACCGATTCGGTGACCGTCGGCGAGTTGCGCGCGCCGGGCCGTGTGCAGTCCCAGCCGGTGCGCACTGCGATGCTCGCCGATGCGGTCGAGCGCGGCGCCTTCATCGACCGGGCCCGCATCGGACCACCGATTCTGTCGGGTGGGGCACTGATCGTCGGTGGTATCGCCGCGACCGTCGCCTTGGCGCTCACCTCGGGCAGCGCCCTGGTGGGTGTCGCGATTCTGCTCGCCGGGATCGCGACCGTACTGCTGCCCCGATTCCTCCCCGTCCGCACGGCCCAGGGCCGCGAACTCGTCGGCCGGATCCGCGCATTGCAACGCGGCCTCGACGCGACCACCCGCGACCAGATCCCGCCCGCCGAGCAGGAATTGGTCTTCTCTCGAGCGCTGCCGTTCATGGTGATCGGCGGCCGCGCCGACAACTGGATCCGCGCCTTCCGCGACCTGGACCTCGCCGCCGACTCCCAACCCGGGCTCTACTGGTTCGGCACCTTCGAACGCGATCGAAACCTGCAACGCTTCGCCGGTCACTTCCCCTACTTCATCACCGCCCTCGAAGCGCTCTTCGGGTAATCCGGTGCCCCGTTCATTCTGGACGGCCCGGGTCATCCGAACGATGCGCTGTCCACCTGATACACGCTCGTCGCGGCGGGCACAGAGGCGATGATTAGCAGCGAGATCAGTCGGGTCGAGACCTGCGCAAGCAGCGGCATGCACAGAGGCACGACATGATCGACCGACGCCACGATCGGCCGCGCCGAAACCGGCGCAACCAACAGCGGTAGGGCACAACGCAATCGACCAACAGCGCGGCCGCCCCAGCCAAGCCCAGCACAACGATCAACAGCAGGCCCAACCTGATCGACCGACAGGCCGAGCCGCGGCCGGCAAAGCGAGCAGCATACCCAGAGGCACAACACAATCGACCGGCAGCACGAGCGACCGGGCCGCATGGGAACCAGCAGTCGTAGGGGCACAACGCAATCGACCGGCCGCCGGGGTCATCCCGGAGACCGGTCGGCGCGACAGAGCTAGTCGGACAGTGCGGTGCGGCGGATGGCGGAGAGGGGATCGGCGTAAATGGCGCTGAGTGCGGTGACCACTGCGGCGAATTCCTGGACCTTGCCGCCGAACCCACTGATCCGGATATCTGTCGACGGCAGTTGCGAGGACTGATTGAAGGCGCGGGCAACGTGGGCGATGGCGGGGCGGTAGCCGGTGAAGGCCTGGCCACCGAGAATCACCCGGTCCGGATTGAGCATGTCACGGACCATCGCGACGGTGTGCCCGAGGATCGTGGCGCGCTCGGCGAGCAACTCCTGCGCATCGGCCGCGCCCGCCTCGGCGGCGCGATAGAGGTCGGCGATGGTGGTGCCGCCGGTGCCCTTGTGCGCCGGAATGATCCCGCGCCCAACGGCTCTGGCGTGCAGCGACCGATCACCGACGGTCACCTCGAGGCAGCCGCGCCGTCCGCAGGTGCATTCGACATCGGAGCCGGTCGGGAAGTGCGCGATCGAACCGGGACCGCTGCTGGGCGTATGCACTCGACCGTCCAAAGTCACTGCGATACCGGCGGTTTCGCGAACATAGAAATACAGGCTGCTACCCGGACCACCGGTGCGCACACCATCGCGCTCCGCATCACGCGGCTCGCCGGTGGGCAACAGCAACTCCGATGCGGCCATGGCCTCGACATGCGGCGCGACCGAAACCGGCAGCTCGAGCACCTCGCCGAGCACCGAACCGACCTGCGCGCCTTGCCAAGCCAGCTTGGGGTGATCGACGACACCGGTCGCGGTATCGACCCGCCCGCCGATGGCCACACCGGCCCAGAGCGGTTTGCGCCGATGCCAACGCTGCAGGAAAGCCTTGGCGCTGCGCGCGACGGTCATGGTCGCGAAGTCCTGACCGGTCTGCGGCGTCGCGATCGCCAGTCCACCGAGGATGCGCCCGCGCAGGTCGGCCGCGACGATCTTGGTGACCGCGGCACCGATATGGATGCCGAGGGTCAGATAGGCCTCGTGGTCGATTTCGAACGGCACCCGCGGGCGTCCGACCGCACCCGATGCGGTGAGATCAGGGCGCTCGCGCAGCAGTCCGGCGGCCAATAGCGCCGACACCTGGCGGTTGACCGTCGCGATGCTCAAACCCGTTGTGCGCGCGGCATTGTCACGAGAAACCGGACCGCCGGTCGCGGCGCGCAGCACGGCTGCCGCCGGATTATCGGCGATGCGGAGCTCCGGTGCGATGACGGGACGCTGGGCACGGACACGACCGGTGACGACCCTGGCGGCGGATCGATCAAGGGTGGGAAGCGACATATGAAGATTCCTTGCTGAGGTCCCGTTGCACGGGACGTGCATACACGTGCGGCGGCGGGGCAGCGCACGAGCCGAAGGAGCGGCTCAGCTGCAGCAGGAACAACACAGTTCGCGAGTCAACGGCAGTCGCAGCCCCAATGCGGCGGTCACATAGGTGACCCGCAGGGCGGTCAGACGGCTCGAAGACATGGGATCAAAGCTAACACCGAAATCACGGCGCACCAAGCCCTATCGGCAGCACGGGAACGCCTCGGCCGCGTGATTCTTTCGGAAATCCTTGGCGCGCAACGGGTTCCGAACAGATGTGGTCCAGAGCACGATTTGTCCGAAAAAGCCGAATGGGGCCGCCGCTCGAGCGACCCCATGGGGCGACCGACTCGCCCGATCCCCGGGCCATTCGGTTACGCCGCTTCCGCGACCAACCGACGACGGGTGAGCAGCGCGGTGGCCGAGGCGATCAGCCCCACCAGCGCGACCGCCGTGACCAGGTACAGACCCGGCCGGTACGGCGCGATGCTGGTGGCGGCGCCACCGCTGATCAACCCGGTGACCACGGCGAGTACGACCGCCCCGCCGATCTGACCGGAGGTCTGCACCAGTCCGGAGGCCAAGCCCTGCTCATGGTCGGCGATGCCCTCGGTAGCCTGCACCATGACCGCGGAGAAGCCGAGCGCGAAGCCCAAGCCGAGCAGCAGGAACGCGGGCAGGTAGTCCACGACGTAGGTCGGGTCGGCGCTAGCGCCGAAGGAGATGAACCAGACATATCCGACCACGAACGAGGTCATCGAGGCGATGATCATCGGCTTGGTGCCGTAGCGGTCGATCAGCTTGCCCGCGACCGGCGACAGGATCGCCACGATAATGCCCGTCGGCGCCAAGGCCAGCGCCATCTTCAGCGGCTCCCACCGCAGGGTGTTCTGCAGGTACAGCGATACGATCGTCTGGAAGCTGATGTAGGAGCCGAAGATGGCCAGCGCGGCCAGATTCGCCCGCGTGATCGAGTTCACCTTGAAGATGCTCAGCCGCACCAGCGGGTGGGCCACCCTGTTCTCGACCACGAAGAAGGCGCTCAGCAGCGTGACGGCGATGACGGCGGTCGCGACAACCGTTGCGGTGAGGCCCTTTTCGGGTGCGGTGACGATGGCGTAGACGGCGGCCAACATGCCACCGGTCAGCAGTGCGGCACCGGCGAAGTCGATGCGGCCCTGCTCCTTCTCGATATTGCGCGGCACCACGAAATAGGCGATGAGCACCACGGCCGCGACGACCAGCACCGGAACGTAGAAGGTCAGCCGCCAGTCGATGCCCGTGAGCAGACCCGAGACGATCAGGCCGGAGGCGTAGCCGGAGGCGCCGAAGACGGTGAAGATCGACAGCGCGCGGTTGCGATCGTGGCCCTCCTTGAAGGTGGTGGTGATGATCGAGAGTGCGGCGGGTGCGGTGAAGGCGGCGGCGATGCCCTTGACGATGCGGCTGGCGATCAGCAGCGCACCGTCATCGACCAGACCGCCCGCGAGTGAGGCGAGTCCGAAAACCACCAGGGCGGTGAGGAATACCTGTCGACGGCCGAGCAGGTCAGCGGCTCGGCCACCGAGCAGCAGCAGGCCGCCGTAGCCGAGGATGTAGCCGTTGACGATCCATTGCAGACTCTCGGTGTTCAAGCCCAGTTCGGATCCGATGGACGGCAGGGCGACGCCCACCATGGAGACGTCGAGCGCGTCGAGGAACATCGCCAGGCCGGCGACGAACAACACGGCCCACAACTTCGGGCCCCAACGCCCCGGGTTGTGCTCGGTAGATGCGGCGGTCCGGGGCTCGGAAGCGGTAGCTGGCACAGTCACATTGGTAATTTAGATGCGCACGCATTAGATGTCAACACAACTAATGCGCACACATGAACTATGGGCTCATGATCTTGCCCGACAGACACGAAGGCCCCGCCCAATCGAGAGATACTGGGCGGGGCCGGTTTCCGTCGCGGCAGGATCAGCCGGGGTAGACGTAATGCTTGGGCCCGAAGTGGCCGGTTCCGCTGGAGCCGGCGTATGGCACGTCGAGTGGCGCGATGTCGAGCTTGTGCGGGTTGCCGTCGAGGTCGGCTTGCCAGCAATCCTGTTGGACGCCATGGAAGCTGGTGCACACGATCCGGGTACTGGTCCCGAACGGTGAGGTCAACCGGTTCCGGTCGGACAGCGGATTCCAGTAATCGAGATCGGATTGCACCGCGAAGTTCTTGGTCTCATAGACCGCCAATGCGCCGCCGCCGTCCGAGGGCCAGTCGTCGGCAGCGGCAGTACCCGCACCGATCAGCAGGGTGGCGCCAGCGAATGCGAAGACCAGGGCGCTCTGCAGAACACGTTTGCTCTCGAAGCTCATCATTATCCCCTTCTGCGTTCAGAGTCTTTGCACATCCTAGGCATGCCAGCCTTGGTCGACCCCGACTTCCCGGCCATGAGAAGGCCCCGCCCAGTCGAGAAATACTGGGCGGGGCCGGTTTCCGTGGCGACGGTGGGGCCACGGATGCCATTCGACCTACTTGGCCGGGACGAACGGCTGATTGATAGTGGTGAAGTACTGGATCGCGGCGCCGATCGCTACCGGGGCGGTGATCAGGATCTGGCCCGCCACGGTGCCCAGCGCGCCGACAGCGGCGACGCCGATCAGGCAGCCGACGGCCGCGGCCGGGATGAACGGGCCGAAGAGACCGGCGATGGTACCCGCGACGACGGTCGCGCCCGCGATACCACCGAGCACGCAGCCAACCGCCGCGCCGCCGATGCCGCCGACCACAGTGCCGATGGTGGCGCCCGTCGTGATGGTGCTCGCCAGGCGGGTCCAGGCCGCGACCTCACGGTCGTATGGTGTCTTCCACGGCGCCTGGTCCTCGTACGGCAACGCGACCGGCTTGTAGACCGCGTGTTCGCGATCGATCTGCGGGGTCAATGTGGCGGTTCGATCGGAAATCTGTGCGGCGATCGGGAATTCGAAATCATCGATCCGAAACCGCAGCGGGGTGCCCGCGAGCACAGTGCCGTCGGCCGCCTTGATCTCGAACACATCGTTCTCGACCGCCAGCGAACCCGCGTCGGTCTTGATGATCGATGAATCGTTTACCGCTTCGGCGGTGAAATTTATCGCGCCATTGTCGCTTTCGGTCGCGGCCGGGGCGGCGCCGGAAGTGCCAGCGGCCACTCCGGTCGCCACGGTAACCAGCGCCGCAACGACGGCGAGCTTCCTCATCATCATGTACTGCATTCCCTCATCTAGGTGTTGCTCTCGAGGGGAAAGCTTCGATGAGAATTCAATCGAGCACGAGGGAAAAATGCAGACAGATTCGAATAGGCAAAACCCGAGCGACCTCAGGACTTCTTGGCGGCAGCCTTCATCTGCTTCTTGAAAGCCCTTACCTCCAAAAGGGATTCGCCATCGACGATATCGGCGGCCGAGCGTCGGGAGCCCGCTTCGGAGTAGGCACCGGCCGCGGTCTCCCACCCCTTCGGCCGCACACCGAGCTGCTTACCGAGCAACGCGAGGAATATCCTGGCCTTCTGATCGCCGTAGCCGGGCAGGTCCTTCAAGCGGCGCAGCACCTCTTTGCCGTCCGGATCGCCTTCGGTCCAGATCCGTTCGGTCTTGCCGTCGTAATGCTCGACCACATAACGCGCGAGTTCCTGAGTACGGCGGGCCATAGACCGGCCGTAGCGATGAATAGCGGGCGGGGTCGCGCACAGTTCTTCGAATGCCTCGGTATCGGCGTCCGCGATCCGCTGGATATCGAATCCGTCCATTCGATCGGCGATCTTCTTCGGCCCGCGGAAGGCGTGTTCGAGCGGGAACTGCTGATCGAGCAGCATGCCCGTCAGCAATGCGAAGGAATCCTCGGAAAGGAGTTTGTCCGCCGCGGGCTCCTGGGCGAGACACAGCTTGACAGTCGCGGACTTCGCTTTGGCCACGGGAATTCCTTTCGCCGGCACCGGACCCTCCGATCATCTCATCCGGACCGTCTCGTGCTCCGGCCCACCCGGATCGGTGGTATACCCGAATCGTGACCGACCTCACAGTACTGCCGTGCGATGCGGTCGGCCCCGAAGTAGGCTCAGCGCCATGCCTCAGACGACGGCAATACCAAGAGACGGAATCGGGCCCATGAATATGCAGGGCTTACGCCCGGATCGCTTCGACAGCGCGGGCCAGGATCAGTTGGTCGATGTGCGGGATCTGCAGGCGGCGCTGCCGGGCATCCGCCGTCTGCGCACCTGGGCACATGAAGCATTGGCGTTGCAGCCCGGCGAAAGTGCGGTCGATATCGGGTCGGGCACCGGCTCGGAGGTCATCGCCTTCGCGGATGCGGTCGGACCGACCGGCGCCGCGATCGGTGTGGAACCCGATCCCCAACTGCTCGCCTCCGCCGAACGCCGCGCCGAACAGGCGGGTTCAACGGCCAAATTCCATTCCGGCGACGCCTACGGCCTACCGTTCGGCGCGAACACCTTCGACGCCGCACTCTGCGAGCGGGTGTTCCAACACCTGACCGCACCGGGCCGCGCCGCAAACGAAATCGCCCGGGTGCTCGAGCCCGGCGGCCGCGTCGTGGTGGTGGACAGCGACTGGGGCACGGCGATCGTCCATCCCGGCGACCAGCGGGTGGTTCGCGAGGTCACCGACACCCTGATCGCCGCGACCACCAACCCCTTCTCCGGCCGCAGGCTGCCCGGACTGCTGACCAAGGCAGGTCTGGTGATCGACGAGATCGGCTCGCACGCCCTGGTCCAGGATCGAACGGTCGGCGCAGGCGCGCTGGTCAACCGCATCTCGGCCATGGCCGTCGCGCGTGGTTCCATCACCGAGGCACAGCGCGACCGCCTCATCGCGGATCTGGAACGCGGCGCCGCAAGCGGTGACATCCACCTATCGGTGACCATGTTCGCCGTGCTGGCCCATAAGCCGCGCTGATATTCGATCGAAAACACAACGAGCGCATACCGATTCGGTATGCGCTCGTTGTGTTTCGAGTTATTTCTGGAGCAGCTTCTCGGTGGCCGCGAGCAGTACGCAGGTGGCCAGACCGTCCATCGCCTTTTCCAGTTCCGGCAGTTGCGGGAAGCTGGGGGCGATGCGGATGTTCTTGTCCTCCGGGTCGTTTCGATACGGGAAGGCCGAACCGGCCGCGGTGAGCGCGATGCCCGCATCCTTGGCCAGCGCGATCACCCGGGCCGCGGTGCCTTCCAGGACATCGAGACTGATGAAGTAGCCGCCCTTCGGCTCGGTCCAGGATGCCACCTTGGACGCGCCCAGCCGATCCTCCAGAATCCTCAGGACCAGCGCGAATTTCGGTTCGAGGATGGCGCGGTGCTTCTGCATATGCGCCCGCACGCCGTCGGCGTCCTTGAAGAACCGCAGGTGGCGCAGTTGGTTCATCTTGTCCGGGCCGATGCTCTTCTTCGACGCGTGGTCGAGGTACCAGTTCAGGTTCGGCGTGGACGCACCGAGGAAGCTCACCCCCGCACCGGCGAAGGTGATCTTCGAGGTGGAGGCGAAAACGATGGGGCGGTTGGGGTTCGCGGCCGCGGCGGCCATACCGAGCACGTCGAGGACGGGTGCGGCGGTATCGGTCAACGGATGCACGGCGTAGGCGTTATCCCAGAACAAGCGGAAGTCCGGCGCCGCGGTGGGCATCGAAACCAGCTCCTGGACAACCTCTTCGGAGAAGATGACTCCAGTCGGGTTGGAATAGTTCGGCACCGCCCACAGACCCTTGATCTGTGGATCGTTGGCCACCAACTCGGCGATGGCATGCACATCCGGGCCGTCGTGCCGGATCGGAATCGGAATCATCTCGAAGCCGAGCGCCTCGGTGATCGCGAAATGCCGGTCGTAGCCGGGGCTCGGACACAGGAACTTCAGCGTGGGCTCGGCGACCCAGCGACGCTCGGAATCCGCTGTGCCGTACAGCAATGCGTAGCTGATCACGTCGTGCATCAACTCGAGGCTGGCGTTATTGCCCGCGACCAGATTCTCGGCCGGAATGTTGAGCAGCTCGCCGAAGATCGCGCGCAATTCCGGGAGACCGTGCAGCCCACCGTAGTTGCGGCAGTCGGTACCGGTGCCGTCCTTGTAATCGCCGGGACCAGGCAGCGTGAGCAGTTCCGCGGAGAGGTCGAGTTGTTCCGGTGAAGGTTTACCCCTGGTCAGATCCAGCGTGAGCTTCTCGGTCCTGAGCGTCGCATAGTTCGCGGTCTGGGTCTCGTGTTCGGACACGAGCTCCGGGGGGCTCATCAAACCGATCTGCGTTTGCCGGGGCATCCTGAGTAGCCTTTCGAAGCAGCGAAGGGGTGATTGACGTCCGAGCCGATGTACCTCGGTCGGACCGTTCGATCCAACCGAACGCGTTCGACGTCCGGCGGACCGTGCTCACGTTACCCGGAGGTTGCTCCGAATTGGGAGGGAATAGTAGGGGACCCCGCGCACCCGGCAGAGCCCGTTGACCCTTGCTGCCTTCCGGCCCTGGGGGAGTTCACAGGATGCGCGCCGCGCGGGATCCGTTCGCCAGTGTAGCGGGCAGATCCGATCGTGATCATCACTGGGGGCACCGCACGGCATAGAAATGGGACCGAACTGGGACTTCCCTGCCCAGCCAGCCCCAATTTGGTGACCGGCCGGGGGCACCCGGTATGCTGCTGCACGGAGGATTCGCCTAGTGGCCTATGGCGCTCGCCTGGAACGCGGGTTGGGTTAACGCCCTCA
>NZ_JBSUQM010000031.1:0-57496 GCF_054065835.1 Nocardia citri
GGCCCACGTCGGCTGGGGTTCGGGCAAACATGCCACCGAGGTGCACGAAGGCGCCCTGGCAAAGCAGTAGGCGGTGGCCGGACATTCGTCCGTCCAAGCGCGCATTGCGTGCACCCTCCAGTCGGGTGAGCAACCATGTCGTCCGCCAGGGCGGTACCCGGCTATGCAGTAGCGTCACCGCGACGAGTGTGCACCCACTGATCATCAGTGGGTGCACACTCATTTGTGGGAGAAGCACCAACCGCAGCGCTGCGACATCGGGGTCCAGCACAGCTGCGGCAAACAACTAACTTGGAGCACCTCAGTTGGCCGACACCACCGTCCTCGTCACCGTCACCGGACCCGACCGACCCGGTGTGACCTCCGTGCTACTCGCGGCCATGTCGCGGCATCAAGTGAGTCTGCTGGATGTGGAGCAGGTCGTCATCCGCGGCCGATTGACCCTCGGCGTGCTGGTCACCTGTCCGAGCGATCCGGAGTCGCTGCAGGAAGAGCTCGAAGAGGCGATGAATACCGTCGGCATGCATGTCGACGTCGAGGTCGGCGCGCAGATCGGCAGACAGCCGATATCCACCCACGCGGTGGTCATCCTGGGCGCGCCGGTGACAGCGCGCGCATTCAGTTCGGTATCCCGTCAGCTCGCCGCGCTCGGCGCCAATATCGACACCATCCGCGGTATCGCCGACTATCCGGTGACCGGTATGGAGCTGCTGGTCACCGCGACCGACACCGGACCCGACTCCGATGCCCGGTTGCGCACCGCGCTGGCCGAGGTCGCGGTCGCCGAACGGGTTGACGTCGCGGTGGAGCGGGCCGGACTGGCCCGCCGCGCGAAGCGTCTCATCGTCTTCGACGTCGATTCGACCCTGATCCAAGGCGAGGTCATCGAGATGCTCGCCGCACACGCGGGGGTGGAGGATCAGGTCCGCGAGGTCACCGAGGCGGCCATGCGCGGTGAAATAGATTTCGCCGAATCGCTGCGTCAGCGGGTCGCGACCCTCGAGGGTCTGGATGCAGCGGTGATCGCGGAGGTCGCCGACCGGATCGAGCTGACCCCGGGCGCGCGCACCACCATCCGGACCTTGCGCCGCATCGGATTCCGCTGCGGTGTGGTGTCGGGCGGCTTCCGTCAGGTGATCGAACCGCTCGCGCACGAACTGGAATTGGACTTCGTCGAGGCCAATACGCTCGAGGTCGTCGACGGCAAGCTGACCGGGCGGGTCGTCGGGGAAATCGTCGACCGGGCTTTCAAGGCCACCGCGCTCCGCAAATTCGCGGCGGAGGCGGAGGTGCCGATGGAGCAGACCGTGGCCGTCGGCGACGGCGCCAACGATATCGACATGCTCAATGCGGCCGGGCTCGGCGTCGCCTTCAATGCCAAGCCCGCTCTGCGCGAGGTCGCCGATGCGGCCCTCTCACACCCCTACCTGGACGCTGTCCTGTTCATCCTCGGCGTGACCCGCGACGAGGTGGAGGCCGCCGATGCCCGCGACGGCGGAATCCGCCGCGTCCCGCTCCTCGGCAGCTGACGTCGGCAGGGTCGGTAGGCTCGCTGGGGGTGTCGCGCGTGCGCGGCGGTTTTCGTTGACGAGCGAGGTGGCGTGATGTCGAGTATCCCGGAGTCCGAATTGGCAACGGGCGTCGAGGGATTCCGCATTCGCCATGCGGAGCTGGCGCGCGGCTACGGCGGTCTGGGCGACCCCGAGGATCCCGCCTTGGTGCAGGCCATGCAGATGGTGCTGCATATTCCGAAGCTCGACCCGCCCCGGCGCAGTGCGTTGCTGGAGGCCGCGGCGGTCGCCACGGTGGCGCTGTGCCTGGATGCGCGGGTCGGACCCGAGGGCGAGTGGCAGCAGCGATTCCTGGCCTGGAAACGGTCGCGGATCCGCAAGGTGGCGCGGCGGGCGCGCGGCGCGCAATGGCTCGCCGCCAACGAGGTCGAGGGGGTGAGCGTCGAGGTGGACGGTGCGCTGGCGCGGGCATTCGTGCCGGGGCCGGTCGGGGAGGTCGATCCGCGGATCAGGCGACTGCAGATCAACGGCACCGACCTCGAACACGACGATCCCGGACCCGCGGATCCCGACCTTCCGGTGCTGTGGGTGAATGCGAAACTCGGCATGACGCTCGGCAAGGCCGCGGCCCAAGTCGGTCATGCCAGTATGTTGCTCGCCGGTGCGCTCACCGTGGACGAGGCGCTGCGGTGGTCGCAGCGCGAGTTCCGATGCGCGGTGCGTGAATCCGGACCGCAGCGGTGGGCGGCGCTGTGCGAGCGGGTATCGCGCGGATCCGCCGTCGCGGTGCGCGACGCCGGTTTCACCGAGGTCGCGCCTGGATCGATCACCGTGATCGCGGAACCCGGACAATCCGAATGGCCATGTCGTGGCCACCGGCATGGGCCGGTCGTACGAACACAGCGCATTTGAGCCAAGATGGAGCCCGTGCCGCAACCGGATCCCGATCTGCTCATTGATTTCACCGACGTGACCATCCGACGCTCGGGTCACACCCTCGTCGGCCCGGTCACCTGGCAGGTCGAGCTCGACGAACGCTGGGTGGTCCTCGGACCCAACGGCGCGGGCAAGACCTCGCTGCTCCGCATGGCCGCCGCCGAAGTACATCCGACCTCGGGCATCGCCCATCTGCTCGGTGAAGTGATCGGCAGAACCGACGTCAGCGAGCTACGACCGCGCATCGGCTGGTCCTCGGCCGCGGTGGCCAGCCGAATTCCGCGCGATGAGAAGGTCAGCGATCTGGTGGTCTCCGCCGGTTACGCGGTCCTCGGTCGCTGGCGTGAGCGTTACGACGATGTCGATACCGATCGCGCCATCGATATGCTCGAAAGCCTCGGCGCCGAACATCTTTCCGATCGCACCTACGGGACGCTGTCCGAGGGTGAGCGCAAACGGGTGCTGATCGCCCGCGCGATGATGACCGATCCGGAGCTGCTGTTGCTCGACGAGCCCGCCGCCGGTCTGGATCTGGGTGGCCGTGAGGAGCTGGTGGAACGTCTCGGCGATCTGGCCTCCGATCCCGATTCGCCTGCCATGGTGCTGGTGACCCATCATGTCGAGGAGATTCCGCCGGGCTTCACCCATGGTCTGCTGCTGAACGAGGGTGCGGTCGTCGCACAGGGTTTGCTGTCGGATGTGTTGACCGCCGAGAACCTGAGCGAGGCCTTCCGGCAGTCGATCGCGCTGGATCGTGTCGATGGGCGGTACTTCGCACGTCGGGCACGGCGCCTGGGGCGGCACCGTTCGCGCTGACATCGGCCCAGAGATCTGGATTACACCGTAAACCCAGTGCGCGCTAGGGTGCAGGAGTGAGCGAGCGTCAGCGAGTGAGCCATCGACACAGTGTGCGATCGCGCACGACGGAGCCGAGCGTCAGCGAGGCGCGGTCGTGAGTGAGACGAACGACGCACCGCAGCAGATTCCGTCGCCCAAGGATGCGTCGACGGTGATGCTCGTACGTGACGGTGTCGCGGGGCCGGAGGTATTCCTGCAGCGCCGGGTCGGGGCGATGGCCTTCGCCGCCGGTATGACCGTTTTCCCGGGCGGCGGTGTCGATCCGTCCGACGGGATCGCCGATATCGAATGGGCTGGACCCGAACCCGCCTGGTGGGCTGCCGAATTCGGCACCACCGAGCCGAGGGCCAAGGCGCTGGTCGCCGCCGCCGTGCGCGAAACCTTCGAGGAATGCGGTGTGCTGCTGGCTGGGCCGACCGCCGAAACCGTCGTCGCCGATAGCACCGGCTACCACGATGCTCGAGGTCGGCTGGAACGGCGTGAGGTATCGCTGGCGACCTTTCTCGCTGAGGAGAAGCTGGTGCTGCGCGCGGATCTGCTGCGGCCGTGGGCGAATTGGATCACCCCGGTGATCGAACGGCGGCGTTACGACACCCGATTCTTCGTCGCGGTGCTGCCACCGGGACAGCTCGCCGATGGCGCCACCTCCGAGGCCGCCGAGGTGCAATGGTGCACCGCGGCGGAGGAACTCGAGCGCTGGCGCGCGGGTACCGATGTGCTGCTGCCGCCGACCTGGGCGCAGCTGGATGCCATTGCCGGATACGCCTCAACCGCGGAGATTCTGGCCGTCGACAAGGTGATCGAACCGATCATGCCGGTGCTCACCGGTGACAACGGACGCCAGGTGCTCGTGTTCCCGGACAGCCAGCGGTACTTCGCCGGACTGCCGGATACCAGCAGGCTCAGGGGATCCGCGCGTCCGTGAGGCAGTAGGTTTGCCGGCATGGCCGAATTCGTGACCCTGGAGTTGCCCGAGGATCCCACCGTCCGTGGCGTTGCCGTCCTCCGGATCGACCGCCCGCCACTGAACCTGCTGAACGCGCAGCTGGTGCGCGAGGTGGCCGAGGCCGCGGCGATTGTTGCCGCAGAACCCGGGGTCGCGGCACTGGTCGTCTACGGTGACGAGCGGGTCTTCTGCGCGGGCGACGACCTCGCCGAATTCGCCGGGTTAGGCCCGGATCAGGCCGCCGCCATGGCCGCCGATCTGCAGGTCGCACTCGGCTGCCTGGCCGAGATGCCCCAGCCCACCGTCGCCGCGATCAGCGGCTACTGCCTCGGCGGCGGCCTGGAACTAGCCCTCGCCGCCGATCGGCGCATTATCGGCGACAACGTCGAACTCGGCCTGCCGCAAATCAAAGCGGGGCTCATCCCGCTCGCGGGCATTCGTCGCCTGTCACTGTTGATCGGTCCCGGCCCCGCCAAGGATCTCGTCTACACCGGCCGTTTCGTCGAGGCCGATGAGGCCCGCACCGTCGGCCTGGTCGACGAGGTCGTCGCCCCCGACGATGTCTATACCGCCGCCATGCGCTGGGCCCAACAGTTCGCCGACGGCCCCACCCGCGCCCTCGCCGCCGCCAAATCCGTCTTCGAAGCAGGCCCCCACGGCCTAGACCGTGCCCGCACCGAATGGACCACCCTTTTCACCACCGAAGACCGTCACATCGGCACGGAGTCCTATCTGGCCGATGGTCCGGGCTCGGCCTCTTTCGTCGGGCGCTGACCTGGCGGACCGACTCGATCGCGCCCGGCTGGGGTATTGGATACGGCATGAGCACCGCGTTCGTGGAGTCGCATCGATTTATCCAGCTGACGGTTCGGGCTCGCCGCCGCGTCGATTACCGGGCGGTAGAACAAGTCATGCGACGCCGCGCCCGGCCCGGCGCGGCTCGGGGTGTGCCAGCGCGGATCGGAACCATAAACAGCAACGCGTTCTTGGATGGCGGGTGGCGTGACTTCTGCGGCGTTCGATGATGGTGTGTTCGGCTCGAGCCCAGCTTGCCGGCCGCATCCAGTCAGCACGGCGATGCGCGGGGAGATCATCGGGTAGGTCCAGAACCAGAACGAGTCTCGGGAAATAGGGAGGTGGGGCGAAATCAGTTCCTACGCACCGGACCACTGCACAGGTGCGGTGGAGGGTTGGCTAGGCTTGCCCACCATGACGGTCCATCCCGATGACCCGGCGCCGAACCCGCATGCCACCGAGGCAGAGGTCGAAGCAGCGCTGAACGATACGAAGCTCGCTCAGGTGCTCTATCACGACTGGGAAGCCGAGACCTACGACGACAAATGGTCGATTTCCTATGACGAGCGCTGCATCGACTACGCCCGTGGCCGGTTCGATGCCGCGGTCGGCTCCGCGCCGCTGCCGTACGAGCGTGCGCTGGAACTGGGCTGTGGCACCGGCTTCTTCCTACTGAACCTCATGCAGGCTGGGGTCGCGAAGTCCGGTTCGGTCACCGACCTGTCGCCGGGCATGGTGAAGGTCGCACTGCGCAATGCCGAGAATCTCGGACTCGATGTCGACGGCCGCGTCGCCGACGCCGAGACCATTCCCTACGAGGATGACACCTTCGACCTCGTCGTCGGCCACGCGGTGCTGCACCACATCCCGGATGTGGAATTGGCGCTGAAGGAGTGCCTGCGCGTGCTGAAGCCGGGCGGGCGTTTCGTCTTCGCCGGTGAACCGACCACCGTCGGCAACTTCTACGCCCGTTGGCTCGGCCGCATCACCTGGAAGGCCACCACCACCGTGACCAAGCTGCCCGCACTGTCGGGTTGGCGGCGTCCGCAGGCCGAACTGGACGAGTCCTCGCGCGCCGCAGCGCTGGAGGCGGTCGTCGACCTGCACACCTTCGATCCGAGCGACCTCGAGGCCATGGCCCGGCGCGCCGGTGCCGCCGAGGTCGAGGCGAGTACCGAGGAGTTCGCGGCGGCACTGTGGGGCTGGCCGGTGCGCACCTTCGAGGCGGCCGTGCCGGACGAGAAGTTGACCATGGGCTACCGGATGGCCATGTACCGCGCGTGGCTGCGGCTGAGCTGGTTGGACGAGAACGTCATGCGACGGGTGGTGCCGCGCCAGTTCTTTTATAACGCCATGATCACCGGCGTGAAGCCGGGCGCTGCCGCCAGGTAGTGGGCTACCGCTTCGGCCGCGAGGATGTCGTCTTCCTCGGCAGCGCGGCGGGTAGTGCTGCGCTGGCCGAGGTGGACCGGCTGGAATTGACTCCCGCGACGCATCTGCGCGATGCGGAGCGGGTGCGTCGCGAATTCGGCGAGCGTTCCGGCGCACTCGTGGAAACGGTGCGCCTGCGCCGCCGCGCCGCGGCCAAACTCGTCGACACCGAGCACTGGCTGTTCACCGATGACGCACTTCAACAGGCGACACCGACGCTGGTGGCCCGTCACCGCGCCGCGCGCCTGTCCGGACGCGCCGTGCACGATGTGACCTGCTCGATCGGCGCCGAACTCGCCGAGCTGGCCCGCACCTGCCCGTCGGTACTCGGCAGCGACCTCGACGACGTGCGTCTGTCCATGGCCGCGCACAACCTCGGCGCGACCCGAAATGTCCTGCTGGCCAAGGCCGATGCTCTCGTCCCCTGTAGCACCGGCACAGTTGTCATCGCCGATCCGGCTCGCCGCGCGGACGGTCGCCGCACCCACGACCCGGCGAAACTGCAACCCCCGCTGCCGGATCTGCTCGCCGCCTACCCCGGCCGCGACCTGGCCGTAAAGTGCGCTCCCGGACTGGATTTCGACCGCCTGAACTGGCCCGGCGAAATCGAGGTCGTCTCCCTCGACGGCGCGGTCCGCGAGGCCTGCCTCTGGTCGCCGGGCCTGTCCGCCACCGGCGTCACCCGGCGCGCAACGGTTCTCACCGCTCGCGGCGAATCCGTCACTTATACCGACGCCGCCCCCGAGCAGATCCCGGAACAGCCCCCCGGCGAGTGGATTATCGACCCTGACGGCGCCATCGTCCGCGCCGGTCTCGTGCGCCACTATGCCGCCGAACACGGCCTCTGGCAACTGGATCCGCAGATCGCCTACCTGACCGGCAACACCGTCCCCCCTGGCGTCCGCGCCTTCCGTATCCTCGACCGCCTCGAATTCCGCGAAAAGACCCTCCGCCAAGAACTGACCCGCCGCGACTGCGGCCCCCTGGAAATCCTTATCCGCGGCCTGGATATAGACCCCGACACCCTCCGCAAACGCCTGAAACCCCGCGGCACCCACCCCTACACTCTTATCCTCACCCGGCTATCCCGGACCGCCGCCGTCTTCCTCTGCACCACCCCACCCACCCCCTGAACTCGAGCATGCGATAGCGCGCACCCCTGCCGATATCTCCTGCCACAGATACATGGTCATCAAGAACCCAGGATTGCGCTGCGGCCCAGCCGCTCCTGATGCCGTGGCTCGACGCCTGCTGCGCCCTGCCCAAGACCTCGCGCTGCTCCCGATCTGCCGCCGACGCGGCCAACTATCTACTCGGGTTTGAATGTGAAGACTTCGCCGATGCGGGTGGCGAGAACTACTTCGCCCTCCGGGCCGACGGAAGTGCCGGTGGTGGTGCCCTTCGCGTCCGGGAGGACATCGGAGTCGACGGTTGCCCCGGTCTTGGTGTCGAAGGTGATCAGGTTGATGCCGTCGCCGATGGCGGCGGCGGTGTAGCCGGTATCGCCCGCGGTCTGGACCGGAGTGCCACGCAGGGTGAGATCCTTACGCTCCCAAACGATTTTGGCGGCATCGCCGTTATCGCGCAGGGCGAGTAGGTGGCCGTCGTCACCGGCCGGGATGATCAGTCCGTCGCTGCCGACCGAAATACCACCGCGCGGCGCCCAATCCAGCGGTTGCACCCATTTGGTCCGGCCGTCGGCGGCGTCGACCGCGATGAGTCGCTTGGAGTTGTCGCCGACGTAGACGGTGCGGCCGTCGGCGGACAGCGTCGGACTGGTCGCGCTGCCGTCGGTGAGCAGCTCCGCGCTCCATTCCTGCTGAATTCTATGGTCGGCGTAGCGCAAGGCGACCAGGGCGGCGATCGACTTGCCCGGCTTCCACAGCGTGACGAAGAAACGCCCGCTGGACACCTCGATCGGCGAGATGTTGGCGACCGGGCACTGCGGTCCGCCGATCGTGCAGTCGTCGAGACCTTGACCGGACGCGGGTCGGGTGAGATCCGGGTACTCGAGGAAATCGGGGTCGCCCAGCAGTTGAGTGGTGCTGACAACGCGCTCACCGGTCTGGCGGCTCAGCACATCCATCTGACCGGATTGGGTGACGGTCAGGATGTTCCCGTCGCCGGTGAACTGCGCCGAAACCGGTACGCCGGCAACGGGAGTCCGCCAGCGCGGCTGCCCGATGGAGTTGAACGCGCTGACCCCGCTGTCGTCCCCGACGTAGACATTGGTGCCGCTGTCGACCACCGATGGCGCGGAGATCGCATTCGGTCCCAGCGGGTTGCAGAAGCGCTTGCGGCCGGTCGGCATCTGCAGCGAGAGGATGGCGCAGTTGTTCGGGGCCGAGGTGGTGAGGAACATTTGCCCGTCCGGGCCGATCGTCAAGGGTTCCTCGATCGGCCCACCGACCGGTCGCGACCAACTCAGTGAGAGTTTGCGTGAGCCGGTGACCGTGCTGAAGCCACTGTTTCGGCCGTCGTGGTGCGCGGTGGTCCAGCCCTTGCCGGATCCGACGGTGATGTCGTCGACGTCGGTACCGCAACCCGTCAATACCAGTGCGCCGATCGCCGCCACCGCGCCCAGTCGGAACAGGGGCAGCCCGCGCGCCGGATTGGCCAGTACGCCGCCGCTTCGCACCTGCTGCACTCCTGTCGTCGTTGCCCGTTCGGGACGTGACCGAAAGCGTGTCGACCCCGGTACGCGCACCACCCAAGTCGGGTTGCCCGCGTGGAGGTTCGCCGCCGCCGTCGGCGGCGCAGCAGTCACTGTACGGGAGGGTTGTTCGACGTTGTACGGGTCCCGGCGGTGTTTTCCAACGGGATAAGCTCTAGCCGTCGCGACCAGGACGGTCGCCATCGAAGGACCACGACAGGAGATGACTTCGTGACGAGCATGTGGGGCGCACCGTTGCGCTCGCGGTGGCGCGGCTCGCGCCGCCGGGATCCGCAGCAGGCGCGATTTCTGACGCTGGCGTCGCTGCGCTGGGTCCTCGCGAACAAGGCGTACACGCCTTGGTACCTGGTGCGGTACTACCGGCTGTTCAAATTCAAGGTGGCCAATCCGCATATCGTGCTCCGCGGCATGGTCTTCCTCGGCAAGCGCGTCGAGATCCACGCGACCCCGGAACTGGGCCGGATGGAGATCGGCCGCTGGGTGCATATCGGCGACGGAAATGCCATTCGCTGCCACGAGGGGTCGCTGCGCATCGGCGACAAGGTCGTCTTCGGCAAGGACAATGTGGTCAACACCTACCTCGATATCGAGATCGGTGAGTCCACGCTGGTCGCGGACTGGTGCTACATCTGCGACTTCGATCACCGGATGGACGACATCACTATGCCGATCAAGGATCAGGGCATCGTCAAGAGCCCGGTCCGCATCGGTCCGGACACCTGGATCGCCGCCAAGGTGACCGTGCTACGCGAAACTCGCATCGGCCGCGGCTGCGTCCTCGGTGCGCACGCGGTGGTCAAGGGTGAGATCCCGGACTACAGCATCGCCGTCGGCGCGCCCGCCAAGGTCGTCAAGAATCGCAAGGCGACCTGGGAGGCCGGCGCCGAGGAGCGCGCCGAATACATTGCCGCGCTGGAAGATATCGAGCGCAAGAAGAACGGCGCCACCCAGTCGGTGTGAGCGCTGTCGAGCCCTGGGATCCGGAATGGACTCGGGGCTCGTGCTCTTTCGGACGTCGAGCGTCGGTGCGAGTGGGTACGGTCACGGCATGAACAGGTACGCGGCGCTGTTGCGCGGGATCATGCCGACGAACCCCAATATGAAGGGGGAGAAGCTGCGCGCGGTGTTCGACGGGCTCGGATTCGAGAAGGTCGCCACGGTATTGGCCAGTGGCAATGTGGTCTTCCGTACCGCGGTCACCGATATCGCGAAGTTGGAAGCCCGCATCCAGGACGCGCTGAACAGCGAACTCGGCATTCCGGGCGGCACCATCGTGCGCACCTACGACGAACTGCGCGATCTGCTCGACACCGATCCGTTTCCGGGTCTCACCCATGGTCGCGGCACCTACCTCACCGCGACCTTCCTCAAACAGGCTCCGCCGAACGTCGCGAAAGAGCTGCGCAAGCACACCGAACCCGGGGTACAGATCGTCGGCTACGACACCGCCGCCCGCGTGGTCCTCGCGGTCATCGATAACACCGAACCGCGTACGCCGAACTTCATGGCCTGGATGGAGAAGACCTACAGCAAGGAGATCACCACCCGCACCTGGCTCACCATCCAGAAGATCGTCAAGAAGATGGAGAGTTAGGCGCTACTTCGGATCGCGCTCGGGGAGGGGGCGTTCCACGATGGTGGGCCGGCCGAGCGGGTTGCGGACACGGCGTTTGGCCGCGGAGTAGACGAGGGCGGTTTCGGCGGCCACGACATCCCAGGCGAAGTCGGCGGTGAGGCGTTCACGCGCGGCGTAGGCGCGGTCCTGGGCGGCGGCCGGATCGTCGAGGGTGGCGCGCACGGCTTCGACGATGCCATCCACATCGGCCGGTTCGAACGATGCGCCGGTGACGCCGTCGATGACGGCCTCGCCGAGACCACCCGCGGTAGAGGTGATCAGCGGGGTACCCGCGGCGGCGGCTTCGAGCGCGACGATGCCGAAGGGTTCGTAGCGGCTCGGCAGCACGATGGCGTCGGCGCCGTGCAGCCAGCCGAGCAGTACCTCGTGATCGAGCTGACCGGCGAAGGTCACCGCCCGCGCGACCCGATGCACGCGGGCGCGCTCCCGCAGCCATTCGAACTGGGTGCCGATTCCGGCGATGGTCAGCGTGGTGCCAGGGTGGGCGCGGCGAATGCGCGGCAGCGCGGCGATCGCGTCCTGCACGCCCTTCTCGTATTCCAGCCGACCCACATAGAGCAGGCGCGGCGGACCGGTGCGCGGGGCGCGGGGCCGAAAGGTCCAAGCGCCCACATCGATTCCGTTGCGGATTACCGTCATCGGTATCCGCTCGGGCCCGTAGAGCCGTTCCACCTCGTCCTGCATGGAGGTCGAGCAGGTGATCAAGGCATCGGATTCATTGGTCAGCCACCACTCGACCGAATGCACCTGCTTGTTGACCCGACCCGAGACCCAGCCGCTGTGCCGCCCGGCCTCGGTGGCGTGGATGGTCGATACCAGGGGCACGTCGTAGTACTCGGCCAGCGCGATCGACGGATGCGCGACCAGCCAATCGTGGGCGTGCACGACATCCGGGACCCAGCCGTCGCCGATGCCGGGCTTGCCGAGCGCGACACCGGCGCGGACCATCGCGTGGCCCATGGCCAGCGTCCAGGCGAGCATGTCCTCGCCGAAGTCGAAGCACGGCGGATCCTCCGCGACCGCGACCACCAGCACGCCCTCGGCGATGAACGAGTGGGTGGGGTGGGTCGTGGAATCGGTGCCGGAGGGCCGGCGGGCGAGCACGACCACTTCGTGACCGGCCGCGGCCAATTCGACCGCCAAGTGATGCACATGACGGCCCAACCCACCTACCACCACCGGTGGGTACTCCCACGACACCATCAAGATCTTCATGAATGTCCTTATCAGGCGGAGTCTCGGTCCGCGATCGCCAGCCGCCGGGCGTCCACACTCGGGAAGAGCCCGTCGGCCGCCCCCCATCCTGTCGCCAACTGGTGTGCTTTGGCGACTTGCCCCGCGCCCACCGCGCCCGCGATTTCCCGCACGGCGTGGGCGTGTCGGTGCGCGCGGTCGCGTGCGTAGCCGGCCGCGGAGTCCTTGCTGACCATGAATGCCCAGTCGCTGGAGACGGTGAGGATAGCCTCCCGCAGCAGCTGATCGGCAACCGGGTCGCGCAGCGCGAGGTCGCCGCCCTCGGCCCGCATTTTGTCGACGGTGTCGAGGGTGAGCCGGACAATCTCGTCGTTCAGTTCTACCAGGTCGTTGACCTGGTCACCGGCCCACACTCGCCAATCCTTACCCGAACCCCAGGACGAATCGGCCAGCGGCACCGGTTCCCCGACGAATCCGCGCGCCCTGGCGTCGGCGAGGGTGCCGACCGTGACGCCCACCTCGGGCAATGCCCGCAACACCTGGGCGAGCCACTGCGGACCCTCGTGCCACCAGTGCCCGAACAATTCGGTATCGAATGCCGCGACGACCAGCGCCGGACGTCCGATACGCGCCGATTCGTCGATCAGCCGCTGCCGCACGGTATGCACGAAATCGTCGACATCGCGGACCACCGCCGCGGCCGCCAGCTCCGGGTCGTACGGGGCCTTATCCGGTCCGGCGACCGTTTTGCCGGTGACGCGGGCGGACTTGAGACCCGTCGCGTGGTCGTAGTGATGGAAGTCCCGGTATGTGCTCTGGCCTGGATAGCCGGACTTGGGCGACCAAACCCGGTAGCTCACTTGCAGATCCCGCCCGAAGGCCACCACATCCGACTCCCGGACCGGGTGGCCCAGGGTGGTATCGCCACGCAGCGCGGGCCCGTCGACCATGAAATGCGTCACACCCGAAGCCGCGTATCCGGTCTCCATACCGGGGGTGTAACCGCATTCGGGCGCCCAGATGCCGGTTGGGGTGTGGCCCCACCGCTGGCGGGCGTCGACGAGGCCCTCGCTGAGTTGGAAGGCGCGCAGTCGTGGGTGCAGCAGCGGCTGGAACGGGTGCGCGAGCGGGCCGCCGAGTAGTTCGATGGCCTCGGCATCGATGAGCTGCCGCCACACCGCGGCCGCGCCATGACGCCAGTTCTGTTCGAATTCCGCCAATGCCGCGGCGGCCAGTCGATGCTCATACCTGCCGAGCGCGATATTGCCCGCCATCGCGGCCTGGTCGGCGCGCAGCTGCCAGTTGCCGAGCCAATGATGCATGCCCGCAAGGCAATGCGGATCGTCCAGCTGGGCGGCGAGCACCGGTGTGATGCCGAGGCTGAGCAGATGTGAACGGCCCTCCGCGGCAAGGGTTCTCAATACATCGACGACCGGAAGGTAAGAGGCGGACCAGGATTGGTAGAGCCATTCCTCGCCGACCGGCCAGCGGCCGTGGTGGGCCAGCCAGGGCAGATGGGAATGCAGGACCAGGGTGAACTGGCCGGGAACCGCTTGTTTGCTCAAGGCTTCACCGCGATGGCGACCAGATCGAGGCTCGCATCGATGTCCTCGGTGCGCAGTGCGAAATCGTCGATGGCGACCGCGGCGACATCGGCGGTCAGTTCGGCGGGCCACGGTTCCCCGGCCAGCGCGCGTTCGATCTGCGCATCGATGAACGAACCACCGTGCTTGGCGTCCAACGCTTTCAGTGTCGGGCCGTGGTGCACACCGGTCATCAGCGTGACCCGGAAACCGGCGTCGACCAGCAGTCCGGTGAGTTCGTCGGCATTGAGTTCGCGGGTGTGGAACGGGTTGAGCGGAGTATCGCGGCCGGGGGAGAAGGTAATCCGGTTGGGCGTGCTGATCAACAGCTCGCCACCCGGACGCAGCACCCGCAGGCATTCTCGGATGAACTGGCTCTGGTCCCAAAGGTGTTCGATCACTTGGAAATTCACCACGACATCGACCGAATCGTCCGCCAGCGGCAGCGCGGCGAGGTTGCCCTGGATGATCTCCACGCGCGGGTAACGGGTGCGCACATGCTCGACCGCGTTGGCGTCGTAGTCCAAACCGATCACTTCGATGGCCACATCGGCGATCATGTTCGCGCCGTAACCCTCGCCGGATCCGGCCTCCAGCACCGTCTTTCCCGCGCAACGTTCGAGCAGGCGTGCGTAGACGATCTCGTGCCGACGGAACCAGTAGTTCTCCTCGGTGATGCCGGGTACGGTCCGCTCGCCGGTCAGCGGCAACGGCTGCACCGCCGACTCGGGAGTAATGCCCGGGGTCGGGCCCACTGCGGCAGGGATCACAGCCTCGCTCATCGCTCCGACGTTACTGGTACGGCGGCCGCACATTATCGCCAGGACCACCGTTGTGAGAGAGAAGCAACTAAGTTACCCGTGGGTAACTTAACGTAGGGTAGTGTCACGCCCTGAGCTACAAACAAGGACGTACGGCCGAGTTCGTGCGACCACCACACACGTGTAACCAGAACAGGAGGTCGACGAATACCGATGCCGAACATCGTCGTACTCATCAAGCAGGTTCCCGACACTTGGTCCGAGCGCAAGCTGACCGACGGTGATTTCACCCTCGATCGCGAGGCCGCCGACGCCGTCCTCGACGAGATCAACGAGCGTGCCGTCGAAGAAGCGCTGCTGATCAAGGAGGCCCAGGGCGGTGAGGTCACCGTGCTGGCCGCCGGTCCGGACCGGGCCACCGAGGCCATCCGCAAGGCGCTGTCCATGGGTGCCGACAAGGCCATCCACATCAACGATCCCGCGATCCACGGCTCCGACGCCGTGCAGACCGCCTGGGTGTTGGCCAGTGCGCTGGGCCAGGTCGAGGGTGTCGAGCTGGTCATCGCGGGCAATGAGGCCACCGACGGTCGTTCCGGTGCCGTCCCCGCGATCATCGCCGAATACCTCGGCCTGCCGCAGCTGACACACCTGCGCAAGCTGACCGTCGACGGCAACAAGATCACCGGCGAGCGGGAGACCGACGAGGGCGTGTTCAAGCTGGAGGCCACCCTCCCGGCCATCGTCAGCGTCACCGAGAAGATCAACGAGCCGCGCTTCCCGTCCTTCAAGGGCATCATGGCCGCGAAGAAGAAGGAAGTGCAGACCTTCACACTGGCCGACCTGGGTGTCGACCCGTCGACCGTCGGTGTCGCCAACGCGGGCAGCGCCGTCACCGCGGCCACCCCGAAGCCCCCGCGCACGGCGGGCGAGAAGATCGCGGACGAGGGCGACGGCGGCACCAAGATCGCCGCGTACCTGGTCGGTCAGAAGATCATCTGATCCCGCCCGAGACTGCGCCCGCGGTGTGAGCTCAGCGCCCGGAGGAGGTAGCCATGGGGGTCGGTCTGCCGACGAAGTCGGCGGGGTGGGTGCACACAGCGTGACCACGCAGGGCGTAGCGAACACCGCAATTAGACAGGGAGAGAACACAAATGGCAGAAGTACTTGTGCTCGTCGAGCACGCCGACGGTGCGGTCAAGAAGGTCAGCACCGAACTGCTCACCGCCGCGAGCGTGCTGGGTGAGCCCACGGCCGTCGTGATCGGTTCGGCCGGGACCGGCGAGAAGCTGGCCGGCGCGCTGGCCGCCGCGGGTGCCGCGAAGATCTACATCGCCGAATCCGACGACGTGGAGAACTTCCTGGTTACGCCGAAGGTCGATGTGCTCGCCGGTCTGGTCGAGTCGGTTTCCCCGGCCGCCGTGATCGTCGCCGCTACCGCCGAGGGCAAGGAGGTGTCGGGCCGCCTCGCCGCGCGCATCGGCTCCGGCCTGCTCGTCGATGTCATCGACATCAAGTCCGACGGTTTGGTCGTGCACTCCATCTTCGGTGGCGCATTCACTGTCGACGCCAAGGCCACCGGCGACGTGCCGGTGATCTCGGTGCGTCCGGGTGCCGTCGAGGCGACCGCCGCGGCCGGTGCGGGCGAGAAGGTGACCGTCGAGGTGCCCGCGCAGGAAGAGGGCGTCGTGAAGGTGATCTCCCGCGCACCGGTCGCCGGTGGCGACCGTCCGGAGCTCACCGAGGCGAGCATCGTCGTCTCCGGTGGCCGCGGTGTCGGTTCCGCCGATAACTTCGCGGTCGTCGAGGCGCTGGCCGACTCGCTCGGTGCCGCCGTCGGCGCCTCGCGTGCCGCGGTCGACTCGGGCTACTACCCGGGCCAGTTCCAGGTCGGTCAGACCGGTAAGACGGTCTCCCCGCAGCTGTACATCGCCCTCGGCATCTCCGGCGCCATCCAGCACCGTGCCGGTATGCAGACCTCGAAGACCATCGTCGCGGTCAACAAGGACGAAGAGGCCCCGATCTTCGAGATCGCGGACTACGGCATCGTCGGGGACCTGTTCAACGTCGCCCCGCAGCTGACCGAAGCGGTCAAGGCGCACAAGGGCTGAGCGCTCGCGTACTGACGCCGACTCGTGGCCCGGCCGGAAACGGCGGGGCCACGAGCATTTCCGGGCCTATCATTGCGGCATGTCTCTGCCCCGTATCGAGCGTCCTGACCTGCCTGAGCATATGACTTGGGCGGAACTGGAGCGACTCCCAGCGGAGATCGCGGAACAGATCGAGCTCTGGGAGGGCCGTGTGGTGTGGGTGCGTCGCGGTCCCGGTGAACATCAGATATTCATGCGCCGATTGACCCATGAGCTCGAACGGTGCGCACGCAACGATATGGCGGTAGACGCTGAACGCTGCTGGGTGGCCAACCTCGAAACCAATGTCTTTCTCGGGAGCAGCGGGAAGTCCGACTTCCTGACCCCCGATTTCTTGGTGCACCGCTGTCTTGGCGGCGCTTACCGGGACGTCCGCGCGGCCGACACCGTGCTGGTAGGCGAAGTGCTGTCACCGTCCAATATCCCGTCCGATATCGAGGCGAAGAAGAGTCGGTATGCGAAGGCCGGGATTCCGTGGTATTGGGAAGTGACGCTGAAAGCGGATGTCAGTGCCATCGCATTCATCCGTGCATACGGCTTGGAGATCGGGTACGCGCAGCTACCCGACGGGATCGGCCCGCTGCACCCAGCCGCGTATCGGATTGTCGGTGAATGGGTGAACGACGGCGAGGAGCGAGTATCGTTCACGCATCCGTTCCGGATCGATATCCCGTGGACCGCGCTCGTCTACTGACGGGGAAGGTCTTTGTTCCGGTCGATCAGGTCGGTCAAACGTGGTCCGAATGATGTTGTGCAGCAATACCTACTCCCGTCTGGGGAAGCGGCAGGGGACCGGGCTCATACGGCCGTCGCGCGGTGGTCGGTGCACGCGGTTTCGCTCGCGACCACGCCTGGCACCGAGATCCGCTCGATGGCAGCAGATCTCAGCGGCGATGTAAGCCGGACAACAGTGTGGTGAGGATCGCGGAGCGGCGCGCATCGCTGCGCAGGACCGCGGAGACCGGAATTCGTAGTCGATGCTCGGCGAGACGCAGAACCACCAGGCCCTCGGTGGGGCTGTCGGCGTAGAGCACGGTCCAGGCGTCCGGGCGATTGATCAGTTCCATGGTTGCGGTGTGATCCGGTGGAATCGGCGGGCCGAAGGTGGGGCCCGCGGCCAGATCGGCGAAGGCCGCCCGAATCACATTGTGCAGCAAGACCTGTTCCTGCTCGGGTGGGAGCAGCAGCGGATACTGGCTCAGCTCCGCCAGCGTCACCTGCGCGCGCGTGGCCAGCGGATGGGCGGCGGAGGTGGCGATGACGAGGTCCTCGATCCACAGTTGCTCGACTGCGAGACCGGGCTCTTCGACACTGCCGCGGATGAGTGCGAGATCGCAGTCGCCGTCGGCCACCGCGGTGATCCGCTGCCGGAACGGTTTGATGACGAATTCGATCTCGGCATCCGGATGTGCGGCGCGCGCGCCGGCGATCGCGGAGAGGGACCGGGTCGCGAAGGACATGTTGGCGGCAAGCCGGATGCGGTGACCGGAGGTGCGCACGGTGGCGCGGATGGCCGACTCCAGGCTGAGCATCTGTTTAGCCAGGGGAAGTAGCCGCATGGTCGCGTCGGTGGGTACAACGGCCCTGGTAGAGCGCTCGAACAAGAGCACGCCTAGGTCACGCTCCAGCCGGGCGATCTGATGGCTGATCGCCGATTGGGAGATGTAACAGCGGGCCGCAGCCCGGCTGAAACTCAGCTCTTCGCACACCGCGACGAAGTAGGTGAGCTGGCGAAGCTCCACGCGATCTCCAATTCATGAGCGATCTAGATAAGAGTCATATCTATTATGCGCCTGAACACCTGAAATATCTGCAGTTCGAATGACGGTTGGTAATGAGAGAAGGAGGCTGTCATGGAACATGCAGATGTTGTCATCGTTGGATCGGGATTCGGGGGGCTTGCCGCCGCTAAGCAGTTGGCCAAATCAGGCATTAATTACGTTCTCATCTCGAGTACTCCGGAGCATCTCTTCCAGCCGTTGCTGTACCAGGTCGCGACGGGTGTGCTGGCCTCGCACGAGATCGCGCCGCCGATCGCCTCGGTGTTGCGCAGGCATCGAGAGGCCGACGTCCGGCTCGGCAAGGTCGTCGCCATCGACGCCGATAACGCGGTGCTCACCTACGAGCACGACGGCGCGCACACCCAGATCCGCTACGGCTCGCTGATCGCCGCCACCGGCGCCTCGCAGTCGTATTTCGGCCGGGACGATTTCGCCGATAAGACGTTCTCGCTCAAGACCATCGACGATGCGAAGCTGCTGCGCGCACAGATCGAGCGCGTCTTCACCGAGGCCAAGGACGCGGATGCGCACACCCGCCAGCGATTGCTGAGCTTCGTGGTGGTCGGCGCGGGCGCGACCGGTGTCGAGGTTGCCGGTCAACTGAAGGAACTCGCGAAACGGTATTATCACCAAGAGGTTTCGGTAACCCTGGTCGAGGGCGCGGGCGAGGTACTGCCGCCCTTCGGTGGCGGACTGTCGGAATATGCGAAGGCATCGCTGACCAATAGCGGCGTCGAGGTGCTGCTGGGCACGTTCGTAACCGATATCGACTTCGGCAAGGTGACCGTCAAGGACAAGCAGGGTATCGAGCGCCGGATCGCGGCCGAGACGGTGGTCTGGTCGGCGGGTGTGCAGGCGGGCGGGTTCGCGCAGATCCTGGCCGAGGCCACCGGCTGCGAAACCGACCGGGCCGGAAGGCTTTTGATCAATCCGGATCTGACCGTCGGCGGACACGCCGATATCTACGCCATCGGTGATATGACCTCGCTCAACGGCTATCCGGGTCAGTCGCCGGTCGCGATGCAGGAGGGCAGGCACGCCGCCGACATCATTCGCCGCAAGAAGCTCCCCGGCACTGCCTTCACCTACTGGGACAAGGGCAGCATGGCGGTGATCAGCCGGTTCAGCGCGGTGGTGAAACTCAACGAGCACGTCACCTTCCGCGGCATCATCGCCTGGACCGTGTGGCTCGCGGTGCACCTGCTGTACCTGGTCGGGTTCCGCAATAGGTTCGCCGCCGTCGCCTCGTGGCTCATCGCCTTTATCGGCACGGGTCGTCCCGGTTTCGACGAGGTGGACGCGGTACGGGATCCGGTGCGGATGTCGGAGCGCGACGCCGCCTGAGCTATTCCGGAAAGGTTGCGGCGCAGGCAAAAAACGGCGGTAGCGGTGCGGGAGACGGAACGCGACACGACAGCTCGGTGAACGCTCGGTGTGATAATCATCTCGTTCACCGAACCGGCATCGACGCGACACTTCGAGGTTGCTCCGGCGCAGTTTCGGACTGGCTTCATCACGGATATGACTATTTCGTCCGTGTTGACAGCCCCGGCTCGACCAACGGACTCCGGGGTGGAACGGTCTCGGTATTCGCTGGTCGTCTCGTCCGATTCGGCGCACCGGCTGGCCGCGCAGCGCCTGCGCTACGGCGTGTTCGCCAGTGAGCCCGGCTTCCGCATTCCCGACAACGGAACGGGTCTGGACGCGGACCACTTCGACGAGCACTGCGATCATCTGCTGGTCCGCGACGACCGGACCGAGGAATTCGTCGGCTGCTACCGAATGCTGCCGCCGGACCGAGTGACCGCCGCCGGCGGCTACTACACGGCCACCGAATTCGATCTGACCCAACTGGATCCGGCGGGCAACCGGATCGTGGAAATGGGTCGTGCGTGTGTGGTGCCCGACCACCGCAACGGCTCGGTGCTGACCCTCATGTGGGCGGGCATTCTGCACTACATCCAGCTCACCGGATACGAGTGGGTGATGGGCTGCGCCTCGGTGCCCATGCAGGACACCCCCGCCGATCCGGCCGGTGTCAATGTGCGCGGCGTGCGGGACATGCTGCTCGGCAGGCACGGATCCGATCCCGAGCGGCGGGTGCACCCGCACCGCCCCGTGGTGGTCGACGGGCTGACCCTGGACGAACTGACCCCGCCCGCACGACCGAAGCTGCCCCCGCTGCTGCGCGGGTACCTGCGCCTCGGCGCGGAGATCTGCGGTGAACCCGCGCACGATCCGGATTTCGCGGTCGCCGATTTCGTCGTGCTGCTCGGTCTGGACACGATCAACACCCGTTACCTCAACCGATTACAAGACGCCGCCAATGCGCTCGACGGGGGACGGTGAGTCCGATGGTGTTCGACGCACCGCCCGCCCAGCGCACCGCGCACTCCTGGATGCCGTCGAGCCCCTGTGGGTCCGGCTGTATCGATCCGGTCGATGAGATCGGCACCGCGCGGGTGATCGGCCGACTATTCGCGGTGGCCGGATTGTTGATCAGTTTTCCCGTCGTCAATCTCGTGACACCGCGCGCACGCCGCGAGCAGCTGCAGCGGCGGTATGCGCGAACGATTCTGGGCTGTCTCGGGATTCGGTTACGCATTGTCGACAACCGAGCCGATGCGGGGGCCCCGGCCGATGCGCGCTTCGGCGATTCGGGTACCGGGCTGCTGATCGTGGCCGGACATATCGGCTGGACCGATGTGGTCGTCATGGCGGCGGTGCAGCCGCTGGGCTTCGTGGCCCGCGCCGATATGGTCGATTGGCCACTGCTCGGCGGGCTGGCCAAATTGCTGCGGGTCATTCCGATCGAGCGCGAACGGCTGCGCGAATTGCCCGGTGTGGTGGCACGTCTCGGCGAACGGCTGGCGGCAGGTGACCGGGTCGCGGTCTTCCCCGAGGGGACCACCTGGTGTGGCCGCGCCTACGGCACCATGCGGCCCGCCCTCTTCCAGGCGGCGGTGGACACCGGAACCTCGGTGCAGCCGGTACGCGTGCGGTACCTGGACGTACATGGCACCCAGACGACCGTTCCCGGATTCGTCGGTGACGACGGCTTCGGCACCTCGGCGAAGCGCATCCTGCGCTCGCGCGGCATGGTGGCCGAGGTGGCGCTCGAGCCGGTGGAGCACCCCGGGCTCGATCGCCGCGATCTGGCCCGCCGCTGCGAGCAGGCGGTGCGCGGCACCGATCTGCCGCGCCACGGCGTTATCGAGACATCGGATTGGATCGAGGCGACCGCCACCCGGGTAAAGGATCCGGAATCGGCCGAACCGCAGCCGCAACGGCCGTCGCGGCGGCTGCGACCGTTCCGCCGCCGCCGCTCCGGCCACCAGGTTGCCGAGAGCGCGGTGTCGACCGACTGATCGAAGGGCGCACTCTCGCGGGGCCCGCAGTTCAACGCTATGGTGCGAATTCCCGGTGGGGAATGTTCTCCTCTGCACCAGAATTCGCTGACTGAACAGCGCGGATATCCGCCGATTGTGATCGGCGGCGCAACGTGGCGCGGGAGCCGGGGTGCGGCACGGCTCGCGAACGAGTCGAGCCGTAGCTGTGGGATTGCTGGCCGGGGTCTAGGCGGGTCGGGTACCTTGACCCCAGGCGAGTGCGTGCACAGCGATGCCCGGAATGGGCGGCTTCGTTGCGTGATCGAACTCGGCGGGCGATCGGCGGCACGGCACCTTCGCAGAGGGGAGCGGCGCTATGGATCTCGATACGATCACCGATGTCGTTCGGCGACCTTCCGGCCGACCGGGTACGGCTTGGCGTGACGGCGATGCGTGGCCGGCCGCAGGTACGTGGTTGTTTTCGACCGAACAGCCGGATCTGGGTCGTCTGATCGAGCGCACCGCACTCGCCTGGGACAGCCCGGTGCCGAGCGCCGCGGGTCTGGCGATCGGCGCGACGTGCGCCATCCGCGAGCCGCCGGTTTCGGCGCGACCCGAGCGGTGAGGCACTGCGATGGGAACCGCCGACGATGCGGCGACGGTCATCATCGGCCAGCAGGTGCGCCCTGGTTTCGAGCAGGCCTTCAAGTCGTGGCAGGAAGACCTGAACGCCGCGGCATCGGGCTACCCCGGATTCCTCGGCGCCGAGATCGCCGCCCCCACGGCAGTGCAGCCCGAATGGGTTGTCGTGTACCGCTTCGACTCCGTCGGTCATCTACAGGACTGGATAAACAGCGCTACCCGTCAGGAGTTCCTGGACAGCGGGCAGCGATACTTCGACGGTCCGGCCACCCAGCAGGTCATCAGCGGTGGCACGCGTCCGGTAGATCCCCTCGTGACGGTCGTGGTCACCCATCGGGTGGCTGCGGACAGCGTCGCGGATTTCCTTGCGTGGCAAGCGGATCTGAGCCGGGAGGAGGCGAAATTCGACGGCTTCCGCGGCACCGAGCTCTTCCGCCCCATCGAGGGTGTTCAGGACGAGTGGACGGCGCTCTACCGCTTCGATACCGCGGCGAACCTCGCCACCTGGCTCACCTCGAAGCGGCGCGGAGAGCTGCTGGCCGAGGGCGAGAAGTTCGGCGACTTCGAGTTGCGCACCATCGATAACTCATTCGGCAGCTGGTTCGCCTTCGACGAGAACGGCAACGAGACTTCGGCACCGTCGAATACCAAGACCGCCGTCGCGGTGTGGGTGGGCCTCTACCCGACCGTTGTACTGCTCACTCTTGCCCTGTCCCCCTTGAAGATGCCGCTGTGGCTCGGATTGCTGATCGGCAACCTGCTGTCCAGTTTCGTGATGAGCTTCGTCACGATGCCGCACTACGTGCACCGGTTGCTGCGGCGGTGGCTGCGCCCGCCCCCCGATACCCCGGCGACGAAGACGAACCTCCAGGGCATCGCGATCGTCGCTGCCGTGATGCTGGCCTGGGTCGTCATCTTCTACGTGGCCACGACCAAGCTCTGGACGTTGCCTTGACCACCGGCCACCGAGCGATGCGGGTCCCGATGGCGCGGGAATCGTGTTCAACAGCGTCGGTGTCAGGGTTGTGGTCGGTCACCGCCACGATATATCGCGCGTGGTGACCATTCGGCTCGCCGGTGCGATCTGAGGGGAGCAGCTGAGGGCCGGATTTCCCCTCCGAGTCCGGCCCTCAGCTCATGGTGCGGTCGGCCCGCGATGGTCTCTGTGGTGGTTGGTTTCCGTCATGACCGCGGCAGACATGCGTTCCGGTCTGGACACAGCAGCGCCAGGGTGATGGTTTTCTTCAGGCGCACATTGCTGGTGTCAGCGTCGTAGACCCTCGCCGACTCGTCATACGGCTTGCGCTGTTCGCGAAATTCATAACGCCGCGGTGGGGCGTACCGGCGCACGTGCGCCGAAGCACCACAGTCCTTTGACCTCGGTTTCCCGAACCGTGTTGCGCACTGGTGCGGTATTCGATGCTCATTTGTCGCCTCACCTACTGGTCGTATTGCTCGGCTCGGCAAAACAGACAGGTACAGATGTACAGCGGTTCCGTGCGAGCTTCTTACGTCCAGCTAGGAAAATGAGCCGCCCAGCTTGATAACAAGCTGATCACGGCGGTGCTGCGCGTCGCAAACCGTGTGTGCGGCCGGTCACGGGCGTGGCGATCCGGACGGCCCGCGTGTTTGAGTAAGACGCATGGAATCGTTCAGCGCCCCGCTGCCCGTGGAGGCGTTGCCGTATCCACCGGGTCGACTGCCGATCATCGGTGACGTGGCCAGTGTGGACCGTCACCGCCCGACGCAGCACGAGTTGAAGCTCGCCCAGGGCGGGCTGGGGCCGATCTTCCAGCGCAAACTGCTCGGCACTCAGCTCATCATCGTCGCCGGGGGCCGGTTGGCGACGCAGTGCAACGATGAAACCGCCTGGGGGCGTGTTCTTCTGGGGCCGCTGGCCAAGTTGCGACCGCTCGCTGCGCACGGGATGTTCACCGCCAGTTCGAAAGATCCGCTGTGGGGGCAGGCTCGGCGCATCCTCACACCGGGGTTCGCCCAAGCCGCGATGCGCACCTATCACGAGGCCATGGCCTCGGTTGCCGACGACCTGGTGGCCGAGTGGACTGCGGCCGGTTGCGCTAGCGTGGCCGTTCATTCGGCGATGACCCGCGCCACCCTGGAGGTGATCGCTCGCGCTGGATTCGGCCGAGACCTGCGCTTGTTCGATCCCCAGGGGCAGTGTAGTGATTCACATCGGTTCGTCCGAGTGCTGGGACGCACGCTGCAGTGGGCGTCCGAATCCACTAACGACGTTCCGGTCATCGGTGACGTACGCGGGGCGCTGCAGGCTCCGCGCGTGCGCCGCGACATCGCCTCCCTGCGGCAATACGTGGATCAGCTGATCGCCGATCGGCAACGCGAAAAAAACAGCGATGCAACGGATCTACTCGGGTTGATGTTGACCGCGGCAGATCCGGAGACCGGGGCACGGCTACCGGCGGACAACGTGCGGGACCAGACGCTCACGTTCCTGATCGCCGGGCACGAAACCACCGCTGCCCTATTGGAAGTCGCGTTGCACCATCTGGCACGCAACCCGGACCACCAGGACCGCATACGTTCCGAAATCCCCACACAGACAACCGGTCTCGGATACGAAGACGTGACCAGAATGCGGTTCACACGCCAGTTCCTCAACGAATGCCTGCGCCTGTGGCCGCCCGCGCCCGGTTATTTCCGCATCGCGCGTACCGAACAGAACCTCGGCGGCTACCGGATCCCGGCCGGGCGGGCGGTGTTCGTGCTCGCGCTGGCCGCGCAGCGCGACCCGGACGTGTGGGGCCCGGCCGCCGAAGAATTCGACCCAGCCCGCTTCGATTCCACCGCGCTGCGTGCTTTTCCCGACCGGTTCTTCCAGCCGTGGGGCACGGGCCCGCGCTCATGCATCGGGCGCGCGTTCGCGCTGCACGAGGCGACGCTCATGCTCGGCCGGCTGGTACACGCCTTCGACCTGGGCACTACCTCCGCCACGCCGCTGACCTTGCGAGAGCGAGGAACACTGCGTCCCGAACCGTTCGAATTGACCGTCCGCGGCCGCTCGGTGGCCGCCGCCACCAGGAGTTGAACGGCGCCCCGCTCATCGCGCAGTGGATCGGGCGCGTACCCACCTGGATCGACTGGCAGCGTGAGGGCGACGCCGAACTGATCCACCGCGACGACTGGGCAGCAGTCGCCAACACAGCGGTCATGCTGCAGCCCGGACTGCCCGATATGAAGGCCGTCACCGCGGCCCGCATCCGCGCGCACACCTCGAGTGGATGGCAAAACGTCACCATCACCTCCCGCCGCTACCCCGGCGAAGTCGGCAACCGCCTGCACATCGTCAGGATCATGCGAGCCACGTGACGCCGCCCCGGCCGCTCGTTGCGGCACCGGTACGGGTCGCTGTTGGCCGCCGGGCCTAACTTGGCGGATGTGACACGGCGGATGCGTCACAAAAGCAACACCACTACCTTGGAGATCTACACGCACCTGGTGAACGGACAGCCGGCGGGGGCGTTGATGCTGGGAGAGGCGTTGGCGCGGGGGTGGCGGGAATACCGTCGCGCCCGGTTCGGCTTGCATGTGGTGGGTAAATCGGACAGATCGTCGACAGCGGCGGGATACCCCGAAGATGCGCAGGTCAACGGTGGGATAGGGTTTATAGGTCATGAAGTCGGCTTTTGCGGGTTCGGTCCATGGGGCGCCCCAGACGGTCTACCTCGATCATGCGGCGACCACTCCGATGGTGCCTGTCGCGATCGAGGCGATGACGGCTGCCCTCGGTATGACGGGCAATGCCTCGTCACTGCACGGTTCCGGACGGGCCGCCCGGCGGATGCTGGAGGAGGCACGCGAGTCGATCGCGGCCGATCTGGGCGCCCGGCCATCGGAGGTGATTTTCACCTCCGGCGGGACCGAGAGCGACAATCTGGCGATCAAAGGCATCTACTGGGCGCGCCGAGCGGCCGAACCGCGCCGGACGAGGATTATCGCGGGTTCGACCGAACATCATGCGGTCATCGATGCCGTCGACTGGCTGGAGCAGCACGAGGGCGCGCAGGTGACCTGGCTGCCGGTAGACGCCGAAGGTGTGGTGTCGCCGCAGGTGCTGCGGGCGGCGCTGGCCGAACATGTCGACGAGGTCGCGCTGGTGACCATCATGTGGGCCAATAACGAGGTCGGAACCATTGCGCCGATCGCCGAATTGGCCACGGTGGCACAGGAATTCGGCGTGCCCATGCACAGTGACGCGATTCAGGCCGCCGCGCAGCTGTCGATCGATTTCGCGGCGAGTGGGCTTTCGGCGGCGAGTTTCGCCGGTCATAAAATCGGTGGGCCGCACGGTGTCGGTGTACTGCTGCTCGGCAGGCGGGTACCGTGTGTGCCGCTCCTACACGGCGGCGGGCACGAGCGCGATCTGCGCTCCGGGACCTCCGATACCGCCGCTGCTGTCGGACTCGCCACTGCACTGAACTACACCGTGACCGAGTTGCCTACGCGCACAAAGGAATTGACCGCACTGCGGGACGAATTGATCAAGGGTGTCCGCGATGTCGTTCCGGACGCGGTGCTGAGCGGTCCGGCTGGTGAACGCCGGCTGCCGGGCAATGTGCACTTCACTTTTCCCGGCTGCGAAGGCGATTCGCTGCTGATGCTGCTGGACGCGGCTGGGATCGAATGCTCTACCGGGTCGGCCTGCAATGCGGGTGTGGCCACCCCGAGTCATGTACTGATCGCCATGGGTGTGCAGCCGTGGCAGGCCCGGGGTTCACTGCGCTTTTCGTTGGGACACACCTCGACTCGCGCCGATGTGGACGCGGTGCTGAATGTCTTGCCCCAGATCATGGAAAGGGCCAGGGCCGCGGGTCTGGCCGGTGCGAAGGGAGGTGTCTGATGCGGGTACTCGCCGCCATGAGTGGTGGTGTGGATTCGGCCGTGGCGGCGGCACGGGCCGTCGACGCTGGTCATGAGGTGGTCGGCGTACATCTGGCGCTTTCCGCGACACCGGGCACCCTGCGCACCGGATCGCGCGGTTGCTGCTCGAAGGAGGACGCGGGCGATGCCCGGCGGGCCGCCGACGTGCTCGGCATTCCCTTCTATGTCTGGGATTTCGCGGACCGCTTCAAGGAAGACGTGATCGACGATTTCGTCGCCGCCTACGCCGCGGGGCAGACCCCGAATCCGTGTCTGCGCTGTAACGAGAAGATCAAGTTCTCCGCCCTCGCCGACCGTGCGGTGGCCCTCGGCTTCGATGCCGTGGTCACCGGCCATTACGCGCGGCTCGAGGACGGTGTGCTGCGCCGTGCCGTCGATGCCGATAAGGACCAGTCCTATGTGCTCGCGGTGCTGACCGCGCAGCAGCTGTCGCGGGCCATGTTCCCGGTGGGTGACACTCCGAAGCCGCAGATCCGCGCCGAGGCCGCCGAGCGCGGGCTCGCCGTGGCGAACAAGCCCGACAGCCATGACATCTGCTTCATCCCGTCCGGTGACACCAGGGCCTTCCTCGGCGCGAAGATCGGCATCCGGCCGGGTGCGGTGGTCGATGCCGATGGGCACGTGCTCGCGAATCACGAAGGCGTGCACGGGTTCACGATCGGTCAGCGCAAGGGGCTCGGACTGCCGGGTCCGGCCGCCGACGGTAAGCCGCGCTATGTCACCGAGATCGATCCCGACTCCGGCACCGTCCGCGTCGGTTCCGCCGAGGATCTCCAGGTGTGGACCGTGCAGGCCGACCGCGCCATCTGGACCGCCGGTACCGCGCCGCGGGGACCGATCGAATGCGTGGCGCAAGTGCGCGCGCACGGCGGCATCGCGCCGGCCGTGGCCGAGGCGGTCGGCGACGAGCTGATCGTGCACCTGCGCGAGCCGCTGACCGGTGTGGCCCGCGGTCAGGCCATTGTGCTGTATCGCCCGGATGCATTGGGTGATCAGGTGATCGGCAGCGGCACCATCACCGCTGCGTTGCGTGCGGAGTCGGAATCGGTGCGCGGCGTGAGCGCCGAGCAGTGACCGAATTCGCTGCGGAATCGGGTGCGGTCGAGGCGAAGCCGCGCATTCCCGGTGGGATCGCGACCGCGGTCGGATCCTGGCCGGGTACGGATCCGCGGGAGGCCGCGGCCACCATCATCGGTGAGTTGCCTGATCTGCCGCATCTGGTCGAATTGCCCGGGCGCGGTGTGGGTTCGGACCTGATCGGCCGGGTCTCGGCGCTGCTGGTGGATATGCGGTTCGACACCACCACGCGTGGCTATCGGCTGGCGGCTAGGCCCGGCGCGGTTTCGCGGCGGGCACGCGATCTGCTCAGGTCGGATCTGGACACGCTCGAAGAGGTCTGGGCGACAGCGGGTTCGGCGGGTACGGTCAAACTGCAGGCCACCGGCCCGCTGACCCTCGCGGCCCGACTCGAGCTCCCCATCGGGCACCGTGTGCTCACCGATTCCGGTGCGGTACGCGATATTTCGGAATCCCTCGCCGAAGGTCTGGCCCAACACGTGGACGAGGTGCGCAAACGCCTCGGCGCGGAAGTCGTTCTGCAACTGGACGAACCGGCACTCACCGATGTGCTGAGCGGCTCGCTGCGCGGCGTCAGTGTGCTCGACACGGTGCGCGCGGTGCCCGAACCGGAGGCACTGGCGATCTTGGATGCGGTCATTGCCGCTCAGGCTGTGCCCGTCCTGGTCCACAGTTGCGCCGACGCACCCGCCCTGTCCTTACTGCGCGGCAGCGCGGCCACCGCCATCGGCTTCGACGCGGCCACCATCACCACCCGCACACTCGACGATATCGGCGAAACCCTGGACGCGGGAAAGCAATTGGCCCTTGGCCTAATTCCGACGACGCCGCCCGGCAAGCCCCCGACCTGGCGCGATATCGCCGAACCGGGCGTGCGCCTCATCGACCGCCTCGGCCTGCGTCGCTGCGTGCTGGGCACCCAGATCCTGGTCGCCCCCGCCTGCGGCTTGGCCGGTGCCCCGCTCGAATGGGCCCGCCAATCCCTGCGCCTGGCCACCGAAGTGGCCCGCGCCTACGCCGAAGAGCCGGAATCGCTCGACTTCTCCTGACGCTCGACGGGTGTCGCCGCCGTTCGAGTGTTGCTGTCGTGATCGGCACGGACGCGCGAAGACCACGGGCTGGTATGGGGGCAGTCCGGTCGGCTTCCGCCGCGCACCGGCGCCAGCAGATAGTCCGCCGCGACGTGCGGGAATGTGGCGCTGCGTTGTCGGTGGGCTCGACTACTGTGCGATGGGTGAGTGACAGCGACATTGCGGCGGACCCGGCTACGGCGGAGCAGCGGGTGGAATGGCAGCGGCTTGCGGACGAGGTTCGGGAGCACCAGTTCCGGTACTACGTACGGGACGCGCCCATCATCTCCGACGGTGAATTCGACAAGCTGCTGCGGCAACTGCAGGCACTCGAGGACACACATCCGGATCTGCGCACCCCCGATTCGCCGACGCAACTGGTCGGCGGCGGATTCGCGACGGATTTCACCGCCGTTGACCACCTCGAGCGCATGCTGTCACTGGACAACGTCTTCGACTTCGACGAACTGCGCGCCTGGGCGAGCCGGGTCGAGGCCGAGACCGGATCGAACCTGCATTACCTGTGTGAGGTGAAGATCGACGGTGTCGCGCTGAACCTGGTCTACGAGCACGGACGGCTGGTGCGCGGCGCGACCCGCGGCGACGGGCGCACCGGTGAGGATGTCACGCTCAATGCGCGCACCATCGAGGACATTCCCGGCGAGTTGACCGCGACCGCGGAGTTCCCGACCCCTGACCTGCTCGAGGTGCGCGGCGAGGTCTATTTCCGACTGGAGGATTTCGAGACCCTCAATGCCGCGATCGTGGCCGAGGGCAAACCGCCGTATGCCAATCCGCGCAATACCGCGGCGGGTTCGCTGCGCCAGAAGGATCCGGCGGTCACCGCCCGGCGCCGGCTGCGGATGATCTGCCACGGCTTCGGACGCATCGAGGGCTACACCCCGGCCTCGCAGCACGAGGCCTACCGCGCGCTGGCCGCATGGGGTCTGCCGGTCTCCGCGCACACCGAACTGGTGCAGGGCATCGATGCGGTGATCGAGCGCGTCAACTATTGGGGCGAACACCGTCACGATATCGAGCACGAAATCGACGGCCAGGTGATCAAGGTCGACGAGATGGCGCTGCAGCGCAGGCTCGGTTCGACCTCGCGCGCCCCGCGCTGGGCCATCGCGTACAAGTACCCGCCCGAAGAGGCCACCACCAAACTGTTGAATATCGAGGTGAATGTCGGGCGCACCGGCCGGGTCACCCCGTTCGCGGTCATGGAGCCGGTTTCCATCGCGGGCTCCACGGTCGCCATGGCCACACTGCACAATGCCTCCGAGGTCAAGCGCAAGGGCGTGCTCATCGGCGATACCGTCACCATCCGTAAGGCCGGTGACGTGATTCCCGAGGTGCTCGGTCCGGTGGTCGATGCACGCTCCGGTGACGAGCGCGAATTCGTCATGCCGACGCACTGTCCGGAATGCGGCACCGAACTGGCGCCGCAGAAGGAGGGCGACGCCGATATCCGCTGTCCCAACCAGCAGTTCTGCCCGGCGCAGCTGCGGGAGCGGGTGTTCCATGTGGCCGGCCGGGGTGCGTTCGATATCGAATCGCTGGGCTACGAGGCCGCCAATGATCTGCTGAAGTCGGGCGCGATCACCGATGAGGGCGATCTGTTCGACCTCGACGAGGCGCGGCTGCTCACCACCACGCTGTTCGCCAATAAGGACGGCGGCTTGTCCGCGAACGGTAAGCGCCTGCTCGAGAATTTGCGGACCGCCAAGAATCGGCCGCTGTGGCGGGTGCTGGTCGGGTTGTCCATCCGGCACGTCGGACCCACCGCGGCGCGGGTGCTGGCCAGGGAATTCGGCAGTCTCGATCGGATCCGGGAGGCCGCGGTCGAGGAACTGGCCGCCGCCGACGGTGTCGGCCCGACCATTGCCGCCGCCGTCGCCGAATGGTTCACCGTCGATTGGCATCGCGCGATCGTCGACAAGTGGCGCGCTGCGGGTGTGCGGATGGCGGACGAACGCGACGAGTCCATCGAGCGCACCCTCGAGGGGCTATCGATCGTGGTAACCGGGTCGCTGGAAGGGTTTTCCCGCGATGGCGCCAAGGAGGCGATCCTGGTTCGCGGCGGTAAGGCCGCGGGTTCGGTCTCGAAGAAGACGGCATTCGTGGTGATCGGTGACGCGCCGGGTTCCAAGGCCACGAAGGCGGAGGAACTCGGTGTGCCGATCCTCGACGAGGACGGATTCCGCAAGCTGCTCGACGAGGGCCCGGCGGCGGTTGCGCCGGAGACGGCCGAGCAGGACGCCGAGGCCGAGGCGTAGATATGCCGTCGGCGAACTATCCTTGACCTGAACCTGACTTCAGGTATGACGATCGACTGGTAGGTAACTATCAGGAGATTCGAAATGACTCATCGCTCTACCGCCCTCATTACCGGTGCTTCGGCGGGATTCGGTCTGGCTCTTGCGTGTTCGCTCATCGGACGCGGCTGGCGGGTAATCGGCACGGCTCGCGGCGCCGACCGGCTCGCCCGCGTGGGCTCGGAACTCGGCGAAGCATTTCTCGCGGTGTCGGGTGATGTCACCGATCCGGCGCATCGCGCCGAACTGGCCGAGACCGCGGGCGAATTCGGACATCTCGACCTGCTCGTGAACAATGCGAGCAGGCTCGGGCCCAGTCCGCTGCCGCGGCTGGCGAACTATCCGCTCGATCAGCTCGAGCTGGTGTACCGGACCAATGTCATCGCCCCGCTCGCGGTTCTACAGTTCGCCCTGCCGCTGCTCGATCCCGACGGTGTCGTGCTGAATATCAGCTCCGATGCGGGTGTCGAGCCGTATCCGGGCTGGGGCGGCTACGGCTCCTCGAAGGCCGCCCTGGATCAACTCACCGCCATATTGGCCGCCGAACATTCGGAGCTATCGATATACGCCTTCGATCCCGGCGATATGCGCACCGAAATGCATCAGGCGGCATTTCCCGGTGACGATATCTCCGATCGTCCCGAACCCGAGACCGTGGTGCCCGCGCTACTGCGGTTGATCGAGCAGCGACCCGACAACGGCCGCTATACCGTCGCCGATTTCACCGCAGGGGTCGGCAGATGACGACCGCGTTGAACGAATGGGCCGATATCCTACCTCCCGAGCGCAATGCCGCCGCTCCGCCGGAGGCGCGTGGTCTGGCCCGCGACGAGGTGCGGATGCTGGTTGCGGCGGATCGACTCACCCACAACAGCTTTCGGGAACTGCCACGGCATTTGCAGGCGGGTGACCTCGTGGTGGTGAACAATTCGACGACCCTGGCCGCGGCGGTCGACGGCACCCTCGAAGGCATGGCGGTCACGCTGCATCTGTCCACCTGGCTCGACGCACCCATCGACGGGGCGAGCGCTGCACCGGACACCTTCGGCGGTTGTGACGGACTGTGGGTGGTGGAGCTGCGCACCCGCGAACGCACCCCCTATCCACGTGAGCTGCACCCGGGCAACGAGATTCAGCTGCCGGACGGTGCCGCCGCCACCTTGCGTGAACCCTGGCTGTCGGGTGCGCGCCGACTCTGGATCGCCGAACTCAGCGCGGATCCCACCTGGCTGCTGGCGACCCACGGCTATCCGATCACCTATTCGTATGTGCCACAACGTTGGTCGCCGTCGTACTACACGACCGTCTTCGGTCGAATTCCCGGCAGCGCCGAAATGCCCAGTGCGGCACGCCCGTTCACCCAGCGACTGGTGCTCGATCTGGTCACCTCGGGCGTCGCGATCGCGCCGATCACCTTGCACACCGGGGTCTCCTCACCCGAGACGGGTGAACCCCCGAGCCCGGAGCGGTTCGCGGTACCGGCGGCGACCGCACGTCTGGTGAACGACACCAAGGCGGCGGGCGGGCGCGTCATCGCGGTCGGCACCACGGTGACGCGCGCGTTGGAGACCACCGCCGATCACCACGGCATCGTGCATTCGGCCCGTGGATGGACCGAACTGGTCCTCGGAACGCGACATCCGGCCCAGGTGGTCGATGGCATCCTTACCGGCTGGCACGCACCCGGCGCATCGCATCTCGATCTGCTGGTCGCGGTCGCGGGCGAGGCGACCGTCCACGAGGCGTATGCCACCGCCTTCGATACCGGATATCTCTGGCACGAGTTCGGCGACAGTGCGTTGCTGTTCGGGCCCGACGCTAGGCGGGGCTGATGCTCACGGTGGAGTCGAGCTGACCGGCGATGGCGATCCGTCCGCACTGACCGTTGCTGAGATCGAGATGGTCGGTCCTGGTCTTGGTCCGGCTCTTCTGGATGGTGGTGTCGACGATCACCTGAACCTTGCCCACCGAGCACACCTTCACCAGCGCGGGTGTGCCGTCGAAGCTGTAGGTGCCACCGCTCTGGCACGTGTTGGTCTCGTCGTGGAAGAAGATCCGGGCGGTACCGTCCGGACAGGGCGCAGCGGCGGCCTGCGGTGGACCGAGTACGACCAGTGGGCCGACTGCGAGCGTGGCCGCGACACAGCTGCGGGCCACTAGACGACGAATCGTCGAATCCATCGGTGAACCATCCCTCATCAATACATATCCGGCAGATGCCAGCGGATAGCCGCGGCGCCTGCATGGTATCGCGTGACGTGCGCATTTGTCCGCCGGAAGCTTCGCCGGCGGTGCCGGTCCGGCGGCTGAGGCGGGTGCGGTGTCGCGCTGCGGCGGGCAAACCGACAGGATGGCGGGATGCTGCGCAGTTTTCAGGTGACCAATCACAGATCCCTGGCCGAACGGCAGGACTTGCGTTTGAGCCGGGGAAGCGGACCGGTCGCGGTACCGGTGACGGCGGTGCACGGTGCGAGTGCCGCGGGCAAGTCGAGCCTGATCGATGGGCTGGGGCAGATGCGCGATGCGGTGCTGAATTCGGTGACCGGCTGGGATCCCTACGCGGGCCCGGTGCGCGCGCCGCACCGCGGATTCCCGGATCGCCCTTCGGAATTCGTGGCGAGTTTTGTCGCGGAGGGTGTTCCGTATACCTACGGGTTCCGCCTGGACAATTCGGATGTGACGGCCGAGTGGCTCTACACGCATCCGCGTTCGCGCAAGCGAATTGTCTTCGAGCGCAACGGCGAACAGATCAAGATCGGTCCGATGTTCGAGGCCGCGCGCTACGGTATCGCCGCATTGCTGCCGCTGGTGCGGCCGAATGCGTTGCTGCTCGGTCTCGCCGGGCAGATGTATGCCGAGGCACTGGTGCCCGCGTACCGGTGGTTCTCGGCGATGCTCGAGGTGCAGCACGGCCCGACGGATGCGGCGGCGGTCGCGCATCGCCTCGGCAGCCATCTGTCCGCGGCGCCGGACCATGCGGTGCGGCTGCTCATGCTGCTGCGCACCGCCGAACTCGGCATCACCGATCTGCTGATCGCCGAACCGGACCCGATGTACGCGGACTATCTGCGCGAACTCGACGCCGATATCGCTGGGACGGCCGAACAGGTGGAGTTGTGCGCGACCTCGCCCGGACATGCTGACCAGTTGCTGCGGGAGAACGGCAGCACCGAGGTCATGCTCGAACGCGAGTTGAGCAATCTGAAGTCGGCACGCGATGCCCTCTACACCCGGATGGTCGAGCGTCGCGGCGTCGGCCTCGGACTGGTGCACGCGGGAATCGAGTCCGCTTTCGATATCACCGACGAATCCGCCGCCACCGTCTCCATGCTGCGCTTGCTGCCCACCATGCTCGACGCGCTGGACTCCGGCCGGGTGCTCGCCATCGACGATATCGGCGCCCACCTGCCGGTCGAAGAGACCGACCGGCTGATTCAGCTGTTCCAGAATCCGGAAACCAATTCCCGCGGCGCGCAACTGATCTTCACCACGAATAGTCGCTCGCTGATCGACCGGACGAACGGTCGCTCACAGCGCACCCGCACCGCCGTCTGGCAGATCCGGCGCACCGATCACGGCACCAGCGAACTCGCCGCGCTGTAGTCGGCACGCGGCGGCCGTGCCGAGCAGCGCCGCAATAGCATGGGTGCCATGGTGCAGTTCGCGACGTTGGTGATCATGGTTGGTGCGCTGGTGGCGTTGGTCATGCTCTACCTGCGTGGGCGCAACGGAGTCCGGCTGGCGAATCCGGAAACGGGGACGCTGTCTGTCACCGGGGTGAGCCCGCGGCCCGACGCGACGGGCCAGCAGTACGTGACCATCACCGGCAATCTGACCGGTCCGTCGGTGCCCGGCACCGTGGTGTACGGCCGCCTGGTGTGGGAGGTGAACAACTGGCCTGCCATCGGGGATCTCATCCCGGTCGTCTACCCGTCCGGCGAGCCGCAACGCTGGCAGATCTCACATCCTGGCGCACGTCCGGGGCTCGGATCCTGACCGGACTCGAGGTCCGGACCGACCGACGGTGTCGCCCGCGCGTCCGCACCGAGTCGGCGGCCCTGCCCGACCGACCGGGTGTCGAGCAGCGGCCGTTCGGGCCGGTGGGAAGATGCCGGTATGGATGTGCAGGACTCCCAGGTCGTCATTCGGGACGCTCGCCCGGACGAGTACGACGCCGTCGGCGACCTGACGGTCGAGGTCTACGTCGGCGAGGGCTATGTGCGCCCCGGCAGCCCGTACGTCACCCAACTCGCCGACATCACCCATCGTGCGGGTGCGGCGCAGGTACTGGTCGCCGTGTACGACGATCGGGTGGTCGGCTCGCTGGCGGTGGCCCGGCCCGGCACGCCGTATGCCGAGATCGCCCGACCGGGGGAGTTGGAGTTCCGGATGCTCGCCGTATCGAAGTCGGCGCGCGGGCTCGGTGCGGGAACGGCATTGGTGCGCACCGTCATCGAGACCGCCCGCGCGGAATCGTTTGCCGCCGTGGTGCTCACCACGATGCCCGCCATGGTCGACGCGCGCCGCATCTATGACCGGTTCGGTTTCGTCCCTGCGCCGGAGCGGGATTGGAAGACCGAGGCGGGCGAGTGGCTGTCGGTGCTCCGGCTGGATCTGACGGCCCGATCAGCCCAATACGGTCGAGACAATCCCGGCGAGATAACCTAGTCGCGCGACCTCCGACGGCCGGAAGTCGGGTCCACCGGGTCGTCCGAGCAGCAGTACCTTACCGGTGTTGCCGAGCGGCGCGGCGGCCAGTTTGGTGTCCATATCGCGCCAGATCTGCGGCACCCAATCGCCCTCGGGATCCAGGACGGCGGGTTTCTCCAGCGGCATCCACGGTGCCGAACCCGCCTGCGTCTGCGGCGCACTCTGACTGCCGACGACGCGATAGGCACCCTGTGGCCCGATACCGATGATGGTGCTCCAGCCGACCCGCAGCACGCGCGGCACGCCGTCGACGAGCACCTGCATCCGATCGTCGCGTGCGCTGGCGACCTGATCGATCAGTTCGAGTTCACGATGGGTATCCAGCACCCCGGAATATGGACGGATGGAGTCCACGTGCACATCGCCGATCGATTCGGCGGCGGTGATCAAGGTGTCCGGTAGCGCGCCCTGTGGTACCTCGACGACGAGATCGTCGACCGCGAATCCCGCACCCCGCTCGACCACGTCGAGAGAGAGGATGTCGGCGCCGACGGAACCCAGCGCGAGCGCGAGCGCACCGAGGCTTCCCGGTCGATCCGGAAGTTGCACGCGGAGCAGATAAGACACGCGCGTTCCTTTCCTTGACGGCCGAGGCTCTGAAACGGATACCCGGGTCTCGCAATACTTACACCCCTGAGCGCCGGTTATCGACTCGGAGTGCGGCCGGTGACGGATGCCACAGCGCGAATTCGCGCGGACGCGGCGTGTCACGCTAGTCGATGGGGTGTGTCGTCGCACGCGCGGCTCGTGGAAATTGCCGCCTCAGCGACTGCTTGCAGGTCGCTCGAACGGGTCGGTGGCGAGTCGCTAGGCTGTTCGGTGGCCGTTCACCAAACTCAATCATGCCGAAAGGGGTCCGCGGTGCCCGCCATCTCCCGCGACGAGGTCGCACACCTCGCCCGGCTGTCCAGGCTCGCCCTGTCCGAAGCCGAACTCGTTCAGTTCGCCGGTCAGTTGGATTCGATCCTGAGTCACGTGCGGACCATCTCCGAGGTCGCCGCCGCCGATGTGCCGGCGACCGCGTCGCCGAATCCGGCGACCAATGTGACGCGTCCGGATCAGGTCATCCCGTGCCTCACCCCGCAGGAGGCGCTCTCGGGTGCCCCGGCGGTCGAGGACCAGCGGTTCCTGGTTCCGCAGATTTTGGGAGAGGGCGAATGAATTCAGCATCGCGCAGCGATTCCGCGGCGGGGGGCGGTCGGGCGACGGGTGGGAACGATCTGACCGCGCTGTCGGCCGCCGAGTTGGCGGCGAAGATCCACGGCCGCGAAGTGACCTCGGTGCAGGTCACCCAGGCGCATCTGGATCGGATCGCCGCCGTCGACGGCGAGTATCACGCATTCCTGCACGTGGCCGGGGACCAGGCGCTCGGCGCGGCCGCCGCGGTGGACGCCGCGCTCGCCGCGGGGGAGGCGCCCGCCTCGCCGCTGGCCGGAGTTCCGTTGGCGCTCAAGGACGTATTCACCACAACCGATATGCCGACCACCTGCGCCTCGAAGATTCTGGAGGGCTGGGTCGCGCCCTATGACGCGACGCTGACCGCGCGGTTGCGTGCCGCGGGTATCCCGATTCTCGGCAAGACCAACATGGATGAGTTCGCGATGGGCTCCTCCACCGAGAATTCGGCCTACGGTCCGACCCGGAATCCGTGGGATACCACCAGGGTTCCGGGTGGTTCGGGCGGTGGTTCGGCGGCCGCGCTGGCTTCCCATCAGGCGCCGCTGGCGATCGGCACCGACACCGGCGGCTCGATTCGGCAGCCCGCCGCGGTGACGGCGACCGTCGGCACCAAGCCGACCTACGGCACCGTCTCCCGGTTCGGTCTGGTCGCGTGCGCGTCATCGCTGGATCAGGGCGGGCCGTGCGGTCGCACTGTGCTCGATACCGCGCTGTTGCATGAGGTGGTCGCCGGATACGACCCGCGTGATTCCACCTCCCGCAATGTGCCGGTGCCGCCGGTGGTCGCCGCGGCGCGTGAGGGCGCCAAGGGTGATCTGCGCGGCGTGCGGGTCGGTGTGGTGAAGGAACTGCACTCCGACAGCTACCAGCCGGGCGTCATCGCATCCTTCGACGCGGCCGTCGGCGTGTTGAAGGATCTGGGTGCCGAGGTCGTCGAAGTGTCTTGTCCGCACTTCGAATACGCGCTCGCCTCCTACTACCTGATCCTGCCGAGCGAGGTGTCCTCGAACCTGGCGCGCTTCGACGCCATGCGCTATGGACTGCGTGTCGACGACGACGGCAACCACAGCGCGGAGCAGGTCATGGCCGCGACCCGCGCCGCCGGATTCGGCCCGGAAGTCAAGCGCCGCATCATGATCGGCACCTACGCGCTGTCGGCCGGGTACTACGACGCCTACTACGGTCAGGCGCTCAAGGTGCGCACGCTGATCGCGCGCGACTTCGACAAGGCCTATGAGCAGGCCGACGTCCTGGTCTCTCCGACCAGCCCGTTCACCCCGTGGAAGCTGGGTGAGAAGGTCGACGATCCGCTGGCGATGTACCTGTCCGACCTGTGTACCCTGCCCACGAATCTGGCGGGACATGCGGCGATGTCGGTGCCGTCGGGATTGAGCAACGATGACGGGATGCCGGTGGGTCTGCAGATCATGGCGCCCGCGCTTGCCGATGATCGGCTGTACCGCGTCGGTGCGGCGTATGAGGCCGCGCGCGGGCCGATCGCCTGAGAAGTGTTGGTCCGAGCGCCCATTCCGGTCTCGATCATGCGGGTTCGCGCGTGAATTCGAAGGGAACGGGCGCTCAGGACATTTCTCTGCGGGCCGGCTGAACTTCGGATCACCGAGGTACTGGCGCCGCAGATCCAATGCCATCGCGAGCATTCGGTGCGCACCGGATTGCTCGCGTTGCACCTGCCGAACAGCGGCAGCCTGCCGAGCGCGTCGACCGAACCGTATCCGGCATTGTGCACGATCACCTCGATGCCGCCTGCGATCGCGCATGCCTCGTGCGCCGTGGCGATCGCGCGGTCGCGAACATCCAAGGGCAGCACCGTCAATCGGTCCTCGCCGACATCGGCCAGCTATTGCGGGTAGCGAGCGGCCGTGACAACGCGCTCGCCGCAGGCCGGCGCGGCGAGCGTGAACGCCTGTCCCAGGCCGCGGTTGGCGCCGTCGGCTCGACGCCCACTGCTGTGCCGGACAGCAATTTGACGAAGCCGAGCCAACCGTGCACACTGCTCTCATTAGAGAGCGAAGCTCTCGATACTCATGGGAGCACGGACATGCAGGAAGTCTGGAAATGGGCCAACCTGACGCTGGCATTCGGGATGGAGTTGGTCGCACTCGGGGCGCTGGGGCTGTGGGGCTGGAAGACAGCCACCGCGACTCCGGTCAAGATCGTGTTGGCGGTGGGCGTGGCACTGCTCGCGGCGCTGGCCTGGGGCCTGTTCGCGGCGCCGAATGCGACGTTCGGCATCCCGCTGCTCGCGGTCGTCACCAAGGTCGTGGTTTTCGGCAGCGCCGCGGTCGGACTGTGGGCCATGGGCTACCGAGCGGCCGCGGTCGTATTCGTCGCCGTCCTGGTAACGAATCTGGTGGCGATCAGATTTGGGCACCTGGCCTTGTGAGAAGGCCTCGTGATGTGCGGAGTTCCGGAGATCTTTGGGGAAGGGGTGCGGTGACCAGCGTGGAAGCCCCAAGCCTCGCTGCGGATTGGCCGGGACACGTGGTGGGTCTGGTGTGCGGTGGTCAGTGGGCGTGCAGGGATTCGGCTTGCTTTTGGATGCCTTCGGTCATACCCGCGAATCCGCGCTGAAGGTTGTTGCCGATAACCGCTACGACCAGTGGGTGCAACCAGCCGCCGAGTTCGAAGTGGGATTCGTAGCGGGTGCGGTCGGGGTCGAGGGGGGTGACTCGGTGTGAGCGCAGGCTGTGCAGGGTGCCGAGGGGGATCGGCTCCATCGAGTAGCTGAGCTCCGTGCCCGGAGTGTGCGAGACCATCCATTCGCGCTGGCGGCGCGGCCTGGAGCCGGAGAGTGCGACCAGCATATCGATCGGTTCGCCGGGGACGAGGGTGCTGCGGCAGTCGATGCAGAAGGGGTTCCATTCCCCGTAGCGGGGGAGGTCGGTGATCACCCGCCACACCAGTTCGGCGGGGGCGTCGATCTCGACAGCGGCATCGATGACAAAGGGCATGGTTAGCAAACTAGAACATGTTCTATATCAGATCAAGCATCCCGGCGGCAAAGTCGCGGATCAGCAGGTACCCATGGCGGTGCCTTGATCGGTACCGTAGCGGTGGCCGTGGCCCGGCGGCGCAGTCAGCGCGGCGAGCAGGTCGGCACTGGTCTGCAGGAAGCTGACAACCGGAAGCCATTGCGGCACAGGGGCATCCACCCGTACGTCGCGGATTTCGGGTGCGCGCCACAGCAGCGACGGCGACCAGTGCACCACCGGATCCGAGCTGTTGGCAAGCACCGTCGCGCCCGCCCGATGTACCTGACCGGCGGGCGGACCCGCCCAGAGCGTCGCACAGGTCCGCCGGTCCTGGTCGGCATCGTCGGCGAATATCGAGCTGCCGCCGAGCGCGCCGAGGCTCTGCCCGTAGACGTAGAGCTCGGGCTTGTGGTCGAGCATGCCGATGCGCCGCTCCACGGCATCGAACAGCGCCCGTGCAGAGGCGACCGCATCGTCGCGTCCGAAGACGAACGTCACCCAGCTGGGCGCGTAGGAGTACTGCATCCCGACCAGGGCGACATCATCGCCGAAGCGTTCGTGGAAGCCGCCAACCGCATTCGCGTCGATCCATCCCGACCCGGTCGGTACTGCGAGCACGATATTCGACCGCTCGAATCCGCCGGACCGCTCCAGTTCTCGAATGGCGAGGGCCACACGGGAATCGAGGTCGGGCGCGGAATCGAGTCCGACGTACACCCGAATCGGTCCGGCGGGGCGGCCGGTGACGAACCTGCGCCCCTGCGCACCCAGTGACAGCCAGCTGATGGCGGAGTCGGCGCTGCCGGACCCGCTGTACGAAACCGGCTGCACCAGTTCGGGATCGACCCTCGCATTGGCGGCCGCATAAGTACTGCGTCGCCAGTCGACTGCCGTCGGTATCCCGACGAGGGAGAGCATCGACGCCGCCGCGATACCCACCGCAACGCCGCGCGCCGAGCCCAACTTCCGCGCGAACCACCCGGTCGCGCGGACGATTCCGGCGAGTACACCGACGATCGCCAGAGATATCAACGCCCAGCGCAGCCAATAGTCCGGGCCGATCAGCGCCGTTCCCATCGCCGTACGCAGCCGGTTCTGCCAGTGATTTGCTTGGGTGAGCATGCCGAGGACCATGATCACAGTCAGACCGAGCAACGGTACCCGGAACTGATCCAACCGTCGGTTGATATCGAAATCCCAGCGCCGCATCGCAAATCGAAGAATTCCCGCAACCGCCAGCGCAACGGCGACAAGCAACCCGGTCAACATGGCCTGGGCACCCGGTGTGCGCGGAAGCAGCCCGGGAGCGAGGGATATCAGAGTGCCGAGGCCGAAGCCGAGCGTCGTACCGATCCGTGGATGCACAGCGCGGTGAAATCTGCTGGTGGTGTCTCGATCAGAGGAGATGTTGGACGATGTTCCCGAATCGTCCCGGGTCGATACCGGCCTGCCCTTGGTCGACGCACTCATGCCCGACCAACCAGAGCGTCGATACGATTCGAAACTCCGCTCGACCGAGAACGTCGTCGATCCTGCCCAACAAGCCGCCTGATGGACAGCAGGACCCCGGCGACCCCTAGCCCGGCCACACCGCCACCGAAGACCCACCCCCGCCAACCGCCACCCGCGGAACCTGCTGCCCCGAGCATCGATTCGACAACCGGCACCCCATAGTCTTGCCGCCGCGAATTCAGATCGACGAACGTATCCGCAATGCTCGCGATCGCATTGCACCGAGCCCGCGATAACCCGTCCGCGCGCCCCGCGCACGCCTCGTGCATATGCTCGGCCAGCGTCGCATCCAGCGCTTGCCTGGCCCACCCGCTGAGCGGCTGACCCTGCGCGTTCGCATAGCGCAGCAAATCGTAGCCCAAATCGTGTGCCTTACAAGCGGTTTCGAATTCACGGGGCAATGTCACCGGCGACGAACAATCTCCGTTGGGATTGACCAACAGCCCGTCGACAATATCGGGCCGATAACCGAACCGCTCTGCGAAATCAGCGGGCATCACGGCGGCCGACGCGGGCCCACCCGAGGTCAGCTCGACCACCGCGGCGCCGGCCGAAGCATTCTCGACCAGCGGCTCGATTGCGGCATGCGCCGCGGGCGCCAGCATGATGGTGGCCGCCATGGTGGTCAGCGCTGCCGCGGTCGATGCGGCATTGCGTCCTGCGATGGATCGGGTTCGGGCGCCCGGGGCGATGGTCGGTGTGCTCATGGTGCTCGACGCTAGGAATCCACTCCACTGCGCCACCTCACGCCGCAGCGCGGTTTCCCGGCCCGTGCCACCGGGGGAGCGCGCCCGAGTCCTCCCACTCCGGTACTGCAGCGGAATTCACCCGTGGGTATGAGGACTCCGACCGCCCGGCTTCCTACTGTCGTAGCCATGCGGGAAAAACGGCGCAGCTGGATCAAGACGATGAACGCGCGGATGTGGTTCGACGCGTGCACCGTGCTGCTCGCGGTGATCTTCTACGCCGTCGCGTGGCCGACACTGCACCTCACCCACGACGTGCCGGTCGCGGTGCAGCCGTTCATCGCCGCGCTCGCCGCGTTCCCGATCCTGTTGATCCGGCTGAACCCGGCGCTGGGCTGGGCGATATCCGCGGGCTCGGCCCTGCTCATCGCCCTGGCCATCCCGAATCAGCCGAACAATGAGATCCCGATCCAGGTCGTGCACATCCTGTGCCTGTTCGCGCTGCTGTTCGCGGTGGCGCTGCGCGCGGCGGTCCCGATCGTCGCGGTTGCCTGGGGTGCGACCTCGCTGCTGCTGGCCACCACGATGACCAGCGACGGCGGTATCTCCGGCGCCGCGTGGGCCTGGCCCATCGCCTTCGCCGCCGTCGTACTGTTCGCGATGCTGCTGCGCTGGCTGGTGCAGTCGCGCAAACAGTTGCTGGCCCAGGAGGAGGAGAACGAACTGGAGCGGGCGCGGCGCGCGATTCTGGAGGAGAAGGCCCGCATTGCCCGTGACCTGCACGATGTCGTCGCCCACCACATGTCCCTCGTGGTGGTGCAGGCCCAGACCGCGCCGTATCGGGTCGAGGGCGTGACTGCGGCCGCCCGCGCGGAATTCGAATCCATCGGCGCGACCGCCCGCGATGCATTGAACGAGATCCGCGGCATGCTCGGCGTCCTGCGCAGCGATGGCCAACTGCCCGAACACGCACCGCAACCGAAGGCCGCCGATGTGCTCGGCCTGTTCGAGAGCGCCCGCCGCGCCGGGGTGCGCATCGACTGGACCGTCGAGGGACTGCTGGATCCGGTCCCGGATTCGGTCGGTCTCGCGCTGTACCGGATCGTCCAGGAGTCGCTGTCCAATGCCTCCCGGCATGCCCCGGATGCGCCGGTGCGGGTATCGATCGTGATCGGCAGCGACGCACTGCATCTCAGCGTAATCAATACCGTCGGCGCCACCGTTGGTCGTCCGGTCGCCAACGGCGGTCATGGTCTGGCAGGCATGCGGGCGCGCGCACTGGCGGTCGATGGGGAGGTGTCGGCGGGTCCCCGTGCTGACGGTGGGTTCGAGGTCGTGGCCCGACTGCCGATCGCTTCGACCGCGGAACCGGGACTCGGTCAGGCGAAAACCGCAGCAATCGGTACTGGTGACGACGTATGACCAACAGGACACGGTGGAGTGCCGACATCTGCGCGAGTGTCTGTATTGTGACTATTTGCCTACCGGGCAACTGATTTCGTCAGCACATGGGTAACTCGCCGGGTACGTCCATAGCTGGAAACGCACCTGACGTAGGACCTGAACGCTACTGATGACGTGCCTGACTGGTATGGCCTGAATACGCGGAGAGGCGGATGAGCTGGCAATTACTGTTCTGATCGCCGACGACCAGGCCATGGTGCGTCAGGGTTTCGGCGCCCTGCTCGCCGCCCAATCCGATATCAGCGTGGTCGGTGACGCACCGGACGGAAAGGTCGCCGTCGCCGAGGCCAAGCGGCTGCGCCCGGATGTGGTGCTGATGGATGTGCGGATGCCGGAGATGAATGGACTCGACGCCGCGCGCGCCATTATCGCCGCCGGCTTCGATCCGCCGGTGCGGGTGCTCATGCTGACCACCTTCGATATCGACGATTACGTCTACGAGGCACTGAGCATCGGTGCCAGCGGATTCCTGCTCAAGGACGCGCCCGCCGAGGAACTGGTACGCGCGGTGCGGGTCGTCGCCGATGGCCAGGCACTGCTCGCCCCGACGGTCACCCGTCGCCTGATCGCCGATGTCACCCGTCGCCGCACCGCGAGCCGCCTCAAACCGACACCGGCGCTGGCCGCACTGACTCCGCGCGAACGCGAGGTACTGGAGTTGATCGCCAAGGGCATGTCCAACACCGAGATCGCCACCGCGTTGTTCGTCGCCGAGCAGACCGTGAAAACCCATGTGTCCAAGGTATTTTCGAAGCTGAATCTGCGCGATCGCGCACAGGCGGTGGTGCTCGCCTACGAATCCGGTCTGGTCACCCCGGGTTAGCGCGGCTGCTGCGGGCACTTCCCGCCGTTGAGATCGTCGAGGTGTCGCGACAGCAGCCGGGCCAGCCGGTCGAGCAGGGCGGTCGAATCCTCGAATGTGCCCGAATCCGCTTGTGCCGCAAGCGCGACCGCGACACCGCCGGATCGGGTTGGCACGATGCCGAACTGGCGGACCGTGTAGACACCGGTCTCGTCGTCGGGGCCCCAGCCGCCCTTGAATTCGGTGCCCTCGATATTGCCCAGACCCCAGCGCTGTTCCGGCGTGATCTGCTCCATCAACTCGACCACGGTGCCGGACTCGGGCAGGCACGGTAACTGCGAGGCGAAGCGCACCTGATTGGCCAGCGTCCATTCGGTCGCGCCGAAGGCGATGTAGTCCATGCTGGTCTTGGGTCCGTACACATTGGTCAGCGCGTCACCGGCCTCGTCGAGGACCTCCTGAACAGCCCGCGCGGCCGCTTCACCGTCACCGAGCGACTGCCAGAGTGCTTCGGCCGCATCGTTATCCGACACCGTGATCGCCTCGCGCGCGTCTTCGGCGATACCGACACCGGTCGGGTCGTGCCGCAGTGCCGCGATGGCCAGCGGCACCTTGATGGTGGACCAGGCGATGCCACTGGTCCAGTCGCCGAAGATGGTCATCCGGCCGCCGCCGACCGGCATGACGGCCATCCCGACTTGTCCGGACAGATTCGGCTGCAGTTGGGTGAAATCGGCGGCCAGCGAATCGGGCCGCGAGATCGACCAGCCGGGATGCCATGATCCGGGCCGTTCGACGGGTAGCGTCGGTTCGGCAGGGGTGTGGTGGGTGCTTGGTAAGAGCGAGCAGGAGGTGAGAGTGACCAAAACCGTAAGTGCTGCGCCGCGCAGCGCCACCCGATAATTCACCATCGTTCTTGTAGACCTCACCGCCGTGTTCTCTCCACCACCACAACCTGACACCCGTTGTCCCATCGGCGGCGCGAAAAACATCTTCGTCACACCCGCCCGGTCGGTGACCGGACGTCGCGCCGTCAGCACCGGATCATGCCAGGAGCTGACCAGGTGCTGACGCCCTGCTGATAGTTTCGCCGATTTTCCCGGAGAATTCGAAACAGCGTGGACAATGGGCTACCCGGTAGGCTCACAACTCTGTTTACCCGCTCGGATGACCGATGTCCGAGGGCCGCAGTCACCTGAAGGGGGTCGCGTTGCTGAACAGCGGTGAGGTGTTCGCCGGGTTCACCGTGGAGCGGCTGCTCGGCCAGGGGGGTATGGGATCGGTGTATCTGGCCAGACACCCCCGCCTCGGCAAGCAGACGGCGCTGAAGCTGCTGAACCGGGAGCTGTTCACCGACGCCGAAGTGCGTGCGCGGTTCGAGCGCGAGGCCGATCTGGCCGCGCATCTGGACCATCCGAATATCGTCGCCGTCTACGACCGCGGCTCCGAGGACAATCAGCTCTGGATTTCCATGCAGTACATCGACGGCGTCGACGCGGCGACCGTCGACCCGATGACGCTGCCGCCGGAGCGGGCCGTGCAGATCATCGAGGGTGTCGCGGCGGCACTGGATTACGCGCACGGCATGGGCGTGCTGCATCGAGATGTGAAGCCCGCCAACTTCCTGCTCGCGCGCTCCAGTGGCGGTCAGGGCGAGCGGGTCTTCCTGACCGACTTCGGCATCGCCCGGCTGCGCGAGGACTCCACCCATCTGACCCAGACCGGGATGTTCAGCGCGACCCTGTCCTATGCCTCGCCAGAGCAGATGACCGGCGCCAAGCTGGACAATCGCACCGATCAGTATTCGCTGGCGTGCGCGCTGTACTGGCTGTTCACAGGCATGGCGCCGTTCGACGCGCCCGATCCGAACGACATCATCCGCGGGCATCTCCAGCATGTCGCCGCACCATTGGCGACTCGACGGCAGGGGCTGAATCCCGCGCTGGACGGGGTATTGGCCAAGGCGATAGCGAAACATCCCGGGCATCGGTATGCGACATGTGTCGAATTCGCCGCGGCGGCCCGCAAGGCATTGACCGCGCCACCGGTTGCCACCGTGCAGCTGAATCCCGGCTTCCCTCCGGTGTATCCGGGACAGGCGGTCGGATCGGTGCCGCCCGCACCGGGATTCGGTGCGCCCGCGGATCTGGCTGTCTTCGCGCAGTCCACGCAGACGGTCGGGTCGAGTGGATATGCCGCTCCGCCGCAAGCGTATTCACCGGGACAGCAGCCGCGGCCGGTACCGCCGCAGGTTGCGGGTTATCCGGCCCAACCCGGTGCACCGGCATCGCAGGCTGTGGCCTATCCGGCCGCACCGCAGCAGCCAGTGCCGCCGCCGGGGATGCAGGGGGCGCCGCAGGGTGTGCAGGTATCGGGCCAACCGGCGCAGGTCCCATCGGCGCACGGTGCACCGATTCCCCAGCCGACTCAGGGGCCACCGATACAAGGCCAGCCGACGCCCGCGATGCCGCCCGGTGCCGCGCCGCCCCTATTCGGGCCGAATGCCGTTGCCTCGCAATCGACGCCGGACCAGGGGCGCAGTACAGCGGTGCTGGTCGGCTGGATCGCCGTCGGCATCGTGGTCGCGGTGATCGCCGTGATGGGCACGTTCGTGATCGTCGGCTGGGACTCGGCAGGCCAGCCCGATTCCGCGGTGCCGCCACCCGTCACATCCACAGCGGCGGCCGCTCCCTCCGATGCCCTGGCCAAGAGCCGCAGGCTGTTTCCGAATCTGGTGCCGCAGGGCAAGGAAGACTTCGGCGAGGCCTATCAAGACGCGCGCTGCATGGCGTCGAAAGCCGGGGAGCCGCTGAGGATCGAGGACGAACTCTTGAAGTCCAGCCCCTGGATCACCGCATGGGAATGCCATCGTGAAACCCAGGCCAGCACGCAGATGAGCTATACCATCCTCGAATACCCCTCCGTCGCCGACGCTCGCGCCGTCGTCCAGGCGCTACCCGCCAATGTCGCAACGGCTGGTAAGAAAAGCGGAATCCCGGTGAATACCCACCGCTGGGTCGTAGAAGACCCACCCGGCCCCCTCCAGCCCTTCTACCACACCGCCAAACTGGTGGTGAGCTTCGAATCCGACCCCGCCCGCTCGAATTTCCTGGTGTACGTGAGCAACCACGGCACTGCCGGAGGCGTCCAAACCGTCCCCCCGACTGCGTCCGCTCAGGACGCACTTACTGCGTGGTGGGACGCTGCCCCGCTGTAATCATCTGCCGGACAGCCGAGTTGGTTCCACCATCCGGCGCGGTCAGTCGCAAAGCCGACAAACCCGACGGTCCTGCGGGTGAGTCGAGTCGATCGCCCGGCACGGTTTGGGTCGCACCGCAGCGTCGCACCGGCGCGTTACCGCACCATCACCTCGGCGGCCCGGCCTTGCCGACGAGATTGCGCGTCGAGTACGGCGCGCAGCACCGGCTGTTCGGCGGCGAGTTCGAGATAGGCCTCGACCGCGGATTGGCCCTGCACCAGCGCCTGGTCCAATTTCGCATCGAGATGGATATTCCATCGATAGCGCAACGCGAGCAAGAGGCCCTCCGGACCGCCGAACAGCCGGTCCAGGTCCGGGATCTGCGCGAACAGGTCGGGACTGGCCGGATCGGTGGCCGCGCGGGTGAGCACGGTACGCACGATCTCGGTCCGTCGGTGGTGATCTTCCCAGCCGTTGTGACTGCTGTGTCGCTTTAATTGATCGGACATGACATATGCCCTTCCGTAATTTGGTGGATCTCACGCTACGGACGGGAAAATGCGGTGTCTTCCTGCCAGGGACGCGAATCGGTCTCCTACTCCGGTAGGAGCCGCACCCCGCTCCGAGCACGATGCACCAGCCTCGACCTGGCGGTTAGCCTTACAGAATGGATGTGACCCACGCCATCGCATCGTCGGCGGACGCCCACCCGGCGATACCGCTGCGCGAGCGTGGGCGTGTCCGGGACCGGTTCATGGCCTTTGTGCACAATCCGGTCGCGGTCCTGCGCCGCAATCTCGAACAGCTGCCGTTCGACTACCCGCCCTCGGTGATGATCAGTGCGGATGCGGCTCTGCTCGTGGTCGGTATCGGCGCGGTCATCCAGCGCCACGAATATTTTCCGACTGTGCTGCCGATTCTGGCGCTCGTCCTGGTCTTCGTGTCGGTGCCGCTGTTTTGCTTATTCGGTATTGCGCCGAGCCCGATTCTGCTCGCGGTCTCGAGTCTGGTCGCGACGGCGATCATGCTGACCCAGCCGCTCTCGTCGGACCTCTCCCCGTTCATCCTGGTCGTGATGGTCGGCGAGGTCGCCGCCATCGTGCGAAAACGCCTCAGCGCATTGTTCGCGGTGGTCGCGGTGGCCGAGTTGATGGCGTTCGACGCGGCCGGTCACCTGATGTGGAGCGCGACGGATCAGCGGCTGGCCGGCCTGCAGACATACATCGTCGGGATCGCGCTCGGCTGGCTGGTCGGCGTGATGTTGCAGTACCAGCGCAAATTCCTGTATCAGGAACGCCAGAGCCAGCAGATCCGGGCCGAACGCGCCGCCGACGCGGAGCGCAGCCGGATCGCGCGCGAGGTGCACGATGTCATCGCGCATTCGCTGAGCATCACCCTGCTGCATCTGACCGCCGCCCGGCACGCATTGCAGACCGACCGCGATGTGGACGAAGCGGTAGACGCGCTGGTCGATGCCGAACGACTCGGCAGGCAGGCCATGGCCGATATCCGCCGCACCATCGGCCTGCTCGATGCCCGGCCGTCCAAACTCGTGCCGGAACCGGGTATCCGCGATTTCGATGATCTGGTCGGTGATTTCGCCGGGGCCGGATTGGACGTCCGCTACACCCGCACCGAGGATCTGTCCGCGGTATCCGCCGCGGTCGGACTCGCGCTCTATCGGATCGGCCAGGAATCCCTGGCCAATGTGATCAAACATGCGCCCGGCGCGACCGCGACCGTGCTCTTGGAGGTGGACTCGTCGGTGGCCCGGCTGATCGTGAACAATTCGCTGCCCAGGGGATTGCCCCCGGATCTGGGCGGTGGGATGGGACTGTCCGGTATGCGCCAGCGCGCCGAACTGCTCGGGGGCCGCCTCGAGACCGGCCCGCACGACGACGGCTGGACGGTGCGAGTCGAATTCCCATTGAGTGGCGCGCGGGCCTGGTCGATGTCGTGCGGTCTGCCCGATGTGATCCATGGCGCCGCGAAGGCGATGCGTGATACGCGGCGCGACGGCGTGGCGGGGGAGGGCGTGTGACGGCAGGGTCTGCGGCCGGTGGCGAGGAATCCGTCGCCGTCCTGGTGGTCGACGATCAGGAACTCGTCCGCGGCGGGTTGCGGCGCATTCTGCGACGCCGTGACCATTTCGTACTCACCGAATGCGCCGACGGCGACGAGGTGCCCGCCGCGATCGCGGCGAACCGTCCCGATGTCGTGCTGATGGATCTGCGCATGAAGCGCGTCGGCGGCATCGACGCGACCCGCATGCTGCGTGCGCGCGACGACGCGCCGCCTGTGCTCGTGCTCACCACTTTCGACGACGACCAGCTGCTTTCCGGCGCGCTGCGGGCCGGGGCGGCCGGATTCATCCTGAAGGATTCACCCGCCGAGGATCTCATCCGGGCGGTCCGCACGGTCGCCGTCGGCGGTGCCTGGCTGGACCCGTCGGTCACCGGCCGGGTGCTCTCGGCATATCGGACGGTTCGCCCCGTCGTCACCCGAGAGGACAGCCGACTCGCCGAACTCACGGCGCGCGAGTACGAGGTGCTCGAATTGATCGGGCGCGGGCGCGTCAATGCCGAGATCGCACGTGATCTCGGTATCTCGGAAGTCACCGTCAAGAGCCATGTCGGACATATATTCGGCAAACTGGAGTTGCGGGACCGGGCCGCCGCGATCGTGTTTGCGTTTGACCACGGGGTGGTCACACCAGGACAATCCACGGGTTGACGGGCGGCCGGATCGCGCATACCGGAGCTGGTGATGGGCGATCTTGCCCGGAATGTGGAGGAATGACGGGGTGGATGGACCTGGATGGAGAGTTGGTAGCCGGTTCGGGCCGTATGAGCTCAGATCGTTGCTCGGCAAAGGGGGGATGGGCGAAGTCTACGAGGCGTACGACACGGTGAAGGACCGCGTGGTCGCGGTCAAACTGCTATCAGAGGAACTCGTCAGGGATCCCGCCTACCAAGTGCGCTTCCGTCGCGAATCGCAGGCGGCCGCCCGGCTGGCCGAACCACACATCATCCCGATCCACGACTGGGGCGTGATCGACAGTGTGCTGTTCATCGATATGCGGCTGGTGCCGGGCACCGATCTGCGCGAGATCCTGCGCGATCAGGGACCGATGAGCGCCGAGCGCGCGATCGGCATCATCGAGCAGATCGCCGCCGCGCTGGACGCCGCGCATACCGACGGTCTCGTGCACCGCGATGTGAAACCGGCCAATATCCTGGTCACCGAAGCGGATTTCGCCTATCTGGTCGACTTCGGCATCGCCCACACCGAGGGCGACACCGCGATGACCCAGGCGGGTACGGCCATCGGCTCCCACACCTATATGGCGCCGGAGAGATTCGATTCCGGACCGGTCACGGGTCGCGCCGATGTCTACTCACTCGCCTGTGTACTACACGAATGCCTCACCGGAGCGACACCGTTCCCGGCCGGGAGCATGAGTGCGCTGATCAGGTCGCATCTCAGTGAGCCGCCGCCGCGACCGAGCGTGCAGCGACCGGGAATTCCCGCATCCCTGGACGAGGTGATCGCCCGCGGTATGGCCAAAGAGGCCGCCGATCGCTTCCCGACCGCGAGCGATCTGGCGCGCGCGGCGCGAGCCGCGCTCGGCGCCGCGCCCGCCGCGAATTATCCGACATTGATCGTGCGACCGCCCGATCCATCGCGTGGGCCGTCGGATCAGGCCGTGGTGCACCGCAGCGCGGCAGCGCCCGCGGAGGCGACGGGATCTATTCCCGCGGTGATCCATCCGACCGCGCCGACAGTGGTCTCGGCCGCCGATCTGCAGTTCACGCCGTTGCCGCCCCAGCAGCACGCCGGTCCGGCCTCCGGGACGCCTCGGGCGGTACGACCGTTCCCGGACGCGCATCTGTACGAGGAGTCGCCGCCGGAGCTTCCGCAGCACCTGCCGTCATCGCGGCACCCGGGTGATCCGGCGGCCCTGCCCACTGGTCGGTATCCGCAACAGCAGCAGCATCCCGGCGCGGCTGTTCCGAAACCGTCGCAAGCCGAGCAGACCCGGCGGTATCCCGAGTCGTACTACCCCGAAACCCGGTATCCGGAACAGTCCGGCGCGCAACAGGATTCACCCGCTCCGCAGACACGCCGCATCCCGTTACCGCAACCCTTCTCCGACGCACCGCCGTTCGAGCCACCACGCGGCCCCGCCCATGCGGCGCCCAACCCCTACCGGCCATCGCCCCAACCGGCCGAATACGCGCCGCAGCCCTATGCCGAACCCGGCTACGAAGACCATTACTACGCGCCCCAACCCGATCCGGATGGGCGGGATCGAACGGGCCTGTTGCCGATCATGGTCACCATCTTCGTCATTGTGGTGCTGGCGGTCGGCGGCGCCATCGGCTGGCAGGTGCTCAGCTCCAGCAAATCCGGGGACTCGAACGTTCAGGCGGGCACGCAACCGACCACGACTGCCGCCACCGGCGGCGCGACCACACCACCGTCGATCTCGACCACCAAGGCCGCCCCCACCTCGGTCGTCCTGCCCGCAGGCGCAACGAATTGCACCACCGGCCAACCGGTTTCAGGCAGCTACACCCAATCGGCCACCGGATCCGCGGTCACCAGTTGCGGTTTCGCGGAAGCCGTGCGCAAGGCCTACGCCGAATCCGCCGCCACAAATGTCTCCCGCTCATCCCGCTCGGTAGTAGCAACCAGCCCAGTCACCGGCCGAACCTACACAATGAACTGCGTCCCGGACGGACAACTGGTTACCTGCACCGGCGGGGAAAACGCGGTGGTCTATGTCTACTGACACAGCAACTGCGGCGAACACGCATGAATTTGTGTCCATAGGTGTGACTCGCAGCGGTAGATGGCGGTGTTATCGCAGCGGCAGGTGGCGCGTCAGCGAGCGATTTGGGATTCCGGCCGATGCGCCAGGTTCGAGGTACTAGACCAATCTGAGGGCTTGCCCCGTCCAGGCGAGATTGTCATCCACGCGCTGCTGATCGATGCCCACCGGTGCTGTCATAGCCGGCACTATCTTGTGGAACATCGGCTCCCACCGGGTTTTCTCGTGCGGGAAGCATCGTGTGAGAAGGTCGAGCATGATCGCTGGGGCCGTCGATGCACCGGGAGAAGCGCCGAGCAGTCCCGCGATCGTGCCGTCGGCCCCGGTCACCAGTTCGGTGCCGAAGGTGAGGACGCCGACGCGATCGGGGTCGGGCTTGACCAGCTGAGCGCGTTGTCCGGCCTGGACCAGGTACCAGTCGGCGGGGTCAGCGGCCGGGTAGAACCGTTGCAGTTGCGCGAATTTGTGGCGGCGTGTGGAGAGCAGTTGCCCGATCAGGTAACCGACCAGTGCCAGGTTCTGGAGACCGGCCGCGAGCAGGACCGCGATGTTTCGCAGTCGCAGCGTGGTGAACAGGTCGGTGAGTCGGCCGTGTTTGAGCAGCCGCGTGCTGAAGGTGGCGTAGGGACCGAACAACAGCGATTGCCGACCATCGACCACGCGTTTGTCCATGTGCGGCACCGACATTGGCGGTGCGCCGACTGACGCCTGGCTGTAGACCTTCGCGTCATGGCGGTTGACCACGTCGGGATTGTCGGTCCGCAGGAATTGGGCGCCGAAGGGAAAGACCGCATAGCCACGGACTTCGGGGATGCGGGCCTTCTGCAGCAGTCTGAGGGCGTAGCCGCCCGCACCGACGAACACGAACCTGGCTCGAACGGTGAACCGCCGCCGGGTAGTGCGGTCTTGACCTGTGATCGCCCAGACGCCGTCGGAGTCGCGGCGCAGCCCGGTCACCTCGTGTCTGACCTTCACCTGCGCCCCGGCCTGTGCCATGACATCGACCAACGCCGCTGTCAGAGCACCGAAGTCGACATCGGTGCCGAAGTCGTAGCGGGTGGCGGCCGTCGGCTCAGTGCGGTCGCGCCCGGCCATCAGCAGCGGCGCCCACGTGGCGATCACCTCGGGGTCGTCGCTGTACTGCATCGCCGAGAACAGCGGCAGCGACCGCAGCGTCTCGAACCGCCGGCGTAGGAATGCCACGTCACGGTCGCCGAACACGACGTCCATATGCGGGGCGGGATTGATGAACGTTGCGGGATCGCTGAGGTCGCCGTCGTCGACCAGCGCGGCCCAGAACTGTCGAGACAGGTGAAACAGTCCACCGATCTGCTCGGCCTTCGCCGGGTCGTCCGGGTCGGGCATGTAGTTCAATTCGCACAATCCCGAATGTCCGGTCCCCGCGTTGTTCCATGCATTCGAGCTCTCCGCGGCGATCTGCGCGAGGCGTTCGAACATGACCATGTTCCAGTCCGGTTGAACCTTGGCGATCATCGCGCCCAGCGTCGCGGACATGATGCCGCCGCCGATCAGCACAACGTCGAGAATCTCCTCCGATGCAACCAGATTCGTGGTTGCAGTGTGCATTGCTTGCATGTCGATGCCTCCCTGCTGTGGTCTCGAGGAAATCGTCACGTCCGACGGATTCATCCGTCTACAGCCAAGATTGGACGGTTAGCATGCAATTATGGATGAATCGCTGTCAGCTGAGGTCGAAGCGCTGGTGCCCCTGCTGGCGGCATTCGATGTCGCTGCCGGTGAGGGACACATCACACGCGCCGCGCATCTGCTGAGAGTGCCGCAGTCCTCGCTGAGCCGACGGTTGAAAGCCGTCGAGAAGACCCTCGGAGTACAGCTGTTCCAACCGATGGGGCGGGGGATCGCGCTCACTGCGGCGGGACGCGAGCTGTTCCAACGCACCCGGGGCCTCGTGCGCTCGCTCGACGATGCCGTCAGCGTGGTGCGCAGTAACGCCGACCCCGACAGCGGATTTGTCCGTTTCGGGTTTCCACTCACTCTCGGACCCATCAGTATGCCTTCGCTGCTGGCCGACTTCCACGCCACCGCACCCCGAATCCGGCTCCACCTGGTCCAGGCCCACGGCGAAGCACTCGCCGAGTTGATCCGGGACGGCCGTCTCGACCTCGCCGTGATGATCCCCTCGCCCACCGACCTCCCCGCAATAGTGCTGGGGCACCAGCGCATCCACCTCTACGTCGCGCGCCACCACCACCTCGCCGCCCACGCCACCATCGACCTCGCCGACTTGTCCGGCGAAACCTTCATCGCCAACCCCCCGACCTACCATTTGCGCCAGCTGTTCGATTCCTGGTGCGCGGAGGCCGGATTCACACCCAACGTCGCGTTCGAGATCACCGAATTCGAGACCCTGCGCTCGCTCGTCGCCCACGGCCTCGGCGTCGCGCTACTCCCCGGACCCGAAACACCACATCCCGACCTGAGTCGTATCGCCCTCACCAACCCCCGTGACCGCACGATCGGGCTCGTCTCCGGAAACCATCGACCCACTCCAGCAGTCGCCCGCCTTCACAGCTATATCGCCCAGCATGCGCTGACACGCATCGAAAGATCGCACGCACACCTACCCCAGTGATTCGGTAACGATCGTTCACGAGACACCCACGGCGGCCGGGGGGCAAAGATAGTGCGCGATGGGAGGGCCTGTGCCCACCGTCGTCGTGGTGGTTGTTTGGGCAAGGATGGCACTGTGCGCGATGACTGGACCGAGATCCTCGAACAGATGCCGTATTTTCTCGAACCCGACACCACCGATGATGGCGACATCATCTACGAGTGGGCGTTCTACCAGCTGCAAGACACTGATACCGGTTTCTTCGTCAACTTCACCTCCGAGGACAAGGGTCTGGCGATCACGGTTCCCGTTCCCCGGCACCCCGTCGTTACCGAGCGAACGCTCGCTGTCCTTCATGCCCAGCCGGAGAACCTGGGATGGACTCAACCAGCGCGGGACTGGCCTGATGCGGCTGCGGAATGGCAGACCGGATGGCGCTACTTCCACGGCGACCCGGCCATCGCCACCTCGGTCGTGGCCGTCATGCGCGACGGGCTGGGTATGAACCCTGCCCGGCTTCGATGCCGCGCCTGGGATAACAAAGGCCCCAATACATTTCACACTCACCTGGTGACCCACGACCAGCCGACGGATCGAGGTCTGCCAAACCAATGCGCCGACTGGCACGAGTTCGCCGACCGTCTCGACTGGGTCCTGCACACCCTTCCGCGTCACTCGACAGTTGTGCTCGGTGAACACGATCGTGAGCAGGGGTGTTTCATTGAGCAGGGAAGTTTCATTCAGTTCACGCTCAGCGGATATACGCTGTTCTCCGGGGCTCGTGATCTGGACCGCGCGGGGCTCGGCACTGTGGAATTCCGTTGCCGGATGGCTGAGCTGGGTTGGGGATATGACACCTCCACGATGTCTGGTATCTCGATCTGGTCGGGCCCTGAAGCGCGGTCATGCTACAAGCCCTGGCTACGCGATGCTCCCCGGCGGACGGTAGATACTTTCCGGACGGTGTTCGGGCTTGACAGTCCACATGAGTTGGCCGTGCATGCCTTCTGCGATCGCGCCGAGGTCTCTATGTCCTACGTGGCCAGACAACTCGGCATCACACGGCATGTGCCCGAAACCGCGAAGCACTCGACATGACCCGTCCACGACCGGCGAGACGATCGAGATCAGGCCACCACCCTCGACATACGATCAGCGATACCGGTTGAAGCCGCATATCGCGCGGTAGTGGCAGGTCCATGCTTTCAGCGCCAACTATCGGCGCGAAAACACCGCCACATATCACTGCGAGTCACACCATAGGAGTCGATGCCGAGCCGGAGGGCACCGGCTCGGCGATAGGCGGTTTCGATGTGCAGTCGGATGACGAGTGCGTCGAGTTGCCTGTCGTTGCCGGTGGTCGATGTGATGTGTGCGAGTTCGCGGACCTGGTTGCGAGTCAGCGCGTGGCGAAGCCCCCGGCTGCGGCGGCTTGTCGACGCGCGCGGCCGGATTGTCGAGCGGGTGGATCAGGCGGTCGCGTTCGGGACGGACTGTAGAGGCATCGAAACGCCGGGTCGAAGTGGCCGACCGCACACTGTCCACCGCGTGAGTTCGCAGTCGGATGACATCAGCACTGCCCTGCACGTCATCTCGCGGCTGGGCCTCACCGTCGAGGACCTTCAAGCCTACGGCGAGGGCGGCTCCCCCTGTCGGACATTTCGGGGACTACATACCGGGAGTCAGACCCGCGGTACCGATAACAACGCTGCTCGCCTACGACTCGTACCGGCGAATTATCGAAAGAGCCTGGGGTGAGCCGACTCTCGATGAACCGCGTGTGCATCGACGAGGTTGGTGGAGTGAGCCAGCGCGTTATACAACCAGTCGTGAGCTCGTCCGACAGTGACACGAGCGCTGTCGGCTGCCAGGGGGAAGGGACCGCGTCGGAGCTGTTTTTGCCATGAGCATGGGACCA
>NZ_JBSUQM010000032.1:0-57161 GCF_054065835.1 Nocardia citri
GACAGCGACACTGGGGCGTTCAATGGCTAGCGTATCCGCTCGTGACGGGGGATGTCGACGTCAGCAGCACCAAGGTGTGGGACCTGCTTTCCGAGCCGCGAATGGTTCCCTACTTGTGTGCTGTACAGGGAGGCCGAGCGACCGCCCTGGAGCTTTACACATGGAGCGCTCAGACGGTCGCAGCATCGTTCCAGGTTCTGGGATATCTGGAAGTTCTCCTGCGCAATGCACTGGATTCCGTTATGCGCGAACATCTCCAGGAGGTGGCGCGCGGGCATCACGTGGTTCCTCCTCCCGTTGAACGACAACGTCGCGATCGCCGTGCAGGCGGTCCGGGATCGCCCACGGGAACAGACATTCCCGCCACAGTTGCTCGTATTTCGGACCCAGGAGCCCGGACCAGAAGCCGAAACTCAAGCCGGCAATGATCTGATCTCGATACTCCCAGTCCTAGTGCTCCTTATTAAAGGTTAATAGATAAACTTTAATAAGGGCCACAGCTGTTATTACTTGCCGTAGAAACACATGGGGCACGAACTTGCTCGCAGGCCGTCGATGTTGCGTCACGTGAGGGGCCGAAGGATCGTGAGGGGCCGAAGGATTCCGACGCGATCACCACGAACTTCCCCTGGCCCGAACTCGAACCCTGACCGGGCGCAAGGAACTTGAACAGCCGAGGGCACGGACTCGTCGGAGTCCGTGCCCTCGTTCGCTATTCGATCAGTGCGCTCAGAGCGAGCGCAAGCTCACCAGGAGCTCTTGTGCACACCCGGCAGCTCACCGCGGTGCGCCATTTCGCGCAGGCACACGCGGCACAGGCCGAACTTGCGGTACACCGCGTGCGGGCGGCCGCAGCGCTGGCAGCGGGTGTAGGCGCGAACGGCGAACTTCGGCTTGCTGTTGGCCTTGTTGACCAGTGCTTTCTTAGCCATGTGCTCAGTTCTCCTTGAACGGGAAGCCGAGGTGCTTGAGCAGGGCACGGCCTTCGTCGTTGTTGGTCGCGGTGGTCACCACGGTGATGTCCATACCACGCGGACGGTCGATGGAGTCCACATCGATCTCGTGGAACATCGACTGCTCGCTCAGGCCGAACGTGTAGTTGCCGTTGCCGTCGAACTGCTTCGGCGACAGACCGCGGAAGTCACGGATACGGGGCAGCGCGATGGAGACCAAGCGGTCCAGGAATTCCCACATGCGGTCACCACGCAGGGTGACCTTCGCGCCGATCGGCATGCCCTCACGCAGCTTGAACTGCGCGATCGACTTGGTGGCCTTGCGGATCTCGGGCTTCTGACCGGTGATCAGTTCCAGATCGCGGACCGCACCGTTGATGAGTTTGGCGTCACGCGCGGCGTCACCGACACCCATGTTCACCACGACCTTGACCACGCCCGGGATCTGCATCACGTTGGCGTAGTCGAACTCGCTGTTCAGCGCGTCCTTGATCTCGGCGCGGTAGCGCGCCTTCAGGCGGGGCTGAGTCTTCTCAGAGGTGGTCATGTCAGATGTCCTTCCCGTTCTTACGGGAGATCCGGACCCGCTTGCCGCTCTCCTCATCCGTCCGGTAACCGACGCGGGTCGGCTTGCCGTCGGAGTCGACGACCATCACGTTGGACACGTGGATGGGAGCTTCCTGGGTCACGATGCCGCCCGACGAGGCACCACGCTGGTTGGCGGAGTTGGCAACGTGCTTCTTGATCCGGTTCACGCCCTCGACCAGGACCCGGTTCTCCTTCGGGTAGGCCTGGATGACCTTACCCTTGGCACCCTTGTCCTTACCCGAGATGACGATCACGGTGTCGCCCTTGTGCACCTTCATGTCAGAGCACCTCCGGGGCCAGCGAAACGATCTTCATGAACTTCTTCTCGCGCAGCTCGCGGCCGACCGGGCCGAAGATACGAGTGCCACGCGGGTCGTTGTCCGCCTTGATCAGCACGGCCGCGTTCTCGTCGAACTTGATGTAGGAACCGTCCGGGCGACGACGCTCCTTGACGGTGCGCACGACGACGGCCTTGACGACCTCGCCCTTCTTGACGTTGCCGCCGGGGACAGCGTCCTTGACGGTGGCGACGATGATGTCGCCGATACCGGCATAGCGACGCGACGAACCACCGAGAACGCGGATGCAGAGGATTTCCTTCGCACCCGTGTTGTCGGCGACGCGCAGTCGCGACTCCTGCTGAATCACTTCAGCCTCCTTGACCTGGATGTATACGCACGCCGGATTGCCGACCCGACGGGCATGGTCGTGTCACCACCCGAACGCGCGCCTACCAGCGGTTTTCTCGATCGGACAGATCAACCACCGGGGGTTCGCGGCCGGATTGCGGGCACAGCTCCCGCAGGCAACCGGTTCAGTGTAGGTGAATGCCCTGGTCGGCCCCAAATCGGCCCCCGCCGCCGCAGGCTGAACTTCCGCTGCGAAACGCGCGCGGATCAGTGCTCGCGGGCCGTCCTGTCACTACCCTCGGGACCAGCAAGATCACTGGATGAACCGCACATTCCACATCATCGCTGAATAAGGGGCTTCCTTGAGTTCGTCTGCGCGTTCCGCCCGGCTCGGTCGCCGCACCTTCCTGATCGCACTCGGAGTGATCCCGGCCACCACGACACTGGTCTCCTGCGGCCGGGAACGGTCGGTGCAACTCACCGGTGTCGATATGCGGGGCGAGGACCCGGCGATCCGTCCGCAGGACGATCTGTTCCGATCCGTCAACGGCGGCTGGCTGCGCGATTTCCAGCTACCACCGGACAAGCCGTCCTACGGCACCTTCGACGAAGTCGGCGATCGGGTGGAACAGCAGTTGCGGGAGATCGTCGACGGCATCCACGAGCCGCGGGCCGGGACCGCCGAACAGCGGATCCGCGATCTCTACGACGCCCGGGTCGATCTGGCCGAAATCGAGCGGCTCGGCGTGACCCCGCTGGCGGATCTATTCGCCGCGATCGACGGCGCCGCGACCAAACCGGATCTGGCCGAGGTGATGGGCGGGCTCCCGGTCGACGGGCTCCTCGGTTTGTCCGTCGGGGTCGACCGGAAGAACTCGGCCGAATACGTCGCGAATATCTCCCAGTCCGGAATCGACCCGAATATGGGCGAGCAGTATTACCGCAAGCCCGAATACGCCGAGCAGCGCGCCGCGTATCAGACCTATCTGCAACGCGTCGCCGCGGGCGCGGGCTTTCCCGATCCGGCGGGCACCGCCCAGCGGGTGTTCGAACTGGAGACCAAGATTGGCGCCGCCTATTGGGACGACGTTCGGCTGCGCGATCCGGATGCCACCTACAACCCGATGAGCTGGGTCCAATTGACTGCGCTCGCACCGCAATTCGACTGGGAGCCATGGCTCGCGGGGACCACCGACCGGCCGCATACCTTGTTCGACCGCGTGGTGGTCGGCGAGCCGTCGTTCGTCACGGCGGCCGGAAGCCTCTGGGCCGAGGTCGATATCGCGGTCTGGCGGGAGTATCTACGCCTGGCGGTGGTCAAACAGTTCGCATCGATGCTGCCCAAGGCCATTTCGTATGCCGAATTCGATTTCGTCGGCAAAGTACTGCAAGGTCAGCAGGAGCGCCCGGAGCTGTGGAAGGACGGTATCGCGACCGTCAATGCGTATCTCAGCCAGCAGCTCGGGAAACTCTATGTGGGCAAACACTTTCCGCCCGCGGCCAAAGAACGCGCTGTGGCGATGGTCGCCGATCTCATGTCCGCCTACCGCGCCGACTTCACCGATTCGACCTGGATGTCGCAGCCGACCAGACAGGCCGCCATCACGAAACTCGACAAGATCATCACCAAGATCGGCTATCCGGACAACTGGATCGACTACTCCGGACTGACCATCACGCGCGGCAAGTTGATCGAATCCGTCCGTGCCGCACAGCGTTTCGAGACCAAGCGCCGAATCGCACAGCTCGGCACCCCGGTCGACAAATCCGAATGGGGTATGCCGCCACAAATGGTTAATGCCATGTACGACCCGACCGCCAATTCGATCTCGTTTCCCGCCGCCATTCTGCAGCCGCCGTTCTTCGACAAAGATGCCGCGGCCGCGGTGAACTACGGCGCGATCGGGGCGATCATCGGCCATGAGATCGGACACGGGTTCGACGATCAGGGTTCGCGCTACGACGGTGACGGCAATCTGCGCGACTGGTGGACAGCCGAGGACCGAGTCGCATTCGAAGCCAAGACCAAGCAGCTCATCGATCAATACAACGCGCTGGTCCCGGCGGGTCTGGATCCGAGCAAGCACGTCAACGGCGCGCTCACGGTCGGCGAGAATCTCGCGGATCTGCGTGGTCTCGGCATCGCACTGGCGGCCCTGGGCATAGCCGATAAACGCGACGGCAAGAACGACCCGGACCATCGCACGATGTTCCTGTCCTGGGCCCGGATCTGGCGGGACAAATCGACGACGCAGCATATGGAATTGCGACTGGCCATGGATCCGCATGCGCCCAACGAGTTTCGGTGCAATCAGGTGGTCCGCAATATCGACGAGTTCTACACCGTATTCGCCGTCACACCGAGCGACAAGCTGTTCCTCTCCCAGGACCAGCGCGTCTCGCTGTGATCCGACGGGCCGTCAACGCCGGCGACGGGTAGCCTCGGACCAGCACTATCGCGCCTGACGAGGATGCGGCGCGACCGCATCGGGAGAGGAATGCCTCGTGACATCAACCGGTCGTCCCGGTCAGCTGGACCGTCGTGCCTTCCTGGTCGCGCTGGGGGTGGTGCCCGCGGCCGCCGCTCTGGTCTCCTGCACACAGCAAGCGCATCCGGCGCAGCTCACCGGGGTCGATATGGGCGGTGCGGACGAGGCGATCCGGCCGCAGGACGATCTGTACCGGCACGTCAACGGCACGTGGCTGCGGGAGTACCAGCTGCCGCCGGATAAGGCCGCGGTCGGCGCGATCAGCGACGCGAGCGATCGGACCCTGGATCAGCTGCGGGAGATCATCGAGGGCATCAAAGATCCGAAGGCTGGTTCCGAGGCACAGCAGATTCGCGATCTCTACGACGCACGGCTGGACGAGGCGGCCTTCGAAACACTCGGCTTGACACCGCTGGCCGACCTCTTCGCCAAGATCGATGGCGCGGCGACCAAACCGGATCTGGCCAAGGTGATGGCGCAACTGCCGATCGCCGGACTGATCGGAATCGGGGTCGGCATCGATCGCAAGGACTCCAACGCCTATATCCCCACCATCAGCCAGTCGGGTATCGGGCTGAGCGAGCAGTACTACCGCAAACCGGAATACGCCAAACAGCTCGGCGGCTACAAGACATACCTCGAGAAAATGTCCGCGGGCGCCGGGTTCGCCGATCCGGCGGGCATCGCGCAGCGCATGGTGGATCTGGAGACCAAGATCGCGGCGGCGCACTGGGACAGCGTGCGCAATCGCAATACCGATGCCACCTACAACCTGATGAGCTGGCAGGATTTGGTGGCGCTCGGACCGCAATTCGATTGGGATCCGTGGCTAACGGGCAATACCGATCGGCCGCGCTCGCTGTTCGACAAGATCGTGGTGGCGCAGCCGTCGTTCGTGACCGCGGCCGCGCAGCTGTGGGCCGATACCGATATCGCGCTGTGGCGGGAGTACCTGCGGGTCAACGTGGTCGCGGAGTACGCCCGCTTCTTGCCCAAGGCGATCCGCGACGCGCGGTTCGACTTCGTCGGCAAGGTGCTCAGCGGGTTGGCGGAGCGTCCGGAGACCTGGAAGTCCGGCGTCGGCGTCGTCAACGACAATCTTGGTGACCAGCTCGGCAAACTGTATGTCGAGAAGCACTTTCCGCCTGCCGCCAAGGATCGGGCCATCGCGATGGTGGCCGACCTCATGGCCGCCTATCGGGACAACTTCACCAATTCGACCTGGATGTCCCAACCGACCAGGGATGCCTCGATCGTGAAGCTGGACAAGATCGAGGCCAGGATCGGATATCCGGATAAGTGGGACGACTACTCCGCGCTGACGATCACCCGGGGCAAACTGATCGAATCCCTGCGCGCCGTCAACGCTTTCGAGTCCAAGAAGGCGTTCAACCGGCTCGGCACTCCGGTCGACAAGTCCGAATGGGGTATGTCGCCGCAGACCGTCAATGCCTACTACTCGCCTACCAGCAACCAGATCACCTTCCCCGCCGCGTATCTGCAGCCGCCGTTCTTCGACAAGGACGCGACCACGGCGGTCAATTACGGTGCGGTCGGCGCGACCATCGGTCACGAGATCGGCCACGGCTTCGACGATCAGGGTCGCAAATACGATGCCAGCGGTAATCGCAGCGACTGGTGGACACCCGAGGATCTGGCCGCATTCGAGGCCAAGACCAAACAGCTGATCGAACAATTCGATGTGCTGGTCCCCGAGGGCCTCGATCCCAAATACCACGTCGACGGCGCGCTCACCGTCGGCGAGAACCTCGCCGATCTGCGTGGCCTGCAAATCGCCGTCGAGGCCTACCGCATCGCCGCGAAGCGTGAGGGGATCGCCCCCGACTTCCAGCAGATGTTCTTCTCCTACGCCCGCAGCTGGCGCGAAAAGCAGACCGAGGAATCCACCATCAGCCTGCTCCAGGACGTCCACGCCCCCAACGAATTCCGCTGCAACCAGATCGTCCGCAATATCGCGCAGTTCTACAACAGCTTCGCCGTCAAGGACGGCGACAAACTCTTCCTCCCGGAGAACCAGCGCATCACCCTCTGAGACCGCCCGCCGAAGCAGCCCGGCCCGCCCCGGGCTGCTTATTACCGAACCAGGTCAGCGAAGCTGATCTCACCCAGCACGACGTGCTCGAGCTGCACGAATCCGTCGCGATGCAACCGGTGCAGGCGGTATTCGGCGGCGTGGGCGTCGAGCCGGAATTCGCGGACCTCTTCGATGTCGTATTTGGTATCGAGAGCTACGAACAGATAAAGCGGAATGCCCGCGCGGGCGTACTGCACTTTCTTGTCGAGCAGATCCTCGGCGGCGGTGGATGGCGAGGAAACCTCGACGACGATCAGCGCGTCACCAGCTTCTGGTTTCGCACCTCGCTCCGGAAGGCACCGATAGACCGTGACATCCGGCCGTCGGAACGTGAATTTGGGTACTCGCCAGAGCACCACGTCGATATCGGTCTCGACTCGAATGCACGGTTCGGTACTCGGCAGCTGCTCCATGGCACCGGCCAGGCGGCGTGCCACCCTATTGTGCTCGGGTACCGGCGACTCACAGACGATCACATGCCCGTGGACGACCTCGATCGCGCGCGCCGTGTCCTCGGGCAGGAGCCGGTATTGCTCCTCGGTCATCTCGTGCGGGAGATGGACGGACGGCTCGATCGTCATGACGGAAGCCTACCCATTCACCATGTCGAGAGCCCATGTCTGCGGCAGCGATCGACCGGCGATCTACTTCGCCGGGGCGGGTCGGCGGGTGGTTGTGCATAAGCCCGGCTGCTGTGCCGAGCTTATGCACGCGGAAAGCGCTTCGAGGGGAGTGCTTTCGCTTCCGAGCGACTCGGGTCAGAAGGCGCTGCCGGTCGAGGGCAGGGGGAAGTAGCCGGGCCAGATGTTCGGGGAGCCGAACCAGGAGCCGTGGTAGCTGGGATAGCCGGGCTGGCTCCATCCGCCCCAGCCACCCCATCCGCCCCAACCCCAGCCACCATGGCCCCAGCCACCGTAGCCGTGAATGTCTTCGGCCTGATCGACCTGGACCGCGGCCGGGCCCTGGGCGTCGGTGGTGTCGGCGAGTGCCGGACCCGCTACTGCGGCGATGGGAGCCAGAGCGAGGGCTGAAGTGATGGCGATGCGGGCGATCATGGGCCGGACGCGGCCGGTGGAACTGTTTTGATTCATCGGAACTAACCTCGATTCGGTTTGCGTCAGTCGTGCGAAGCCCCGCTGCTCACGGGTTCGACGTCAATGCCTCCCGGACGAGGAGGATCATTATTGACGATATTCAACGTACCGCTATATAGCGGTACGTTCAATAGGTTTTCCATACATGACATGACAGCAAAGCAAGCGGAGATGGCGGGACAATCAATGTAGGTTAGGCTGACCTATGTTTTTACGGCTCGAAGAGAGCCCAGTCGGGGAATTCCTCGATGAAGGAGAGGTGACGATGAAGTCTGTTCGGACGTCTCGTGGCTGGCAGCGAGCGGCGCTCGCCGTGCTGGCCGGTGCGCTGACCTTGGGTGTCGTCGCCTGTGGGCCATCGAGCGATGACGGGGGATCCGATGGTGGCGCACCCGTCACCATCACCCACGCGCGCGGCACGACAACGGTTCACGGCACCCCGAAAAAGATTGTCACGCTGGGGAATCAGTGGCTGGATTCGACACTGGCGCTCGGCGTGACCCCGGTCGGCTATGTCGACAATGTCGCCTCGGTATCCAAGAGCACCCCGGCGTGGGAGCCGAAGTCGCTCGAATCGGTGAACACCTTGAACACCGCCGGCAATATCGCCGAGCAGGTCGCGGCGCTGGAGCCGGATCTTATTCTGGTGGACGGATTCCTGGCCGACCAGAAGACCTATGACGAGCTGTCCAAGCTCGCCCCGACCCTGCCCGCACTCACCTCCGCGTCGATCCAACCCTGGCAGGACCTGGTGACCACACTCGGCAAGGTTCTGCACAAGGAAGATGACGCGACGCGCGTGATCACCGATGTGGACAAAAAGGTGCAGTCCATCGGCCAGGCCGATCCGGGACTGAAGGGCAAGACCTTCGCGAGCTCCTGGCTGGCCAGCCCCGCCCAGCTGATGGTGCTGACCGATCCGAACGACGGATCGAGCAAGATCTTCACCCAGCTCGGCCTGACCATCCCGAAGAACCTCACCGATCAGCCGTCGAATCAGGGCCGGCTCGCGCTGTCGCCGGAGCGGGTCGACGAGCTCACCGCCGATCTACTGCTCGCGGGCTACTCCCCCGGTATGGACGAGAAGTATCGGCAGTTGCCCGGATATACCGATCTGCCCGCAGTGCGGAAAGGGGCGGTGGTCTTCCTCACGGTGCAGGAGATCAGCGCCGTCAACCAGCCGACCGCGCTGTCGGTGCCCTATCTGTTGAACAAGCTGGAGCCCGCCTTCGCCAATGCGGCGAAATAGGTTCAGCGCCGCCACAGATTGAGGCCCACACGCACCAGCGCGTGGGCGAGGATCACCACCATCGGTGCCCGAGTTCATGGCACCGAACAGCACAGTCCGAACGCGTCACGCACCAGCCTTGATCAGCGAGCGGCGACCAATTCGTCGGCCTCGGCGAGTTCGGCCAATTCCTCCTCGACGTACCTATCGCCCGCGAAGTACGACGCGGCGGCGGCCAGGAACATCGTCACGGCGGCCGCGACGAACACCACGATCAGACCCGAATGGAACGGTCCGGTGAGCAGATTCGGGAAGAACTCCTGACCGGTGAGGGTGTCGGCGTTGACGCCCGGCTTGGCCAATTCGCCACTGGGCCCGAGCAATTCCTGGATCGGGTTGTAACCGAGGAATGCGGCGAACAAGCTCGCGACGGGCGGTAGGTCGGCGAGTTGTGACGCGGCGCCCGCGGATACCCCCTGGGCGCGCAGACCGCTGTCGAGTGCCGAGGGCAGGCTGGCAGCCAGGCCGATGACCATGAGCGAGAAGAAGATTCCCATCGACAGCGCATTGCCGCCGTTGAACAGGGTGCCGCGCATACCGGAGGCCGCACCGCGCTGGGATGCGGGCACGCTCGACATGATGGCGGCGGTGTTCGGTGAGAAGAACAATCCAGAGGCGATGCCGTTGAGCAGCACGATCGCCGCGAAGACCCAGTAGTTGAAGTCGACCGGGATGACCAACAGCAGCAGGAAGGTGAGCCCGGCCAGCACCGCGCCACCGGTAGTGAAATGCCGCGATCCGTACCGGTCCGACAGCCAACCCGAAACCGGTCCGGCGGCAAGGAATCCCACGGTCAGCGGCAGCAGATAGATACCGGCCCACAGCGGCGTCGATTCGTAGTCGTAGCCGTGCAGCGGCAACCAGATGCCCTGCAGCCAGATGATCAGCATGAACTGCAGGCCGCCGCGGCCGATCGAGACCATCAGATTGGCGAAATTGCCGAGGCCGAACGCGCGGATGCGGAACAGCGACAGATGGAACATCGGCTCGGCGACCTTGGTTTCCACCACGCAGAAGACCGCGAGCAGGATGATGCCGCCGAATACCGCGCCGAGCACCCAGGGGTTGGACCACCCGGTGGGGTCACCGCCGTAAGGCTGGATGCCGTAGGTGATTCCCGTGAGCAATGCGGTGAGACCGAGACCGAAGGTGATGGTGCCGGCCCAGTCGACCTTGCCCATGGTGCGCGTGCCCACCTCGTGCAGTGAGCGGTAGGACCAGATCGAGCCGATCACCGCAATCGGCACGCTGACCCAGAACACCGCGCGCCAATCCCATTCGGACAGCACACCACCGATGATCAATCCGAGGAAGGAGCCCGCGACCGCGGCGACCATATTGATGCCGAGTGCGGTACCACGCTGTTTGGCCGGGAAGGCGTCGGTCAGGATGGCCGTCGAATTGGCCGTCAGCATGGCGCCGCCGATGCCCTGCAACACCCGCCAGACGATGATCCACATCGCGCCCGAACCACCGTAGAACGGATCGAAGGACAATGCGACCGAGGTCACCGCGAAGACCGCGAACCCGAGGTTGTAGATCCGGACGCGGCCGAAGATATCGCCGAGCCGCCCGAACATCACCACGAGCACCGCGGTGACGAGCAGATAGCCCATCAGCATCCACAGCAGATAGCCGACATTGCCCGCTTCCAGCGGGTTCAGTCCGATACCTCGGAAGATCGCGGGCAGCGAGATCAGCACGATCGAGGCGTTGACCGCGCTGAGCAACACACCGAGGGTGGTGTTGGTCAGGACGATCCATTTGTAGTGCGGGTGATCCCGGTCGTAGCGCAGGCGACGGCGAATGGTCTGAACATCACCCAGATCGAGATCGGCGGATGGAATCGTCACGGCAGCCCCTTGCTAATTGTTACCTCAGAAAACTATATAGTTAGCTGATGTAACCATCAAGCCGAGGCCCACTCAGTGGACTTGTCAGCCTTGCGCGGCCGTGCGGTAGCCACGTACCGCGAAGGCACCGAAGACCATTGCGAGCCCAACGGACCAGGCGATTGTCTGCAGCATCGGTGTGGCGATGGGACCACCGACAGTGCAGCCGCGCATTGCCTCGATGGCACAGCTCATCGGCTGGATGCGCACCACCGGCTGCAACCAACCCGGGTAGTTCTGCACCGGTACGAATCCGGAATTGAAGAACATCCCGAGCAATACCAGTGCCGAGAACAATTGCACGACTTTGTCGCCCGCCTTACTGACGCCGACCGTGATCACCATGGTCGCGAAGCCGGGAATCAGCAGCACCGGAACGGCAAGCGCGCCGAGCACACCCGGCCAGCCCTGTTCGAAGCGCAATCCGAGCGCGACACCGAGGGCGACCACGATGACGGTCGCGACCAGCGTGCGTCCACATTCGGCGAGCAGTCGGCCGATCAGTCCCGCCGCACGGTGCACCGGCAGCACCCAGATGCGCCGCAGCAGACCGCTTTCCCGCTCCGCGTAGAGCGACAGGCCGGTGCCCATGGCGCCGTACATCGCGCCGGTGACCGCGATCATCGGGACGAAACCGTAGATGGTGTCCACGCCAGCGGATGCGCTCAGGAATTTGTGCAGGACGAGTTGGTACATCAACAGCAGCAGCACGGGCAGGATCAGGGTGGAGGTCAGCACCTCCTGCTCGCGCGGCCAGCGTCGCAGCAGTCGGCCCGTTTCGACGAGACTCTGGTCGATCAATGTCTTCACGGCCGACGCCTTTCCACCAGGACCGAGATCGCGCTGAACGCCACGATCAGACCGAGAATCCAGACCACCGCCACCGCGACCGCCGAGGTGTATTCGCCATCGGCGAGATCGCGCAGGGCAGCGGCGGCCTGGGATACCGGCTGATTGCGGACGAATGGCTGGATCCAGCCTGGAAAGCCTTCGGCCGGTATGAAACCCGTGGACATCATGATGAGCAGTAGTTGCGGTATCAGCAGGGCGGACGCGCCGATCTCTGGTTTGCCGGTGGCGACGCCGAGAGTGTCGGCACCGATCACCAGCGCCACCGCGAAGGCCAGCGACAGCGCGATGAAGGCGAGAGCCGCTGCGCCGCTATGGAATCGGAAACCGAAGGCGGTGCCGATCACCAGCGCCCCGGCGAGTCCGGCCAGTGCGCGAACGAGATTCGCGGACATCCGGGCGGCCAGCGGGACCCAGGATTTGACCGGCATGGACCGCATGCGGGTTCCCATACCGCTGAAGGTGTCGCGCGCGGCGCGATCGCTCGCCGACATGGCGGTGTAGAACATGCCCTGCAGCACGATCACCGGCAGCAGGTACTGGGCGTAGTCCGCACCGGTCTGCTCCATCGACCTGTGCAGCGGGACATAGAAACAGCTGAAGAAGATCATCGGCGCGATGAACCCGAAGGGCAGATCACCCTCCCGGACCGCGGCGCGTACGGTGCGGCCGCTCAGCGCGGTCCATTGCATTCCGGCGGGAATTGTTGTCGCCGTGGCTGATTCGATCATGCGGTGGTCACCAGGCCGGGTTCGTCGGAGGTGAGCTTGATGAAGACCTCGTCGAGTGACGGTCTGCGCAGTGCGATATCGATGAGTTCGATACCGGCTTCGGTAATGCGGCGCAGCGCCTCGGCCAGCGTGGCGGCACCGTCGGGAGCCGGAAGCGAAACTCGATCCTTGGATTCGGCGACGGTCACCGTGCCCAGGCTGCCCAGTGCGGTGACCACTGCGGGCACATCACCCGCGTCGACCGGAACGACCTCGCAGTAACTCGAACCCGAGCGGGCCTTGAGTTCGTCCGCGGTGCCCTCGGCGATCACGCGTCCCTTATCGATGACGATGATGTTGTCGCTCAACGCATCCGCCTCCTCGAGGTACTGCGTGGTGAGCAGGACCGTCACACCCTGTTTCGCGAGCGCGCGCACCAGCGACCAAACGCCCTGTCTGCTCACCGGATCCAGGCCGGTGGTCGGTTCGTCGAGGAAGACGACCTTGGGCGGGCAGACCAGGCCGCAGGCGATATCGATGCGTCTGCGCATGCCGCCGGAGTAGCCGCCGACGCGACGATCAGCGGCCTCGGTGAGATCGAACCGTTCGAGCAGTTCGGTGGCGCGAACCTTGGCCTGCTTCGGACGCAGACCCATCAGGCGACCGAACAAGACGAGGTTCTCCCGACCGGTCAGCACCTCGTCCAGCGCCGCGTACTGGCCGGTGAGCATGATGGATGCCCGCACGGCGGCGGCCTCGCGCACGACATCGTGGCCCGCGACCAGGGCACGCCCCGCATCGGGCTTGGTCAGCGTGGCGAGGATGGAGACCGTGGTGGTCTTGCCCGCGCCATTGGGGCCGAGTACGCCGAGCACACTTCCGGCGGGTGCCGAGAAGCTCAGGCCGCGCACGGCGTGGACGTCGCCGAAGGACTTACGGACATCCTCGACCACGATGGCGTTTTCGATTGCGTTCATCGTTCTCCCGGAGTTGCGCTTGGAATTGCGGCCGCCACTGCGGTGATGCAGCGCTGCCAGATGGTGGCGAATCGGTCGATCCCGCTGCTGTCGAAAAGCGCTTCGCTCCAGCGCAACAGGGTGGCCAGCTGGGGTCCGTCGGCACCGGGGTAGACAGCGACGACGAGATCGAGCGCGTAACGCAGCGGCATATCCGGCTCGGGGGCAACCGGAAGCCGTTGGTGCAGAGAGAGATCGGTGAGCGGGGTCCATGCCGCCGAGGTGCCCACGGCGAGGTCCATACGGCCCAGGTAGTCGAGCATTATCTGCGGATCGGCCTGCGGCTCACCATTGCCGTACCGAAGCAGGCCATGGTCCAAGCCTTTGTTCGGAACTCTGTCCAGCTGAGCCGTGACGGCTTTCAGCAGACCGGCCACCTCCGCCGGATCGGATTCGGCGCGAATGACATCGAGTGCCGAGCCCGCGCCGACGCGTAATGGATACACGGTGGTGAACCAGCCGACGGTGCGCGAGGTGTCGACGTCGCCGACGGTGGCATCTTCGCGGCCGTGGCCCTCGACAGCGACCAGGGCGCCGGCGGAGCCGTCCTGATCGCGTTCGGCTCGCCAGCTCGTCAACGCGATGGTCAATGCGGTGAGCAGCAATTCGTGCATGCCGAAGTCGGTGCCGAGGCCATCGAGGATGCCGCGAGTGGTGTCGGTCGACGTGAACGAGGGCGTGAGGCGGTAGGAGGACCAGGTGTCGCGGGTCGGATCCGGGTGCCGCAGGCCGAGTGCCGGATCGGGGCCGCTCAGTTGCTCGCTCCAGAAGTCGCGTTGGGCCAGTACCTCCGGTGTGGTGCGGCGTCGGTCCAGCAGTTCGGCCCAGCTGCGATATCCCGTGAATTCTGGTGCGACAGTGGGGGTATGCCCTTCGGTCACTCGCGACCATGCCTCGGCCAGATCCGCCACGATGATGTGCCAGGAGACGGGGTCCACCGCCAGGTGGTGGATCGACAGCAGCAGCACATCCGAACCCGCGAAACGGACTGCCTGGATCATGGTGCCCGCCTCCGGATCGATACGATCGATCGCCGCTCGCGCCTGCTGCTCGAGTACGGCGTCGAGGTCACCGGATACCTCGTGCAGGATATCGGCGGCCCGCACACTGCCCGGCGCTCTGGTTTCGAACCTGTGTCCGTCGTGGGTCGTCGACAGCTGGCCGCGCAGCATGTCGTGACCATCGAGGAGGGCCTGCAGTACCGCTTCCAACTGTGCCCGATCCAGGTCGACGGGCAGCGATATCAGCGTCGAGAGCGCGAGCCTGCGGAAGCCGCCGTACTCGTACATCCAGGACATGATCGGTGTCGGAAGTACCTCGCCGATCTCGGCCGAAGCGTTCTCCTGGGGCGCCGCACGGGAATCGATGGCGGCGGCCAGATCACGAACGGTGGGGTTGGTCATCACCATCGCCGGGCTGACCGAAAGTCCCGCTCGTCGTACCGCATTCACCAGGGAGATGGCGACAATGCTGTCCACGCCGAGCGCGATGAAGTCGTCATCGATGCCGGGCGTCGTCGCGCCCAGCGCTTCGGCGAGCGCGCGGCACAGCGTTCGCTCGGTATCGGTGCTCGGCACCGTGCGCCGGCCCGAACTCCGCAAGGCTTCCAGCCCGATGACGTTGAGGGTGCGAACATCGAGCTTACCGTTGGGGGTGACCGGTAGTTCGGGCAGCGAAATGACCCGCGCGGGAACCATATACGCGGGCAGACGCTCGGCAAGGCCCGCACGCAAGGTAGCCGGATCGGCTCTCGCGCTCACCGCGAAAGCGACCAGACTCGGGCCGCTCGGCAGCTGCACCACCAGGACAGCGCCTGCGCGCACCTGCGGCAGCTGCAGCAAAGCCGTTTCGATATCGCCGATTTCGATCCGATAGCCGCGAATCTTGACCTGGTCGTCGGCTCGGCCGAGATAGGCGAGGTCGCCACCCGGCAACTGCCGGACCAGATCACCCGTGCGATACATGCGCGCACCGGGTCGGAACGGGTCAGCGACAAAGCGATCCGCGGTAATGGCCGCCTTGCCGATATAGCCGCGCGCCACCTGCGCGCCGGACAAGTACAGCTCACCGACCACACCACGCGGTACCGGCCGCAGCATCGCATCGAAGACATAGGCGCACATGCGATCCACTGCTTTACCGATCGTCGGCTGGGCATTGCCCGGCCCGTCTCGACCGGTATTCACCGTCGCGACCACCGCCTCGACCGTGGTCTCGGTCGGGCCGTAGCAGTTGTAGACCGCGGTGCCCGCCAATGCGCCCAACTGCTCCCACATGCGCGCGCCGATGGCCTCGCCGCCGAGTGCGAGCACGGTCAGCCGCTCACCGTCCACCAGACCGGCAGCCGAGAGCTGGGTGAACATCGACGGCGAGGTGTCGATCATATCGATCTCGTGCCGGACGATGCCGTCGACGAGGCCCCGGGCATCACGCATTTCGGTCTCGTCGAACAGGTGCACGGTGTGGCCGTCGAACAGGCCGATCATGGGCTGCCAGGAGGCGTCGAAGCTCAGCGACCAGGCGTGCGCGATGCGCAGTCGGCGGCCGAGCCGGGCCACCGCCGGGCGGTAGACGCGGTCGCGGTGATCGGCGAAGTAGCTGGTCAGAGCGGCGTGGGTGCCGATGACGCCCTTGGGTTCGCCGGTCGAGCCGGAGGTGAAGATGAGGTAGGCGGCGGTCTGTGGGTGGACCGGACGGTAGGTCGCGACGGGGTGGTGTGCGATTCGCCGCGCTACCGCGGGATCGTCGAGGACCAGTCGGGGCCCGCCGGGCAGGTGTGTGCACTCCCCCACCGTCAGGACGAGTTTCGGATCCGCTTGGCGCAGGATGGTCTCGATGCGTGCGGCGGGTGCCGAGATATCCACCGGCACATAGGCTCCGCCTGCCGCCAGTACGGCGAGGATCGCGATCACCGCTCGCGGCGATCGCGGCAAGGCCAGGGCGACAACGGTTTCCGGGCCGACACCGTTGATGATCAGCTCATTCGCCAGTTGCCCTGCGGCTGAGTGCAATTCACGGTAGGTGTAGCGCCGCGAACCGGTGCTCAGTGCGATCGCATCCGGGGTTCGGACAACCTGATTCAGGAAGAGCTCGTAGACAGTGCCATCCGTGAAAGCCTCGACGTGCCTCGCTACGCTGATTTTCTCATCGGCCAGCAGTAGGTCCAGCGCATCGGGACTCGAATCACCGTGATCGGGCAGCTGACGCAACACCGACAGGATCCGCTGACCGATATCGGCGACCGCCAAGTGCGGCAGCGCTTCGGCAATCGCCTCGAGCATGACGACGAGCGTGCCGTCGTTCAGATAGGACACCACCGAAAGCGGATAGTGCACCAGACTTTCCATCGCCACCGGCACGAAGCGGGTGCCGCTCGCGGTGACGATCGGATCGGTCGCCACGCCGATGGGCGCGTTTTCGAAGACGAACAGCACGTCGAACAGCGCGCCGTGCCCGACCGCGCGCTGGATGGTGGACAGGTTCACATATCCCACATCCCGCATGGCGGCCGATTCGCTTTGCAGCTGCGCACATTGCTGGGCGACGGTGCGAGACCGGTCGATGAGTACACGTGCGGGCACGGTATTGATGAACAGCCCGATCATCGTCTCGACGCCGGGCAGCGTGTCGGGGCGGCCGGATATGGTGGTGCCGAACACGACATCGCGTCGGTCGGTGAGCCTGCCGAGGACCACGGCCCAGACGAATTGCACGACCGTGCTCATGGTCAGACCGTTCGCCCGCGCCCAATGTACGAGCCGCGCGGTTTCGGCATGGTCCAAGCTGAATCGGCTGCGGCGCGGGATCGCCGCGCCGACTTCGGTTGCCGTACCACCGCCGAGCATCAGCGGACCGCTCAGCGGCGCCAGGTATTCGGTCCAACTGCGCGTGCTGGCGGCGGTGTCCTGCGCGGAGAGCCACCCGATGTAATCGCGGTACGGGCGGGCCGGTGGCAGCGAATCCGGCTGTCCCCCCGCCTCGTACACCGCGATCAGCTCGCGGAAGAACACCGCGACCGCCCAGCCGTCCATCAGGATGTGATGCGCGGTCACGATCATTCGGTATCTACCGACTCCGCAAGCTCCGTCGGCTGCCATCCCCCGGTGCCGCTCGTCGCGCAGGGTGACCAGCGTGATGCGCAGGGCCGGTCCGCGACCGAGGTCGAATCGCCGCTGCCGGTCGGCCTCGGCAATGGCATCGAATTCCGCTGGTAGCGCGGAGATTTCGAGCCAGGGCAGATCCACCCAGGTCGGCACGATCTGCACCGGCTTGGGTAGATCCTTATCCCAGAACGCGGCCCGCAGATTGGCATGCCGCGCCAGGATCGCCTCGGCGCTGCGGCGCAGCATCGGCACGTCGATCGGACCGCCGATATCGATGACGAACTGCATCGTGTACAGATCGACCCCGTCGGCGGCCAACCGCGCCAACGAGAACAGCCCCTCCTGTAGCGGGCTGAGCGCGAGCACATCCTCGATCTCGGCCGCGGCACTCCGGTCGATCGTCATCGCAACGCCTTCCGGCCGATCCGCGCATCGCGGCTCATTCGGCCGGCCACTCGGAAGAAGTCGCCCCTCATTGCGACTGCTTCCACGCCGCGCCCAGTGCGGCCAACGCGTCCGAGCTGAGGCCGGACACGCTCATCGCCGCATGTCGGTGCCGGTCGGGCGCTGCTGGTTGTGCCGTATCCGCATGCACGCCAACGCTGTTCGTATCATCGTCGGCTGCCGCACCGAAGGTGTCGCCGATGGTCGTGGCCGCCCCGGCAGCGACCGCGTCGTAGACCGCGGCCGCGAGTTCGGCGATGGTGCGGTGCTCGAATACCAGCTGCGGCGACAGCGGCAGGCCGAGCTGGTTGGCACGTGCCGACCACTGGATGCAGATCACACTGTCGCCGCCGAGTGCGAAGAAGTTGTCGTCGGCGGTGACATGCTGGATTTCCAGCAGTTCCTCGAGGATGGCGATGAGCTGCTGTTCGGTTTCGGTGTGCACTGCTTCGGACGATGCAGTGCACATGGGGGTTTCGCCAAGCTGGGACACGGTGGCGAAGGCGAGTCGCCCGGCGATATCCCAATGCGCCCGCTGGTCTGTGCGCAACAGCCGGGCTCCCGGCAGGTACGGATCGCCGATGAACGCGTCCTCGACCCCATCGGCCAGTCCGACACCGCCGACATACACATCACCGTCGACGCCGGGCGCGACCGGTCGCAGGGCCTCGTCCAGCACCAACACCCGTGCGCCCGGAATGGGCCGCGCACGGCCACTGCCATCGACCGCACCGCGCGCCACCGCACCCGCGTACTCCGGAATCCGGAGGTCGAAGGTGGCGACCGAACCGGCCGCGAGCGCGGGGAGCACATCGGGAAGCGCTGCGGGCCAGTCGGTTCCGATGACCTCCCAGCTGCGCACCGACGGCAGCACGGAGACGCCGGTCTGCACGAACCGTGACAGCGCGCCGGGAGCCGCCACCACATGCGTGACCGAATGCGCGGCGATCAGTTCGACCAGTGCGGCGGGATCGTCGCGTTGCTGTTCGGTGGCGAGGATCAGCGTCGCCCCGTCGGCCAGTGCGGCCAGCAATTCGATCTCGACCTCGGATCCCGACCAGGATGCCGCGAGCAGCCGCACATCCGCCGAACCCGTTGCCCGGTCGGGTGATTCACCGCAGCGATCGGCGGCAATAGCCCTTCGATCGGCTACGGCAGCCGCGATTGCCTCGCGGCCGAGCACGCAGGTCCGCCCAGCATCGAGCGAAACCTCGATGGCGTTCGCCGCCGCGTCCACTGCGGCGAGCCTTCGCACCGCCTCGGTGCCATCGGCTCCCCCGCGATCGAGCTGGTCGAAGAGCTCACCATAGGTGAGTGCTTCGGCACCGCAGCGCAGGGCGATCCGATCGGCCGGGACACCGCGACCACGCCGCATCAGCTCAGCAATCCCGGGCGTCCAGGACAGCTCCGCCCCGGTGGCCCATTCGCCGAGGACGCGCTGGCGCTCGGTGGCGGGCATGATGTCGAGTTCACCGACCGCGCTGTCGGGGGTTTCGGCGAACGCGGTCAGTACGCGAAGTATGCGCTGCGCGAACAGCGCTGCGGTAGCAGGCTCGTAGAGATCGGCATTGACGATGACGCTGGCCTCGAAACCACCATCGGAGCCCGCGAAGAAATTGATGCTGAGGTCCAGCAGCGAGGTGTCGAAATCCAAGGGCAGCACCGCCAGTGCGGTGTGCGCGTCCAAACCCCGACCCGCACTGCCCCAGTCTTCTTCCCGGAAATGCATCATGGCCTGGAACAGTGGGTTCCTGGCTCGGGAGCGAACCGGATTCAGTGCCTCTACCAGGCGTTCCATTGGAATGTCCTGGTTGCTGTACGCGCCGAGCGCGGTATCGCGGGAGCGCTCCAGCACGGTCCGCAGCGTCGGATCACCGGACAGGTCGACGCGCAGCACCACCATATGGGCGAGCAGACCGACCATTTCGGCGGTGGCCGGATCGGCCCGGCCCGCGATCGGGGTGCCGAGCGGAATATCCACACCCGCACCGAGTTTGTGCAGCAGCGTCACGACCGCGGCCTGATAGACCATGAACTCGCTGCCGCCGCTGGCCTCGGCGAGCGCCTTCAACGTGGCGCGCAATGCGGCGGGCACCGCGAACCGCACCACATGTCCGCTCTTACCGAGGATGGCGGGGCGTGGCCGGTCCAGGGCGACATTGATCTCGTCCGGCAGACCGGCGAGTGCCGCACGCCAGTAATCCATCTGCGTCCCGCGTGAATCGAGCACCTCACGCTGCCACAGCGCATAGTCGGCGTACTGCACCTGCAGCGGTTTCCAGTCCGGAGCAATGCCTTCGGTCCGCGCACGATAGGCGGTGGCGAGATCGTCCAGAATCGTCCGGAACGACCAGTGGTCGGCCACCAGATGGTGCACCAGCAGCGACAGCACGTGGGACTTGCTGTCCAGCACGAAGATTCGCGGCCGGATCAGCAGTTCGCTATCGACCGCGAAGCAGTGGTCACCGGCCGCGGCAAGTTCGGCGCGCAGCCGCCGCGGATCGTTCAGTTCCGTCACCGGCACCTCGATCGGCCCCGCGGGCAGCACCGATTGATATGGCACGCCGCCGTTGTCTGGGAAAACGGTGCGCAGTACCTCGTGCCGGGCAACGATATCGGTGAGCGCGCTAGTCAGCGCCTCGAGATCCAGCGGACCGTCGACCCGCACCGCGAAGGGAATATTGCCGATCGCGCTCGGTCCCTCCATCTTGCACTGGAACCACAGCGCGAGCTGGGAGTAGGACAGCGGAATACGCTGGGGCCGAGCATATTTCAGCAACGCTGACACGGCGGGCGTGACACGCGCCGGTGTGGCCTCGATCAGCGCCGCAAGTCCCGCGACAGTCGGGGTATCGAACGGTGCGCGCACATCGATCTCGACGCCGAATTCGCTGCGAATCCGCACGACCAGGCGGGTGGCCAACAGCGAGTGCCCGCCGAGTTCGAAGAACGAATCGTCCGCGCCGATCTGCTCGCGGCCGAAGATCTGCGCGAACAGCCCGGCGAGCCGGATTTCGGTGGCGGTGCTCGGCTCCCGGTAGCGGTGAGCGGTGGCGCGTTCCGGATCCGGCAGCGCGCCACGGTCGAGTTTGCCGTGCACGGTCAACGGGATCTCGTCGATCACCGCGAAGGCGCTGGGCACCATGTAATCCGGCAGCGTCGCGGCGGCATGCCCGCGGACCTCGTCGATATCGAGCCTCGATTCCGAAAAGCCATTGGCGGCAACCACATACGCTGCCAGCATCGCGCCGACGGCCGCATCCGCTACCGCGATGACAACACAGTGTCCGACACCCGGATGGGACGCGATCGCCGCCTCGACCTCACCGAGTTCGATCCGGAAGCCGCGCACCTTGACCTGCTCATCGGCGCGGCCGACGAATTCGATCTCACCATTGGCATTGCGCCGCGCGAGATCTCCGGTCCGATACAGCCGAGCGCCCGGCACGAACGGATCGGCGACGAACCGCTCGGCTGTGAGGCCGCGCCGATTCAGGTATCCACGCGCCAATTGCGCTCCACCCAAATAGATCTCACCGACCACACCCGATGGCACCAGTTGTAGCGCCGCATCGAGCAAGTACACCGTGACGTTCTGATTCGGCACCCCGATCGGCACGATCCGCGTGCCCTGCGGGCCCTCCACATTCATATGCGTGGCGCACACCACGGCTTCGGTCGGACCGTAGTGATTGCGCAGTTCGGCATCGAGAACACCGGCGAACCTATCGGCCACTTCGCCGGGCAGCGCCTCACCACCCACCGGAACATGCCGCAGCGCACGCCATTGGCTCACCTCCGGCAACAGCAGGAAGGTGCGCAACATCGACGGCACCATATGCAGCACGGTGACACCGCAGCGGGCGATCAACTCGGCCACATAGGGGATATCACGGAAGGCGTCGGGTTTCGGGATGACCAGGCGGGCGCCGAGCGTGAGCGTCACGAAGATATCGAGCAGTGAGGCATCGAAGCTCACCGAAGAGGACTGCAGCAGCCGATCTTCGGCGGTCATACTCCATTCCGCGACGAAGCTCGCGAGATGTTCGGCGATCGCGGCATGGGATACCGCGACGCCCTTGGGCTTTCCGGTGGACCCGGAGGTGTAGATGACGTACGCGAGATGTCCGGACAGTAGCGGCCGCACGCGATCGGTGTCGCCAGGGTCGGTGTCGGGCAGTCCGATGGCCGCGGATTCGGCGGCCGCCAGTTCGCCGCGGCCGAGCACCAGCCGGGGCGCGGCATCCTCGACCAGGTAGTCGATGCGATCCTGCGGGTAAGCCGGATCGATGGGTAGATAGGCCGCACCGGATTTGAGCACACCCAGCACCGCGACCACGAACTCCACCGAATTGGACAGCCGCAGCCCGACAAGGTCTTCGGTGCCGAGTCCCTGTCCGATCAGCCAGTGCGCCAGACGATTGGCGCGACAGTTCAGTTCGGCGTAGCTGAGTTCGGCCTGGGCCGGACCGTGTTCGGCGGCGGCGACGATGGCGAGCGCGTCGGGCGTGGCCGCGACCCGGTTTTCGAACAGCGCGACCATGGTGGTCGGCGCGGCCTCGGCAATCGGGCCACGCGAGCGCGCGAGGATCGCGGCTCGATCGGCCGCGCCGAGCATGTCGATATCACCGAGCCTGCGGTCGGGTTTCGCGAGCGCGCTGTCCAGCAGTCGCACATAGTGGTCGAGTAGCTGTTCCACCAGGGTGCGGTCCAGATCGGCGATCCGGTACTCGGCTTCCAGGTACGTGCCATCGGCTTCGGTGACGACGGTCAGTCCCAATGGAATCTGCGCCACGGCACTGCCGAGATCCAGCAGCGTCGCCTCGACACCGGCGAGGTCGAATCCCTGTACGCTGCGGCGCACCCCGAAGCCGAGTCGGACCAGCTGCTCCAACCCGTCCCGGCCGCCGACGCGATCCGGATTCGCCTCGCGCACAACGCGATCGATACCGACACTCTGGTGCGCGAAGGCACCGACACAGGCATCGCGGACGGTTTCGGTGCAGCGGGCGAAGGTGTCCGCGGCATCGATGGTGGCGCGCAGCAGCAGCGTATTGCCGAAGTAGCCGATCAACGATTCGGCGACGGCGTCGGGACGCACGGTCACCGGGACCGATACCAGGAAATCCGTTGCCGCGGTGTAGCGATGGATCACCGCGTGGTAGGCGGCGAGCCACACCATGAACGGGGTGGCGTCGTGCGCACGGGCGAAGGCCGCCACCCGGCCGACGAGCTCCGCGGGCAGCGCTACGGTGCACCGATCGGATTGCTTGGCCGCGACCGCGGCGACCGCGGCCGGACCGGGGAGTTCCAGCGATTGCGGCAGTGGGCGCAGGGTCGCGCGCCAGTAGTCGATATCGGCGCCGTCATTGTCGGCGGTGTTCGCGCCGAAGACCGCGACATCGACGTACTGCGCACGGCCCATCCGGACCGGCTCGGCGCGGTAGGCGGCATTGAGCTCGGTGAACAAGACTGCCCACGAGTCGTCGTCCCAGCCGATGTGATGTGCGACCAGCAGCAGGGCGAATTCGTCGGCACCGGTGCGCACCAGGCTGATGCGCAGCGGCGATTCGGCCGCGAGATCGAACGGCCGGCCGAATTCCCGGCGGGCCAGCACTTCCAGCCTGCGCGCGCGCCGGGCTTGCGGCAGTTCGGTCAGATCGTGTGTCTGCCAAGACAGTTCGAGATCCGTCCGGACGATCTGGTACGGCTCGCCGTTATCGTCGAGCCCGTAGGTGGTACGCAGAATGTCGTGCCGGTCGACCACTGCCGCGACCGCATCGCGCAGCCGCGCCTCGTCGAGCCCACCCGTGAGCCGATAAGCCACACAGATATTGAGGGTGGTGTCCTCTGGGTCGCGGGTCTGCAGAAACCACATGCGCCGCTGTCCGGCCGAAAGCGGGTGACATGCACCGGGTTTCGATATTCGCATCGGCGCGGCAGTCGGATCGGTCAGACCGGTTTCGGCCAAACGCTTGCGCAGCAGCGCCTTTCGGCGGTCCAGCATGCCCGCCGGTTCGTTGTTCGACATCAAGATCCCTCGCCTAGACGTTGCTGGCCAGCAGACGCACGACGTCGTCCAGCGACGCACCGCCCAGAATGGCCGCCACCGGAAGATCGCGGTTCAGTTCGGCCTGCACCCGCTTGCGCAAGTCCAATGCCTGCAGCGAATCCAGACCGAGCGCCACCAACGGCACCGAGCTGTCGATGGCCTCGAGCCCATCGGCGCCCATCACCTTGCCCAGTTCGACGCGCACCTGATCCGACAGTGAACCGGTGGGCGGCACGACCGCCTCCGGCACAACCACGACGGCGGCAGCGGCGACGGCAGGCTCGGCCTGCGGCGGCGCGGAGTCCAGTTGCGCGAGCACATCGGCGAGCAGCGGACCCCAGCCGACTGCCGAGATGATGTCGTTCAACTGCGACCAATCGGCGGCCATCACAATGCGATTGCCGGGCCGTCCGATTTCGGCGAACTCGGTGAAACCGCGGGTGAGTGCGTCGCGTGGGTCCATGGATCGGCCGCCCGCGGCGGCGATCCGGTCCACGCCGACCGCGTGCAACGGACCCTCGAGGTCCCAGATACCCCATTGCATCGCAACGGCATTCGTGCCCGCCGCGCGCAGGCGCACGGCCAGTACATCGAGCATGCGGTTGACGGTGGCGTAGAGAATCTGTCCCCGACCACCGAAGGTGGCCGCCGCGGAGGAGCAGATGACGATCCGGACGTCCGCGGCCAGTGGCAGCAGTCGCAGCAGATGGTCGGTACCGATGATCTTCGATGCCGCGATCTCGAACAGCTTCTCGGTGCTTACCTCGGCGAGTTCGGCGCGCACATAGTTCACCGCGGCGTGTACCAACATGGTCGCCGGTGTGTCGACCAAGGCCGCGGCGAGCTCACGCACGCTGGATTCGTCGCTGACGTCACAGGCGACCACCGCGACCTCGGCGGTGCCGATCTGTCGAACGATACGCAAACGTCCTGCGACGGTATCGGTTTCGCCGGATCGGCCGATCAGCGTGATCCGTCGCGCACCCCGACCGGCGAAGTACTCGGCGAACTTCAGTCCGAGGGTGCCGGTCCCACCGACGATGACGACGTGCTCGAGCTCCGCATCATCCGCAACGCCGAGAGCCGGTCCGGTTTCCACCTCGAGCCGCTTGGCATAGAGCCTGCCCGCGCGCAGTGCCAGCTGCGGTTCGTCCTTGGCGTGCAGTGCGCGCACGATCGTCGTGGCCTGCCCCGCATCGGCGAAACCGAGGTCCAGGTGCCGGAAGGCGGTGCCGATATTTTCCAGTCCGATGCAGCGGAATCCGGCGGAGACCGCGCCGTGGAACAGATGCGGTGCCGGATCGTCGGCGACCGCGGTCTCGCCGCCCACGGTCACCAGCCAGCAGTCGGTGACCGTGGCGTCGAGCGCGGGCAGCCAGCGGGCGTCATAGAACCGCGCCAGCTCCGCGACGGCGGCGGGACCGTCCAGCTCTGGCAACTCCGGCAGCAGCACGACTACCGTGTCGTAGTCGGCGGTGTCGGTGGGCCGGTCGGGATCGTACACGGCCGCACCGCCACCGTGGTTGTGCGCCGCGGTGCACAGCGCCGCCGCGAGGTCGGCGCACTGTCCGGTGTGGTCGACGACGAGCATGGTGCGCGGCGAAACCAGCGAACGACGCTCGAGCCGCACCCAGTGCTCGGCAAGCCGGGTCGCGGTGTGCTCGGGGGCGGCCAGCGTCATATTCGCCGGCGTCCGGTAGGAGGCCCACAGTCGCTGTGGATTCAGGACGGTGTTGGGAAAGTCTCGCAGCGGCAAACGCACTGTGTCCGAACCGGATTCGATGCGCAGCGCATCCCAGCGATAGTTCAGGTCGTGTACCGCGACGGTCGCCAGATTGCGGGTGAACTCGCCGAGCCCCGCGGCGGTGCGCAGCGAGGTGCCGATCACCCGGAACTCCGGCCGCGACCGGGCCGAATCCGAACCCACCGTGCTGAGGTTCTCCTGAATGGCCAACTGCAGCATGGGATGTTCCGACATCTCGACGAAGGTGTCGACATCAGCGGTAGCGGCCGTGATCGCCCGATCGAAGCGGACACGGTTGCGCAGATTCCAATACCAGTACTGGTCGTGCCGCAGGTCGGGCGTGATGGTGGTGCCGAGGGTGGCGCCGTAGCAAGGGATTTCGGTCGCGATGAAATTCGGACTGCTCATTTCGTCACCGAGCACCGTTTCCAGATCGGCCCGATACTCGCTGACCAGCGACGTGTGCGCCGGATACCCGACGCGGATCTCCTTGGCGAACCGACCGCGTGCGGCCGCGGTCGCCACCATGTCGACGATGGTCTCGCGGTCACCCGAAATGGCCAGGATGTGTGGCGAATTGACCACCGACAGCTCGGCCCAGCCGGAGTGTCTGGCCAATAGCGCCTCACACCGGTCGCGGTCCATGCCGAGCACCGCCATCGAATAGCCGCGCGGCGACAGCTGATCGACGACCAGTGCCCGATGCGTCACCGCGAGCAGCGAATCCCGCAGCGTCATGATTCCCGATACCGCACTGGCGGCCAATTCGCCCTGGCTGTGTCCGATGGTCGCGACGGGTTCGACTCCCGCCGCGCGCCACATGGCGGCGAAGGCGTACATCTGGAACATCAGCGCAGGCTGGAGCACCTGCAGGCGATCCTCGAACTGTCCTTCGTCGCCGAGTAGATAATGCAGCGGCTCCCGGTGGCCGAAGCGCTCCTCGAAGATCGCGATGCAGTCATCGACCGCGCGACGGAAGGTCGGGGACATGTCGTAGAAGAGTTTGCCCATGCCGGGCCGCTGACTGCCCTGTCCGGGGAAGACGAATCCGATGCCGCGCGCGCCGGCGACACCATCGGTCACCACGACCGCCGGATGCTCGGCACCGGCGATGATCGCGCGCAACGCATCGAGCAGTCCGTCGCGGTGGTCGACCATCGCCAGCGCCCGCCGCCGACGCGCCACCCGCGTGCGAAACAGCATGTCCGCCACACGATCCGCAGTGACGTCAGGATGGCGCCGCAGATATCCCAGGATCGCGGCCGCCTCACCGCGCAGCCCGTCGGCGGTGTCGCAGGACAGCAGTACCGGGACGGTTCCGTCCGGTAGTCGGTAATCAGGCATCGATATCCTCCAGCACCGGCATGGCCAAGATCGCGTGCGCATTGGTGCCGGCGATGCCGAATGCGGAGACGGCGCCATAGCGAACGCCGTCGATCGCTTCCCAGGGTTCGAGTGTCGTGGCCAACCGCAGGCTGGTGGCCGCCCAATCCACCTCGGTGGTCGGGTTGTCCGCGTAGAGGCTCGCCGCGATCTGACCATTCGCACCGCTCAGCAGCACCTTGATCAGGCCGAGCACCCCCGAAGCGGCCTGTGCGTGGCCCATATTCGACTTCACCGAACCGAGTCGCGGACCGTCGGTACCACGGTCGACGCCGCCGTAGGACCGGGCGAGGGCGGTCAGCTCGAGTGGATCGCCGACCGGTGTTCCGGTGCCGTGGCCCTCGATCAGGCCGATGTCATCCGGTCGAATTCCGGCCGCTGCCAAGGTTTTCTCGATCAGCCGCTGCTGTGCCGTCGCGCTGGGCACCGCCAGCGGTGCACCCTTGCCATTGTGGTTGACCCGGGTGGCGAGCAGGCGTCCGTAGATCCGGTGACCGAGTTCGCGTGCGCGCGACTCGGGTTCGACGACGACCACCCCGGCGCCCTCACCCCACAGCGTGCCGGTGGCGTCGGCGGCATAGGAGCGACAGTGTCCGTCGACGGCGAGTGCGTTGTTTTTGGAGAATTCGAAAAATGCTGCGGGCGAACCCATGACGCACACGCCACCGGCCAGCGCCCACTCGCATTCACCGGCACGCACGGCATGCGCGGCCAAATGCAAAGCGGTCAGTGACGACGCGCACGCGGTATCGGTGGTCAGCGACGGCCCGATCAGTCCCAGACTGTGCGAAATCCGACCCGCCACCGCGCCGAGTGCCGTCCCGGTGGCCCGATATCCGGAGTACTCGGTGACCACACCCGACTGCGGCCCGTATTCATTGCTGGACGCGCCCATGAAGCAACCGACCTCGGCGCCATCCAGTGCGCCCGGATTGATGCCCGCGTTCTCCAGCGCCCGCCAGGCCACTCGCATCGCGACCCGCTGCTGCGGATCCATGGAAATCGCCTCGCGCGGGGTGATACCGAAGAACATCGGATCGAATTCGGTGGCCTCCGACAGGAAACCACCGGCATCGGCGACCCGGCTCCACCCTTCGGTGCGGTGCAGCGAAAGCAATTCCTCGATCGGCCATTCCCGATTGCGCGGAAGCCGTCCGATGAGTTCGCGTGCTTGCGCCAGCGCCGACCAGAAGTCGGGCAGCGTATCGATACCGCCCGGCGCCTCGACGGCCATACCGGAGATGACGATCGGATCCATGTCGGAACTCATCCGAGGAGTTCCAGTTCGGGCGCCAGCAATTCCGCGATGCCGGCGGCATTGCCGTTCAGATAGAAATGCCCGCCGTCGAAGATGGTGACGTCGGTGTCTTGGGCGCTGTGGTTGGACCAGCCGTACAGCTCACGCGGCGTGACGATGTGGTCCTCGGCGCCGCCGAGCACGTGAATCCTGGCCCGCACCTGGACATCCACCGGGCAGGTATAGGCATCGAAGGCCCGGCAGTCGGCCTTCACCACCGGCAGCGCCATCCGCATGACCTCGCGGCTGCCGAGCACATCCGCGCCGGTGCCCTCCAGTGCGCCGAGGTGGTCCAGGATCTGCTCGTCCTCGGTCGGATGCGGCGGCAGATCGACCGCGCGGCCGGGTGAGACCGCGGCGGACGGTGCGAGCAGCCGCACCTCGAGTCCGGCTGTCTCGGCCTTGCGAACCAGTTCGAAGGCCACCATCGCGCCCATGCTGTGGCCGAAGACGGTCAGCGGCAGACCGCGATTGTGTTCGGAGTTATGGAATTCCGCGAACGCACCGGCAGCGAGTTCGGGCAGGGTGGCGAGTGCCGCTTCGCGGGCCCGGTCCTGGCGACCGGGGTACTGGAAGATCAGCACATCGAAGTGTTCGCTGAGCGCCTTGGAGAACGCGCGATAGGCGGACGCGCCGCTACCCGCGTGCGGGCAGATCAACAATGGCGGGCATTGGGCGGAGCGGGGCTGGTGGAATTGCCGGATCCATCCGAGATTTGCTGGCATTTCTTGACTCCTGCGCTTCCGCCGGACTCCCCCTGGCGCGATGGTCGCGCCAGGGGAGCGTCATGCAATCGGCGGCGTACAACAACCCCCGGCTCGCTGCACTGATCTGATTTCTTCTGAACGGTCGCTCGATATTAGCGTAGCCTACCCTAATAAGTCTACTGACGGGGCGACTACCCCCGCCCGCCGCCGCCTCATTGATCGGTGAGATAGCCACCGCGCGTGAAGAATTCCGCAGCCGCGTGTTCGGCACCATCCGCGGTCCGGATCCGGGTGAGCACCAAGCCGCGATTGCGCCCGCGATATGCCTCCGGACCACACACCACCGCGCCGCCGCCCTCTTGCACGATCACCCGACCCGGCGTGCCGCCGTAGCGCGCCTGCGACACCGCCGCCGCGAGCACCTCGATCCGCTCCCCGCGGTAGTAGGTGAACGCGCGCGGATACGGCTCGGACAGCGCGCGCACGAAACGCTCCAGATCGACGGCGGGCCAGGTCCAGTCGATGCGGCTGTCGCGTTCGGAACGCTTGTGAAAGTAGGTCCGTTCGGATGTGCGCTGCGGCTTCCATTGCGCGGTACCGGATTCCAGGGCGTGCAGCGCCTGCTGCAGCGCGCCGGGGATGAGTTCCATAGCGCGCAATACCAATTCGGTACCCGTATCGGTGGGGCCGATGGGCAATGCGCGCTGCACCAGGATGTCACCGGTGTCCAGACCCTCGTCCATCCGATGCACCGTCAGGCCGGTCTCGGACTCGCCACTGATCAGCGCCCACAGCGCCGGGGAGAAGCCGGTGAACTTGGGCAGCAGCGAATCGTGCAGGTTCAAGGTGCCGTGCCGGGGCACGTTGTAGAGCTCGGCGGGCATCCACGTGTACCAGCTGTTCACCACGATGACATCCGGTTCGGCCCGCTGCACCAGGTCGATGGTTTCGGCATCGGCCCGTTCGGTCAGATGCACCGGGATGCCGTGTTCGCGGGCGAGATCCTCGACCGAATCCGACCAGATCCCCTTGTAGGCGTCCACACTGGCCGGATGGGTGAGCGCGAGCACGACCTCATGCTCCGAATCGATCAGGGCCTGTAGGGTTTTTCGGCCCCAGGTCTGGAAGCCGAACAACACGATGCGCATAAAACCTCACGTAGCTGAATTCGGGAAGATAACGGGGGCGAGTCAGCCCAGTCGAGCGGGCGCACCCCGCCGCGCACCGACGACCTGACGCACCGGGACCGTGCGCAATACCCGATCCGAAAGCTCGCCTAGGCAGCTGAGATTCGGGAATCCGGGACCTTGGGCCATGGCGGCCATATGCGGCAGAAAGAGCTTCGCGCCCAGTCCGTCGACCGCCAGGTCGTAGCCGATCGCGGCCTCCAGCCTGGCCTGGGTCAGCGGTCCGCCGACGGCGAGTTCGAGCAGATCGAGGGCATCGGAATCGAAGAGTTCCAGGAACCACAGCGGTTGACCGCCGGTCGCGTCGACCACCAGATCGAAGTTGTGCACCTGATCCGGGCGGCGGTCGTTGCGCAGTGTCAGCGCTACGCCGTCGCCCTGGTCGGCGACCCGCACGACCCGCCCCTGCAGATGGTGCACGCGGTTGTCGCCGATCACGCTTTCTTGCACGCGAACCGAGAACACGCCCCGGTCGGTGCGCCGGATGACATCACGGCGCTCGTCCATGCTCAGCGCGTTCCATTTGGTCGGATCGCTGAAAAGCGCATTCTCGAAATAACTCTCGCCGCGGGTGTAGATGGTGGCCTTGGGTGTGATCACCGAGATGGTCAACATGTCGTGGCGGACCAACTCGTCCAACGCCGAACCAGCGGTTTCGCCGCCGCCGATCACCGCGACTCGCGAGGAAACCGGTAGCGCGCGTCGGCCTGCCAGCTCCCAGAATTCGGCGACGCTGAGCACCCGGGGATGTTCGGCCAGGGACCGACGGCTGTGGCCGGGTCCGGTGATCATCAGTGCGTCCGTGTCGATTCGGGTGGTCACGGCGGTGTTGTTCCGAGCGACCGGCAGGCGGTCGCCAGCGGCGGCGTCGGTTACCGAGACCAGCCAGCCGTCGGCCGCGGCGGCGACCGAATCCACCGTCCCGAGGACAAGTTCGAGATCGATCGCGCGGGCCACCCACTGCAGATATTTGGCCCAGACATGGTGCTGTGGACTGGGGCGGCCGCGCTCGATCCATTCGGCGTAGGTGCCGTGCTCGACCAGGAACGAGGTCCAGCTGTAGGCCAGCATCGCCTCGTCGATGGCCCGGTTGTGCCCGCGCGCCCAGGTCGAGTGATACGGGAAGCCGATGTCCTTCTCCGGGCTGGTTCCGAGTCGGTGCCGCCCATCGGTCCAGCCGCCGCTCGGCAGCCAATTGCCGCCGACGGCATGTGCCTCGACCACGATCACGCGCGGCGCCGCCAACCCCAATTTCCGCAGGACGTGGGCTTTTGCCGCCACCGCAAGGGCTTTCGGCCCTGCTCCGACCACCAATAGTGTGTCCACGGTTCTCCTGCGTTCGATCTGGGGCGGCAACCAGGGCGTCGCCGAACTCCCGACTATCAGCTTTGCATAGGCTTACCTTATATTGCACTGCAGTGCCACTCCCTGGACCGGCACACTCCCGGCATACGAACGATTGGACGAACCGATGCTCAACACCGGAAACAGGCCGGTGACACGCCTTGCCACCACGGCGTTCGCACTCACCGCGGCCGTCGTGCTCGGCGCATTCGGCACCGTGGCCACCGTCGCCCCAGCCACCGCCGCACCCATCGGCGCGCCGATGCGGACCACCTCTCCCGGCCTCGGCGAGTTGAAGGCCAAACTGCTACTGGTGTTGAACACCAGCGCTGCGCGCGCCGCCCGCGCGACCGAACTCGAGGCGGGCGAGGCCGGTCTCGGCCTGGTCGACCAGCTCGGCGGCGCCATGGCCTCGGCCCCGCCGAGCTTCCGCTGGGACGTCCTCGGTCCGGTCGATGTTTCCGGCGATCTGCTCACCGCCCAGCTGACCACCGCCATCGACGGCTGGGACCCCTGGTACTTCGACCTGTCCTGGAAGCGGATCGACGACACCTGGAAGCTGACCCGCGAAGCCGAATGCACCATCGCGAGCGTCGCGATGCTGCCCTGCGACCTGTAATCGCCTGCGCCACATGCGAGTTGGCCCCGAGGTAGCACACTTGCCTGGGGGCCACGCGCCCATTCGAACTCGCTTCATCCAGACACGCCCACGACATAAATGTATGCTTAGGCTAACCTCATTTACATGGGTAGAGGTTTCGAAGGGTTGATGCTGAAGGCATGGCGCGCCGAGGACTACCGGCTCACGGTGACCTCGACCGAGTACATCAGCGATAAGTACCTGCGGCTCGGATTCGATGCGGGCGGACTGCTCGCGGATCATCCGGTACATCCGACGCAATGGGTACGGCTGTGGATTCCGAAAGGTGAGCGCCAACACCAGCGGGGCTACACGCTCGTCGACCCCGATCCGGACGCGAACATATTCTCCATCGAATTCGCGGTGCACCACGGTCCCGCCTCGATGTGGGCGCAAAAGGCGGCCGTCGGGGACCAGATCGACGTGTCCGTGCTGGGCTCGGATTTCCGGCTACCCGAACCACTCCCGAGCGAGTTCGTCATCTTCGGGGATACCGCGTCGCTGCCCGCCATCAATTCGCTGCTCGACGCGATCGGCGATGTGCCGGCCCGGGTCTGGCTGGAATGGCAATACGAATCCGACACCGGGCTCCCGGTCCGCAATAAGCCGCACCACCAGGTGAAATGGGTGCAGCGGATCGACAACGGCCGACTGCTGCGTGAACAGGCCGATGAAATCGAGTGCCCGAAGGACGCTTTCGCCTGGGTCGCGTGTGACGGCCGCACCACGCGGTCGATCGCCAAGGCGCTCGGGACCACCCACGGGCTGCCGAAAACCGCCGTCAAGTCACGCGCCTATTGGAAGTAGTCCGCGAAGGTCCTGCGCGTGCGCGCACTGACCGCTGGCTGCCCGGCGCGGGCACTGGTTCGAGTGGTCGGAGCGTGCGCGTGGACGTGAGCCCGGATCCTCGACCGAGCAACAGGTGCACCGGGCGATGCCGGTGCACCAGCATTGCAGCGTCGACCGCTGCAATGTCCGCCGCCGCGCCAGACAGACGCTGGCCGAGTCCCGGCGAATGGTGCTGGACGAACGCGGCGAGCCGCGACCATCCGTGGCACGACTGCGCAATCGTGTGCGCGGGATCGGCGCTGGCGCGAACACACTGCGCGCATCACACCGGACCGGGCTGCGCGGTTTATGCGCCCGGCCCGGCCGTGAGCTGCGGACTCGTCGCCGACTATGGTCGTCGGTAATGAGAAGGAGGCAGCAGCCGCCGTTGCCCAAGCGGCACGGCCTGGACCCGGCCCGGCTCCGCCTACCGGAGCAGGGCGAATGGGCGACCATTCGGGACCATCTGGTGGCACGGCTGCCTCGCGTGCCCGCCGCGCGGATCGATGAATTGCTGGACGCGGGCGGGATCGTCGACCTATCCGGTCCGATCGCGCCGGACGCGCCCTATGTGCCGGGCGGTGCGGTCTGGTTTCATCGCGACCTACCCGATGAGACCGTAGTGCCGTTCGATATCCCGGTCGTTTACCGCGACGACGATCTGCTCGTGGTAGACAAGCCGCATTTCCTGGCAACGATTCCGCGGGGCCAGCACATCCTGCAGACGGCGCTGGTGCGGCTGCGCCGCGAACTCGACCTACCCGATCTGATTCCGGCGCACCGACTCGACCGCGTCACGGCGGGGCTGGTGCTTTTCGTCATCAATCCAGCCCGGCGCGGGGCCTATCAGACTATGTTCCACCGGCGTACGGTGCGCAAAGAGTATGAGGCCATCGCCCCCTTCGATCCAGAGCTGACGCTGCCGCGTACGGTGCGCAGCCGGATCATCAAGGAAAAGCAGGTGCTCGCCGCACAGGAGGTGGCGGGCGAGCCCAATGCGGAGACCTGGATCGAATTGCTCGAGCAGCGCGACGGCCTAGGCCGCTACCGGCTGCGGCCGCTGACCGGACGCACCCATCAGTTGCGGCTCCATATGAACGGGCTCGGCATTCCCATCCTCGGCGACGACTTCTATCCGGTGCTCACCGACAAACCTGTGGACGATTTCACTCGGCCATTGCAATTGCTGGCCACGTCACTCGAATTCACCGATCCGATCAGCGGCAGGCCGCGCCGGTTCGACAGTGCCCGGACGCTGCAGGCATGGGCGGATACGCAGGGGTGGCAAGGGCGGCGATAACGCCGGCGGTATGTTCCGCGAATACGGGTAGGACCATGTTGATGACGCAGCACTTCTAAGCCGGCCCCCTGGCGCCAGTCGCGGACATACGTACACTGGGCCGGATGCTTCAACAGGACCTCGACGAAGCGGCACCGCCCCGCCACAAACTGCACGCCTATCTGGACGTGGCCGTTGTGGTGACAGTCCTGGCCGGCACAAATCTGATCGCCCACTTCACCACCGCATGGGCGAGCATCCTCACCGTTCCCATCGCCGCCGTCGTACTGCTCGCGCTCATGCGCCGCCGCGGACTCGGCTGGTCCGAGCTCGGACTCTCACCCCGTCACTGGCGGCGCGGCACGCTCTACGCCCTCGGCGCCGTCGGCCTGGTGCTCACGGTGGTCGCGATCGGGGCGCTGCTGCCGATGACCCGGCCGTTCTTCCTCGCCGACCGCTATGCCACCATCTCCGGCGCGCTCATCGCGTCGATGATCGTCATCCCGCTGCAGACCGCGATTCCGGAGGAGCTGGCCTTCCGCGGCGTCCTGCACGGCACGCTCGACCGCGTCTACGGCGCCCGCGGTGTCTTCGCGGCGGGCTCGCTGCTCTTCGGCCTCTGGCATATCGCCTCCGCACTCGGCCTGACCACCGGCAACCGCGGCCTGACCGGCTTCCTCGGCGGCGGCCCAGCCGGCCAGATCATCGGCATCCTGCTCGCCGTCCTCGCCACCGCGGCCGCGGGTGTCATCTTCACCTGGCTGCGCCGCCGCAGTGGCAGCCTCCTGGCCCCCATCGCCCTGCATTGGTCCGTCAACGGAGCGGGCGCGTTGGCTGCCGCCGTCGTCTGGCACACCACCCTCACCTGACTCGAATTCCGCGCAAGCCGGCTAGCTCGCGATTCGCGCATCTGTTCGATTTTTCGGGGTGCGCGGCATTGACCTCGGGCGGGTAGCGGTTTAATCTCGGTGCGATCACACATATGTTCGAGCATGTAGGTCTGCGTCGGTATGACACCTGCTCCTGGGAAGGCTCGCGATGCGCGACAAACAGTCGGCCGGTAGTTCGGAGATCGCCGCATTGGCCGAGCGGGTCGCGAACGCGCGGGGGCGGTTGCCGCTCCAGGACGACGCGGCGCTGGTACAAGCCTTATCGGATGCCGAGCTCGACGCGGAACGGGATCTCGCGCAATGGGTTCGGACACAGCGGCGGGGGCAGCGCAAGCGGGCCGTCCAGGACGAAATCGCGGCCGAGAAGCGCAATCGACGGACCACGGCCGCCATTGCGCGCGCCGACGATGCGGACGCGCGCTGGCATCGGCGCGCCCTGGCGGCGCGGCGACGGGTCTCGAATCAGGATGCGCGCCTCGCCCAGCTGTACCGCCGGGCCGAATGGTCCTCGCGCGCACTGATCGCCGTCGTGGTGCTCGGCATGGTGTGGGCCGGGGTGAATGTGCAGCACAACCTGGTGCCCAGCGGAAATATGGCGGATCCGCTGTACTGGTTGAGCTATGGGATCGAGGCGATGATCTCGATCCCGATCATCACCATCATGGTCGCCGCGACGACGGCCGCCCGCTGGGGCCGCGAACTCGATCGGGGCAAGGTCGTCCTCTTCGAGGCCGCGCTCCTCGGCACGACCGTCGCGCTCAATGCTGGCCCGCATCTGGCCGCCGGATCCTTCGGCCAGGCCGCCGAATACGCGATCGCCCCGGTCATGGTCGGCGTCGTGATCTGGTTGCACGCCTGGGTTTCCGCGCGATACGCCATGCTTATCGACGGTGTCGCGCTGATCGAGGACGAACCCGATCTACCGCCCCGGCAGCGGGTCACGACCGAGCGCGGCGCACCCATCGATACCTTCCGCGCCGACGAACCCACCGACCGTCGAGAACTGATCGCCGCCAAGGGTTTCGACCCCCTCCTCGACCAAGCCCGCGTCCGCTTCCCGGTCGACGTGGATACCCACGTCGCCGAGGCGGCAATGCGCGCAGCCCAACCCGACGCCGTCTCGCGCCTCGACTGCACCGAAACACTGGTGTACCACGCGCAGAGTACCCGCTCGACCAATGGCCGTCTCACCCAACAAATCCCGAGCGACGACTATCGCCCTGGTCACACCGTCCGCGCACCGCGGCCGATCAGTAACTCCGCACGAACTTTTACCGACACCGCCGACGGCACACTGCCAGCTCCTACCTCCGCCGCGAACACCCTCGACAAGAACGCCTTTCCCGCCACCGACCTCGATCACCGCACCACACCCGCTACCGCGAGCATGAGGGCAAGCACACCGCATGCCACCGCGCACTCGTCGGCCCCGACGAACACCCGCGTCGGGTACACGCTTGCTGCCATCAACGGATTGGAACCCGACACCGCACCGGTAACCGATGCCGACGAGCGCATGACTTCCGCCGCCAGCGGCTACGAGTCCCAGACCGCATCGACGATCGTTGCCGATGAGCGCACGGTGTTTGCGGCCACGGACTTCGTCCCCAGGGCAGCAGCGCAGAATGCCGCCAACACCCACAACGGGCACACGCCGGTAGCCGCCACCGCCTCCGCGCGCCCGACCATATCGGGGACTGCCGATGAGCGCGCGTCTCTCGCTACTGCTGGGCACGAGCCTCGGACCGCTACCCCGAGTGTCAGCAACACCCGCTACGAGCACAGAGCTGCCGCCGGATTCGCCTCCCAGACCAAGTCCGCGACTCCCGAAGAGCGCACCACCCTTGCTGCTATAGACTCCCGGCCCCAGACCGCGTCGAGGACTGCCGATGAGCGCACGTCCCTCGCCGCCACCGGGCCGGAGCCCCGGACTGCGTCGGCAACCGCTGCCGAGGGCCACTCGGCTTTTGCGGCGACCGGCTTCGAACCCCAGACCGCGTCAGCGGCCGATGGCGAAATGCCCGCGCCATTCGATGCCACTGGCTGCGAGCTCCAGACGACTGCACCGAATGCGGCCAGCACCCGCGACCAGCACGCGACCATCGCCGCCAGCGGCCACGAGGCAGGGAAACAGGCACCGAGTGCCGCCAGCACTCGCGTCGAGCACACCACCGCCGCCGCTGATTTCGGTTTCGCATCCGGGGCTACTACTTCCGAGGAGATCGCAACTCCCGAGACCACTGGCGCGGCCCGCATCGCACATATGGTCGGCGCCTCCGCTGCGGACGGTGGCGCGACCTCTCCTGCCACAGATATCCGGAATGCGGCGGCACTTGACGCCAGCCCTCGCGACGAGCACACGATCGCCGGTGCGACCGCCTTCGGGACCAATGGCACAACCGCAGCTTCCGCTCGCGACGCGCGGGTTGCCCGCGATGCGGGCGCGACTTCTCTTGTCGCAGTGGCCGAGTCGCGGACCATCGGCACACGCGACGCAGCACAATCGCAGCTGAGCATCTTCGATACCGCGATCATCGCAGCAGGTGACGGCACCGCCGACGCGGGTGCGGACGCGATCGCCGACACGAGTCGAGCCGCGGCGCGCACGGGCACGCCCGCTGACGCTCCCCACCCGGCGAAATCCAGCAGCCGTATCGAAAATTCTTCGCGCACCAACGCATCTGCCGATACCGCCCATGCAGCGACGTCGAACACTCATACCGAAACCCCCACGTCCGCAAACACCGCCCATTCAGCGAAGTCGAGCAGCCGTGTGGAAACCCCCACGCGCACAAACTCCCCCATCGAACCCCAGCGTGCCGCCCGCGGTTCCGCGACACCGACTCCGGCCGAACGAGTCACGCGGGCAGTGGAGGTGCACCGCACTTCGAGCGCCGACAACTCCGCAGACCATCACGAAGAGCAGACCGCGGAATCCGAGGCCGAGGTAAGGCAGCTTGTTGCGGACGATGCGCCTCGTCGCACGACCAGTGAGGTGATCAGTGAAGTCGTGCAATCGCTTTCGGCCGAGAATCTGCTGACCGAGAACCTCGGTTCGGAGAGCGATGATCTCGAGGTGTGGTCGGTCGCCCGTGCGATCGCGGGTCGCGGCCTTTCGGTCATCCCCGTGGAGCAGTTGGCCGAAATTCTCATGCTCGCCGATCAATCGTGGACGCCCACCAGCATCGGTGCGGAGGTCGGCCTGTCCCGCACCGCAATCGCCCAGGTCCTGGAATTCGCCCGGCGAGTCCGCCGCCCCTACGCAATCAGCAGCTAAATCTCTAGGCAGCTGCCCGACGGCGCGCCATCGGGCGATCCTGGCTCACAAGTTCGACCGGAGCGGGATAGGCAAAAGCCGTCTGGGTCGGATGTGCCGAGGCGGACGGCCTTGTTCACTCAGCGGCTGGATCACGGTGCCACCAGAGTGCCCAGCAGCACGAATCGCGCCCAGTCGAGCGAACATGTGCGAGAGTCCTTTCGAGATCCGAACGAACCGATAGGTCTCATATGTCGAGTTCGTCGATCTTCGGACCGGCCTCGGTGTCGACGAGTTGGCGGTAGATGCGCGCCGGTACCCGTTCGGCGAGTTCCTCGACCGAGTCGACGATGTGCACCGTGAAGTCGGCCCAGGTCTGGTCATCGACATCGAAGATCTCGCGCCAGTTCTTCAGATCTGGAGGCCGCCCGCGTCGATGGCTATACCGCAGAGGGAACTGCCGATGCCGTTGCCGAGGGTCATCGCGGCGGCGTGCCAGCCCTCCCGGATATCGGTCGCGAGCACCGCTCGAGGCTAGTTCACGCCGGTCACTGCGGTGCGGGCTCACCGTGTTCCAGGTAGGCGGTGCGGCTCGCAGAATGCGCCATATGCGCTTGACGCAGTCGGCGGGCCAGTCGCGGGATCAGGTAGTCATCGAGTTTTGGCAATGGAACCCACGCCCAGCAGTCGAGTTCGGCCTCCTGGAGGGTAATGGCTTGCTCATCGGATCCGAGGTCGCCGCAATCGAAAACATAGAGAATTTTGTCGCCGTCGGTTTCGCTCGGCGCCCAATCGTGAACAAGCAATTGGGTTGGCGCACGGTCGATTCCGAGTTCTTCGCGAATCTCGCGACGACAGGCCGCACCTGGTGACTCCCCGGGCTCGACATAACCGCCGGGTATATCCCAACCACTGCCGTAAGTCTTGTGCACCAAAAAAACCTCGTCGCCGCGCACGAAAAGCGCTCCCGCCGCCAGACGTGCGCGCGCAAAATGACTGTCCTCGTCGGTCATTGGTTCACCTCACGATGTGCATTCGCTGGGCCAGGGCCTGCAAAACGAACGAAGGACTGCCGTGCGTATTGCGCATCCACGTGAGTACGAGTTGTCGGCTGAGGTAATGGTGGCGAACTTGTTCCGGCGCCGCCTGCTCGGCGCCGAGCAGAGCCGATACCGAATCCTGTTGGCGGCCTGCCAGATTGAATGCGCGCGCCAGCTCGAGTTGATGCCGAATCCGGCGCTCCACGGGGAGGGCGGAGGTATCCAGACCTGGGCCCAACCGCAGCGCGATCTGTACATCACCGAGTTCCATCGCGGTATTGACCCGATGGATCGCGACATTGGTGGGGCCGAACGCCGTCCACAGGCAGTTCCGATCACCACCCAACTTCGTCGCTACCGACTCCGCCTCGGCCAGAAAATCACGCACGGTGTCGCGACGATTGCTGCGCGCGGCTGCCATCGAGCCGACCAGCAGCAACGTTCCGTACACCGACAACATGTCGTCCCGGCCCGCACACAGATGCGGCTGCAAGTACGCCGCACCGGCTTCCACCAGATCGACAGCGGGTTGGACCCGGCCCGTCGACATCACCGTGAAGGCGACAGACCGCATCAGGGACCCGACAATCGCGAGGTCATCGGTTCGCTGAGCCGCCGCGAGACCGCGCTCGGCGGCGTTCCAAGCCAGATCGGTTTCACCGAGTTTGGTCAACACCGAGGCCGCCACCTGGTAGCACAGCGCCAACAGCCGATACCCGGATTCGTCGGCATCGCGCTGAGCGAGCGCCAATGCGGCGGACAACAGGGCAGGCAATCGACCCGCGACAAATCCGAACCTGGCACCCTGATAGGCATCGAAGACACCAGACAACTCCCGTTCGAGTGCCGGGAGTTGAACCGAGTCCGGATCACCGGCCGGTGGCACCAGCGCGGGCACCAAATGGCTGTAGTCCATCAACGCGGCCCGGAGCGCGGGGATGGTCGAAGTCCCACTGTCGGCGCTCCATTCCAACAGACTCGGATCACCGATCAGATCCCCCAGGGATACATCCAGTGCGTCGGCGAGTAGGCGGATGACCGACAAGCGGTCCAGCGGAATCCGATTGTTTTCGACCTTGCTCATCCAGTCGTCTGTCCGCCCGACGAGACCGGCGAGCACGTCTTGGGACATGCCGCGACGCCGCCGGTACCACGACACCCGCTCACCAATGGTGAGGTTTTGGGTCATTCCGCGCACAACACAATCTTCCGACTCGGCTGGGTAACGATCCCGGAAAGATATTCCGGGCACACATCTGATCCGGCCTCAGGCTACTTGTAAACCAAAGGACATCAGTACTGAACGGGACAAAGGCCGCCGTGGAATCCGAGGAACTCGAGAACGTCGTCGATTGGGCGGACTACTACCGCCAACAGTTTCATCTCCCCGCCGAGGTACGTGGCGGTTATGTGATGTTGCCGGTGACCAACCAGCTGGGCATCATCCATATACCCAAGCTATTGGCGGAAAAGGTCCGGGTTTCCTTGGTACGGCAGGGCACTCCCGACCCATTGCTGGCGCGGCAGATTCGCTGGACCTTCGTCGCGGCCGTGGACTATGCCCCGGGCAGTCAAGTCCTGGAAGTGCTGACTCGTAAAAACATATGTGTGCCCGTGGTCGGCAGCGCGCTGATGATCCCGACCACACTCGACCCGCGAATATGAAAAAGGCCCGCTTCCCAAATGGGAAGCGGGCCTTTGCTTTTCCGCCGGGAAAGGCTTACTTGGCCTTCTCCAGGACCTCGACCAGCCGCCAGTGCTTGGTGGCCGACAGCGGGCGGGTCTCCATCAGCTGGACGCGGTCGCCGATGCCGGCGATCTCGTTCTCGTCATGCGCCTTCACCTTGGTGGTGGAGCGAATGATCTTGCCGTAGAGCGGGTGCCGCGTGCGGTCTTCCAGCTCGACCACGATGGTCTTGTTCATCTTGTCCGAGACCACGTAGCCGATGCGGACCTTACGGGTACCGCGCTTTTCCTGTTCACTCATGCCGCATCTCCCTTACCAGCGGGTGCCGAGGCCAGGCCGAGCTCACGCTCGCGCATGACCGTGTAGATGCGCGCGATCTCGTGACGCACGACGCGCAGGCGACGGTTGTTGTCCAACTGACCCGTCGCCATCTGGAAGCGCAGATTGAACAGCTCTTCCTTCGACTCGCGCAGGCGGGCGACGAGCTCCTCTTCGTTGAGCTCGCGGAGCTCTGCGGCCGGTGTACCGGTAGCCATCAGAACTGCTCCTCCCTGGTCACGATCCTGCACTTCATGGGGAGCTTGTGCATCGCGCGGCGCAGGGCCTCACGAGCGGTCTCCTCGTTGGGGTAACTCATTTCGAACATCACGCGTCCCGGCTTGACGTTCGCGATCCACCACTCGGGCGAGCCCTTACCCGAACCCATGCGGGTTTCGGCCGGCTTCTTGGTGAGCGGGCGATCCGGGTAGATGTTGATCCAGATCTTGCCACCACGCTTGATGTGGCGAGTCATCGCGATACGCGCGGACTCGATCTGCCGGTTGGTGACGTAGGCGGGCTCGAGAGCCTGGATGCCGTATTCACCGAACGCGACCGAAGTGCCGCCCTTGGCCATGCCGCTGCGGCCCGGGTGATGCTGCTTCCGGTGCTTGACCTTCCGTGGCATCAACATGCGTCAGCCCTCCTGTGTTTCTGCCGGGGCGTCGGCAACCGCGGTGGTAGCGCCTGCCCGCCCAGCCTCGGTGCTGGTCGCGGTGGTGCCTGCGGAACCGGACCGACGCGGGCGGCTCGGCCGCTCCCGACGCTCGCGGCGGTCACCGGCCGCGGGCGCGGCCACGGCCGTGACCTCACGCTTGCCACCGACGATGTCACCCTTGTAGATCCAGACCTTCACGCCGATGCGACCGAACGTGGTCTTGGCCTCGTAGAGGCCGTAGTCGATATCCGCGCGCAGCGTGTGCAGCGGGACGCGACCCTCGCGGTAGAACTCCGAGCGCGACATCTCGGCGCCACCGAGGCGGCCCGAGCACTGCACCCGGATGCCCTTGACGTTCGGCGAACGCATAGCCGACTGGATGGCCTTACGCATCGCGCGACGGAATGCCACACGGTTGGACAGCTGCTCGGCCACGCCCTGGGCGACGAGCTGGGCATCGGACTCGGGGTTCTTGACCTCGAGGATGTTCAGCTGCACCTGCTTCTTGGTGAGCTTCTCCAGTTCGGCGCGAATGCGATCGGCCTCGGCGCCGCGGCGACCGATGACGATGCCCGGACGCGCGGTGTGGATGTCGACGCGAACCCGATCACGGGTGCGCTCGATCTCCACCTTGGAGATGCCCGCCCGCTCCATGCCGGTGGCGAGGAGCTTGCGGATGGCGACGTCTTCCTTCACGTAGTCCGCGTACTGCTTGTCCGCGTACCAACGCGACTTCCAGTCGGTGGTGATACCGAGGCGGAAGCCATGGGGGTTGATCTTCTGTCCCATTTACTTTGCCCCTCCCTTCCGGCGGCTGCGAGCAGCACCGGCAGTGGGCACGCTCTCGACCTCGATGGTGATGTGGCTGGTGCGCTTACGAATCCGGAACGCGCGGCCCTGGGCCCGCGGCTGGAAACGCTTCATGGTCGCGCCCTCGTCGACATAGGCGGTCGAGATGACCAGCGTGGCCGGGTTCAGGCCGAGGTTGTTCTCGGCGTTGGCCGCGGCGCTGGCGACGACCTTGGCGACCGGTTCGCTCGCGGCCTGCGGCGCGAACTTCAGGATCGCCAGTGCGTCCTCGACCCGCTTGCCGCGGACCAGGTCCACGACACGGCGAGCCTTCATCGGGGTGACGCGGACGTGCTTCGCCGTCGCGTGGGCAGTCGGGTTCTGAGTCTCAGTGGTGCCCTGCGCTGATTTGCTCTTCGCTTCGCTCATCGCCGCTTGCTCTTCCGGTCTTCCTTGACGTGGCTCTTGAACGTCCTGGTGGGCGCGAACTCACCCAGCTTGTGGCCGACCATGGACTCCGAGACGAACACCGGCACATGCTTGCGGCCGTCGTGGACGGCGAAGGTGTGACCGATGAAATCGGGGATGATGGTCGAACGACGGGACCAGGTCTTGATGACCTGCTTGCTGCCCTTTTCGTTCTGTACGTCCACCTTCGCGAGGAGGTGGTCGTCGACGAACGGGCCCTTCTTGAGGCTGCGTGGCATTTCTTACCTCCTCCTTCAGCGCTTCTTGCCGGTCTTGCGACGGCGGACGATGAGCTTGTCGCTCGGACGGTTGGGCTTGCGGGTGCGGCCTTCCGGCTGACCCCACGGCGAGACCGGGTGGCGACCACCGGAGGTCTTGCCTTCACCACCACCATGCGGGTGGTCGACCGGGTTCATGACGACACCACGGACCGTGGGGCGGCGACCCTTCCAGCGCATACGGCCGGCCTTACCCCAGTTGATGTTCGACTGCTCGGCATTGCCGACCTCGCCGACGGTGGCGCGGCAGCGCACGTCGACGCGACGGATCTCACCGGAGGGCATACGCAGCGTGGCGTAGGGGCCTTCCTTACCGAGCAGCTGGATGCTCATGCCGGCGGCACGGGCCAGCTTGGCGCCACCGCCCGGACGCAGCTCCACATTGTGGATGGTGGTACCGGTCGGGATATTGCGCAGCGGCAGGTTGTTACCCGGCTTGATGTCGGCGGTGGGGCCGGACTCGATCGGGGTGCCCTGCACCACGCCCTTGGGAGCGATGATGTAGCGCTTCTCGCCGTCCATGTAGTGCAGCAGCGCGATATTGGCGGTGCGGTTCGGGTCGTACTCGATGTGTGCGACCTTGGCCGGGATGCCGTCCTTGTCCAGGCGACGGAAGTCGATCAGACGGTAGGCGCGCTTGTGACCACCACCGCGGTGGCGGGTGGTGATGCGACCGTGCGCGTTGCGGCCACCCTTGCTGTGCAGCGGGCGGATCAGCGACTTCTCGGGGGTCGACCGAGTGATCTCAGCGAAGTCCGAGACGCTGGAGCCACGACGGCCCGGCGTTGTCGGCTTGTACTTACGGATTGCCATGAGTTCTTCTCTGCTTTCTGGAATCCCAGGCGCTTACGCGACCGGGCCTCCGAAGATCTCGATGGGCTTGCTGTCGGCCGAGATGGTCACGAGCGCGCGCTTGGTGTCCTTGCGCTTGCCGTAACCGAAGCGGGTCCGCTTGCGCTTGCCCTGACGGTTGGCGGTGTTGACGCTGGTCACCTTCACACCGAAGACCTTCTCGACGGCGATCTTGATCTGCGTCTTGTTGGAATCCGGGTGCACGATGAAGGTGTAGGTACCTTCCTCGATCAGTCCGTAGGACTTCTCCGAGATGACCGGCGCCAGCAGAATGTCGCGGGGGTCGGCGATCGTGGTCACTTGCTCTCCTCCTGTGCGGACTCGGCGGGACCGTGCACGAAGGCGTTCAAGGCCTCGACGCTGAACACCACTTCGTCGCTCTCGAGCACGTCGTAGGTGTTGAGCTGATCCGGCGCGATCGGGTGCACGAACTCCAGATTCTGCACGCTCTTCCAGCCCGCGATGTCCTCACGTCCGAGGACGAGCAGGAACTTCTTCCGGTCCGAGAGTTCGGAGAGGAACGACTTCGCGGCCTTGGTCGACGGGGTCTGCCCCGAGACCAGTTCGGTGATCACGTGGATGCGCTCGTTGCGCGCACGATCCGAGAGGGCGCCACGCAGCGCGGCGCGGATCATCTTCTTGGGGGTGCGCTGGCTGTAGTCACGCGGCTGCGGACCGTGCACGGTGCCACCACCGGTGAACTGCGGAGCGCGGGTCGAACCCTGACGGGCGCGGCCGGTGCCCTTCTGGCGGTACGGCTTCTTGCCACCACCGGAGACCTCGCCGCGGGTCTTCGTCGCGTGCGTGCCCTGGCGTGCGGCAGCGAGCTGCGCGACGACGACCTGGTGCATCAGCGAGATGTTCGCGGTGACATCGAAGATCTCCGCGGGGAGTTCGACGGTGCCGTTGGTCTTGCCGCCGAGTTCCTTGACCGGGAGGGTCAGGTTGGTCTTCTTCTCGACGCTGGTCATGCGTGCGCACCACCCTTCACTGCGCTCTTGACGATCACGACGCCGCCCTTGCGACCCGGGATCGCGCCCTTGATCAGCAGCAGGCCGTTCTCGGCGTCGACCTTGTGAACCGAGAGGTTCTGCGTGGTGACGCGGTCGTTACCCATGCGACCCGACATGCGCATGCCCTTGAACACGCGGCCGGGGGTGGCGCAACCACCGATGGAACCCGGGCGACGGTGCACCGCCTGCGCACCGTGCGAAGCGCCCTGACCACGGAAGCCGTGGCGCTTCATGGTGCCGGCGAAGCCCTTGCCCTTGCTGGTGCCGGTGACGTCGACGTAGGCGCCCTCTTCGAAGACATCGGCGCTGATCTCCTGGCCGACCTCGAAGGTGGAGGCGTCCGCGACCCGGATCTCGGCGACGTGGCGGCGCGGGGTGACACCGGCCTTGGCGAACTGGCCGGAGACCGGCTTGTTCACCTTGCGCGGGTCGACGGCGCCGAAGGCGACCTGGACGGCGCTGTAGCCGTCGCGCTCCACGGTGCGGATCTGGGTAACGACGTTCGGTCCGGCCTTGATGACGGTCACGGGGACGACGCGGTTCTTGTCGTCGAACACCTGGGTCATACCGAGCTTGGTGCCCAGGATGCCGGCCGCTGGCCTGTTCTTGTTGTCAGTCATATCTCGAGTCCCCGTCACTGAATGTTGACGTCGACGCTGGCCGGGAGATCGATGCGCATGAGGGCATCGACCGTCTTCGGCGTCGGGTCGAGGATGTCGATCAGCCGCTTGTGCGTCCGCATCTCGAAGTGCTCGCGCGAGTCCTTGTACTTATGCGGCGAACGGATGACGCAGTACACGTTCTTCTCGGTCGGCAACGGCACCGGCCCGACCACACGGGCCCCGGTGCGGGTCACCGTCTCCACGATCTTGCGCGCGGACGCGTCGATCGCTTCGTGGTCATAGGCCTTGAGCCTGATGCGGATCTTCTGTCCCGCCACGCTAAGTGTCCTTTTCTCCGCTTATCGTTCGTGGTCCGGAAGCCGGCTTCCGTACCACCTTCAATTGCACAGCCCGAACACACGAAGACGTCTCAGTGAGACCGCGACCGGGGCACGCCCCCGGCTCCGCCGGTCGACATGCAACAGTCTCGCCGCTGTTCATCTGTCATGGTTCTCCGGTCCACGCGGTCGGGCGTGTCGCCCATCCGCTCATTCCTCGGCCCCGGTACGAAACTTCACCTGGCCTGGAGCGTTGTCCCGGACGCACCCACGCTGGATGTCCAGCGAGGTACACGATTGGGTGTTGCTCGCCTCACTACCCGCCACAACCGCGGAACGGCATGACCTGGTGCAAGGCAACCCGAATAGTATGCCCGACCGCGTTGGCGACTTCAAATCCGCCCCTTACCAACGCATTCTCGGCAGGTCAGGACATTGATCCCGGGCGCGCCCGCCCGCAAACTTACTTCAGAGTAAGATAGGGCCATGGCGCAACCGACCGCGACCCATCGCATCTGGAACAAGCTGCCGGACAACCGGCTGGGGCACACCCTGTTCTCACTGGGCATGGTGGCCCGAGTGCCCTACTTCGCGACAGTGCTGCCGAGCGTCGTACGGTTGGCGCCCGGGCTGTGCGAGGTGACGGCGCCGAAGTGGTTCGGCATCCACAACCACCTGGGCACCTTCCACGCGATCGCGGCCTGCAACCTGGCCGAGGTGGCCATGGGCATGCTGAGTGAGGCCACCGTGCCCGACACCCACCGCTGGATCCCCAAGGCCATGAATGTGCAATACCGGGCCAAGGCCGAGACGGGTCTGCGCGCGGTCGCGAAACTGGCCGAAGTGCCCGATTTCACCCGGATCACCGAGGGCCGGGAGCTCGTGGTCCCGGTCGCGATCTATGACAAGCACGGCCTCGAGGTCGTGCACGCCGATATCACCACCTGGGTCACCCCGAAGTAGGTGCGGGGCGCGCTACACCCCTCGCGCCACATGCGAGGTATGCGAGTCACCCGGACCGGCGTGATGCGGTGTTGCGGGCAAACAGACGGAGCGGATTGAATGCCAACCATGGATGACAGGGCGGCCCGGGAATTCGACCTCTGTGTGGTCGGGCTCGGACCGACCGGCCGGGCGCTGGCGAATCGCGCCATGCGGGCCGGGTTCCGCGTCGCCGCCATCGATCCACGACCCGACCGACTCTGGCAGCCCACGTACTCCTGCTGGATCGATGAGCTGCCGGACTGGTTGCCGCCGAGCGTCATTGCCACGTACATCCCGAAGCCGACCGTCTGGGCGAAATCCGAGCATCGGATCGACCGCCCCTACTGCGTGCTGTCGAAGATCGGACTGCGCGCCGCATTGCCACTCGACGATGTCACCGTCGTCGCCGGGCGCGCCACTCGCGTCGAGACCAACGAGGTGGAACTCGCGGACGGCACCATCCTCAGGGCCGCAACGGTTTTCGATTCCCGCGGGCTGCCGACGCTCGGACCGCGACGCGCGGCCAGCGCGCACGGCATCTTCGTCGATGCCGAAACCGCCGCGCCGATGGTGACCGAGGGCGAGGGACTGCTGCTCGATTGGCGTCCGGACAACGGCGCGGGCCCCGATGAGCCACCGTCGTTCCTCTACGGCGTCGCGGTCGGTGACGGCACGGTGATCTTCGAGGAGACCAGCCTCGGCCTGCGCGGCGGCATGCCGCAGCACGTGTTGCACAGGCGCACACTGAACCGTCTTGCCGCCCACGGCATTCGGCTCACCGGTGCCGAGCCGACCGAGGCCGCGCACTACCCGCTGGACCAGCCACCGCCGAAAAAGGGGACCGCCCGGGTGGTTCCGTTCGGCTCCCGCGGCGGCATGCTGCATCCCTGCACCGGCTACAGCGTCGCGGGTTCCCTGGCCCTGGTCGACACCGCCGTCGCCGCCCTGCGAGACGGCCGCGACCCGATTGCCGAACTCTGGCCGTGGCAGGCCCGCCTCGTGTACTGGATGCGCATGCGCGGCCTATGGGGCATGGGCCGCCTGACCACCGAACAGTCCATCGCCATGTTCGACGCGTTCTTCAGCGCCGGGCCCCGCGGCCAGCGCGCCCTGCTCTCCGCACACGACGACTACCCCGCACTCGGCGCCGTCCTCTTCAATACCGTCGCCCGCACCTGGCCGTTTCGCTGGCGCTACGACCTGGTCGGCTGGACGAATCGAAACCGCTGGGTCGGTTTCGACTTCGCCGCAGCCGACTACGAACCGGGCCGAACCGGCTGACGGATCAGGCGCCGGTTTCGGCGGCGCGCTGGTAGCCGCGGATGGCGGGGTACGCGAATACGACGACGAGCCCGAGAATCCAGGCGAGGGCCTTCCACAGGGGTTCGGCGACGGCACCGCCGTAGGACAGTCCCTCCATCGCATCGATGGCGCAGCTCATCGGCTGGTTCGCGACCACGTCCTGCAACCAGGTCGGATACGCGACGACGGGTACAAATCCGGAATTGAAGAACATCAGCAGGGTATTGACGATGCCGATGATGCTCACCAGCATGACGCCCTCGGTAATGGTGGCCAGCGCCGTGACCAGCACCGCGAAGCCGACACCGAACAGCACCGGAATCCCGATCAACCCGATGGCCGCCAGCGGCCCCTGCCCGAAGCGGAAGCCGAGGGTCAGGCCGACCCCGATCACGAACAGCGTGGTGACCAGCACCCGGACCGCCTCGGCGCACAACCGGCCGGTCAGCCCGGCCGCCCGATGCACCGGCATGGTCCAGAATCGACCGAGCAGTCCGGTGTACTTCTCGCCCTTGAAACCGAGTGCGCTGACCACCGCACCCGACATCGCCGCGACCAACGTGATCAGCGCGACCTGTCCGTAGACACTCGGTTTACCAGTGGCCGCGGTGATCGGATTGCCGAGCACGACTCGAAACATGAAAAGCGTCAGCGCCGGATAGATCAGCGTCTGAATGGTGGTCGCGGGATCGCGCGCCCACACCAGCAGCAGCCGCTTGCACTGGATCAGGCTGTGTGTGACCCAGGTCGACAGTGCGCGTTCGGACGGCGTGGCCACCCGCGGCAGCGGGGCGAATCCGTCCACCTCGATGCGCTCCAAGGTCCCGACCGAACTCATGACCGCCTCACACTCGCCCAGATCGCCAACGGGGTGAAGACGATCGCCAGACCGGCCAGCCAGGTCAGCGGCACCCACAGCACATCCCAGCTCACCCCGCCATGGGCCATATCGCGCAGCGCGAAGGAGAACTGGGAGATCGGCTGATTGCGCACGAACGGCCGGATCCACATCGGAAAGCTGTTTTCCGGGACGAATCCGCACGACAGCATGCCGAAGATCAGGGTGGGCAGCGTCAATGCCTGACTCAGCGATTCCGGACTCTTGGTCAAACTGCCGAGCGCGTCCGCGCCGAGTGCGAGCACGGTACCGACCGCGATCGAGAACACACAGAACAGCACGGCCTGATCGAGTCCGGCGACGAACCGGAAGCCGATCATGTAGCCGAAGATGATCGCCGCGGTCAACGCGGTCAGCGAACGAACCAGACCCGCGCCGATCCGCGCGCTCAGTGGCACCAGCGCCCCGATCGGCATCGTCTGTAGTCGGGTACTCAGACCGGTCAGCGCCTCGTACGCGGACAACTGCGCATTCGACATCATCGTGAACGACATGGTCTGCAGCACGATGATCGGCATGACGAACTGGGCGTAATCGATGCCCTGGAACTTCATGACGTACCGCAGCGGCAGATAGAAGCCGAGCGTGAATACCAGCGGGGTGATCATCGCGACGATCAGTTCACCCTTGACCGCCATGGTCCGCACGATGCGTCCGGCCAGCGCCCGCCACTGCGCGAAGTAGGAGAGTCTGGCCGTGGGCAGCTCGGCGAAGAGCAGCGCCGAATCGGCCCGCTCGATGGTTGCAGAACTCACGACCGCGCCTCGCTGGCGCTCGGCTCGGTCGTGACTTCCAGTCCGGTATTGATGGTTCGCTTACTCACGCGTGGCCGCCCGAGTGACCAGTGATCGAAAGGAACACATCATCGAGGGAGGGCCTGCGCAGCGCGATATCGGCCAATTGGATCCCGGCCGTGTCGAGCCTGCGCACTGCCTCCGACAGCGTGGTCGCGCCGTCTGGCGCGGGAATCGAGATCCGGTCGCCGCGATCGAGTTCGGCGAGTACGGCGGCGGGCACCAGATCGCCGAGTGCGATGGCGGCCTTGCCGAGGTGGGTCGGATCCAGCGGCACCACCTCGCAGTAGCTGCCGCCGGTCTTCTCCTTGAGTTCGTCCGCGGTGCCCTCGGCGATCACCGTGCCCTTATCGATGACGATGATGTTGTCGCTAAGCACGTCGGCTTCCTCGAGATACTGCGTGGTGAGCAACACCGTGATGCCCTGATTCTTCAGCGCGGTCACGAGATCCCACACGCCCTGGCGGCTGCGCGGGTCCAGACCGGTGGTCGGCTCGTCGAGGAACACCACTTCCGGGCGCACCACCAGTCCGCAGGCGATATCGACCCGCCGACGCATACCGCCGGAATAGTGGCGCACCGCGCGACGGCCCGCGTGCACCAGGTCGAATTCCTCGAGCAGCGTGTCGGCGCGCTTGCGTGCGGCCGATTTGCCCAGGCCCATCAGCCTGCCGAACAATTCCAGGTTCTCCCGGCCGGAGAGGTTCTCGTCGAGCGCGGCGTACTGGCCGGTCATCATGATCGAGCGGCGCACCCCCGCCGGATCCTTCAGCACATCGTGGCCCGCGACCACGGCGGTGCCGGAGTCCGGGCGCAGCAGGGTGGACAGCACCTTGACCATGGTGGTCTTACCCGCGCCGTTGGGCCCGAGGATGCCGAGCACGCTCGCCCGCGCGGCGGTGAAACTGATGCCCTGCAGCGCGTGCACATCGCCGAATGACTTCCGGACATCGGCAACCACGACCGCGACGGCACCACCATCGATGGGTGGCGGCTCGCCGGTGTGCGAATCCGCTTGGTTCAAGCTCGGCATCAACTCTCCACTATGTCTGATCGGCGGCGTTCGCGGGGCCGGGGCGGCGACGGTCCGGGTCGCCGAATGCGCGCATGAATACGTCCCGGTTACTGATCCCTGCCGCCAGGCGTGATGTTACCGGCCTGGGCATCCCCACAGGGCGGACCGCGCCATACCCAGCGGACCGCGCCATATCTGTGTCGTTACTCACATCTAGTTCCGCCGATCCACCGGACCCCAGAACATCGCTGGTGGCGGCCCCCGAGGGGCAGCGTAGGGGCGGTAGCGACACCTTGTCGCGCCGTCGCGGCGACCATAGTCTGCTAGTCGGGGAAGTTGCACTCACTCGTTTGCGGCAGCGCTGCTACGCCAAAGCGTTCAGCGGTCTGCGGCGGATCGACCCTGCGAGAGGTGACCATGGCCGAGACCGCGCAGCCGAAACTGACAGCGCATCCGGGAGGATCGGGCCGACCGAACGTGCTGACGTCCTATGACCCACGCACCGGCGAAATCGTCGGCGACTACGCGGTGATGGGTTCGGGCGAAATCAACCGCACCGTGCGCACCGCACGCTCCGCCGAAAAGTGGTGGGCGGAACTGGGATTCAGCGCCCGCAAGCGCTGGCTGCTGGACTGGAAACGCAGCATCGCCAGGCGCGCAGGTGAATTGGTGGAAATCCTGTCCCAGGAAACCGGAAAACCGGCGGCGGACGCGGCAATCGAGGTGATGCTCGCCGTCGAGAATCTGGATTGGGCGGCCCGCAATGCCGCGCGCGTACTGGATCGGCGCAAGCTCGGCTCCACCTGGCTGAACGGAAATCAGCATGCCTCCGTCGGCTATCTACCGCTCGGCGTGGTCGGTGTGCTCGGGCCGTGGAACAACCCGGTATTCACCCCGATGGGCTCGATCGCCTACGCGATGGCCGCAGGCAATGCCGTGGTGTTCAAACCCGACGAGCTCACCACCGGCGTCGGGGTCTGGCTGGCCGACAGCTGGAATAGGCTGGTGCCGAATCAGCCTGTGCTGCAGGTCGTTACCGGCGATCACACGACCACCGCCGCACTGTGTCGCGCGAAGGTGGACAAAATCGCCTATGCCGGTTCGGATGCGGGCTCGCGCGATGTGATCACGCTGTGCGCGCAGACCTTGACGCCGGTGGTGGTCGAGCGAAACGGCAAGGGCACCATGGTGGTTCACGTCGACGCCAAACTCGCCGAGGCCGCCGAGGCCGCGGTATTCGGCGCGATGGCCAATGCCGGTCAGAACTCCACCGGCATCCAGCGAGCCTATGTCGCCAACTCCGTGTACGACCGATTCCTGGAACTGGTGATCGACCAGGCGCGGCGGCTGCGGCCCGGCGCGGATAAGCGCGCGTCCTACGGTCCGATGATTCTGGCATCTCAGGTCGATGTGGTGCGCGGGCAGGTGCGCGACGCGCTGGCCAGGGGCGGGCGCGCGGTGCTCGGCGGGCTGGACTCGATTCGCGATCCCTATATCGAACCGATCGTGCTGGCCGAGGTACCGGAGGAGAGCATCGCGATCACCGGTGAAGGCATCGGGCCGCTGCTGATCGTCAACAAGGTCGCGAATATGGACGAGGCGGCGCAGCGGATCAATGCGGTCGGCAATGGTGTCGCGGTGTCGGTGTTCACCCGGGATGTGCACGGCATCGATTCCTTCGCCGAGCAGCTACGGGTCGGCGTCGTGACCATCAATTCGTCGACCACGTACGCCGGGATTCCAGCGTTGCCATTCGGCGGCGTCGGCGAATACGGACAGGGCCACCATCACGGCGACCAGGGTCTGCGCGAGTTCAGCCGGACGCTGGCCATCGCGCGCAAGCGATACCGGGCACCGGTGAACCTGTCCACCTTCGACCGGCATCCGCGACGTCTGCGCACCGCCAAGGCCATCTTCCGGCTGCGCCACGGTCGCTGAAGCCGAGCCGCGCCGCAGGCGCGGCAATCAAACAGAGCCCAAAAGCACGGCTTCCATGAGGGCACGGACTCGGGCCAGCTGTTCGGGGCGGGGATCGAATTTGGTCAACCGGCCCACGTCGATCACCTGAGCGATGGCGGCGTGCACGCGGAAGCGCGCCTCCACCGGATCGCCGTCGAGCAGATTGGCCCACTCCAGCACGTTCTGACGCTGGATGGCGCGCAGCTTGTGCTGTTCGGCCTGCGGCAGATTGCTGAATTCGGCGTAGTAGACCGGCATGATCTCGGGCGTCGAGAAGGTGAGCCGGGCTTGGCGGTAGGCGATGCGCCGGACCGCGTCCGGGCGGCTGGAGGCCTCGGCGAGCACCTCGTTGATCGCGATGGCCAGCCGGTCGGCGGCGCGGTGGAAGGCGGCGGCGAGCAGGTCGGCCTTGCTGGTGAAGTACCGGTAGACGCTGGAGGCATTGATGCCGACGGCCGCGCCGATTTCCTCGATGCTGGCCTCGTGATAGCCCTGGCGACCGAAGATCCGGATCGCCTCGGTGAGCAGCTGTTCACGTTTAGAGGTGACCGGCAGGCCCCGGGAAGTCGGTCCGGGCTCGGGCTCGGTCGGCGCGGGCGGCAGTTCGGCGCGCAGGATCGACCAGCTCATCTCGCGCAGCAGCGGCAGCAGTCGGGCGGAGGCGAGCGTGGTGCGATGTGCGGAGATGCTGGCGATGGCACTGAGGACACCGGCGGCGAGCATGTCCACATCGGCGGGTGATGCGGTGGGTCGCAGCAGTGCGATCGGTTCGGCCAGGGTCGCGTTGAGCGCGTCGTAGACCTTCCGGATCCGGGCGCGGTCCTCGGCCTCCAGGTAGCGCCGCTCCCAGCGGTACAGTCCGGCCTCGCGCCGGATATCGATGGTGTGCTCGCTGATTGCCTTGATCAGGGCGTCGAGTCGGGCTTGCGGCTCCAGATCGGGGTCGTCCGCGGCGCGCGCGACCTGCAGCAGGTGCAGTGCACCCGCTTCGGCGGCAGCGACCAGCAGCGCGTACTTGTTGGCGAAGTGACGATACAACGCCGGCCCCGAGATACCGACCTCCGCGGCGATCTCGTCGACGCCGACCGGGTAATACCCGCGGTCGCTGAACGCGCGCGCGGCGGCCCGGATGATCTGGACTTTGCGATCCTTCGGGCGCCGCCGCACCGCCTGGGCCGGCTCCGTACCCGTCCCGCTCCCACCTGGGTCAGGCCGCGCGGAAGCGAGGCCGACCTCGCCGCGATTCGCGGCCATGTAGCTCTCCGTTCCGATACGACGCCGCCGGTTGACAGCGCCGGACAAATCATCCTAAGTTAACCACAATTCGCAAAGTTAACCACCATTCATGGGCCCGCCCCGCTGACTGCCAGACCAGGAGCACCGAATGCCGAACCCCGATTCCGCGACCGCACCCGCAGGTTTCAGCGCCATCCAGGACGGCAAGGTGCTCCGGGTCACGCTCACCAACCCCAAGCGCAAGAATGCCATCGACTACGACACGATGGTCGCCGTCGGTGACACGTTCCTCGCCGCCGCCGAGGACCGTTCGGTGCGGGTGATCCTACTGACCGGCGAGGGCGGCGACTTCTGCACGGGGGCCGATCTTTCCGCATCGGCCGCCGAGACGCAGCGCGGGATCACCCCGGACATGGTGATGGACGCGGCCAATCGGCTCGTGAAAGCCATCGTGGACGCGCCGATTCCGGTCATCGCGCGGGTCAAGGGCGCGACCGCGGGCCTCGGTGTGGGCATCGCGCTGGCCGCCGATCTGGTCTATGCCGCCGAGGATTCCTACCTGCTGCTCGCCTTCATCAATGTCGGCCTGATGCCCGACGGTGGTGCGGCGGCCATGGTCGCCGCCGCCGCCGGGCGCCCGCTGGCCGCCGAAATGGCACTGCTCGGCGAGCGCCTCGCCGCGCCCGCGGCCAAGGCGGCCGGCCTGTTCACCGCCGTGGCACCCGAGGACGAACTCGATGCCAAGGTCGAGGCGGCGGCCGCCAAGGTCGCCGCGGGCCCGCGCCGTGCGCTCGAACTCACCAAACGGGCACTCAACGCCGCAACCCTCTCGGCACTGGATTCCGCACTCGCCGCGGAAAAGACCGGCCAGAGCGAACTGCTCCAATCCCCCGACTTCTTCGAGGGCGCCGCCGCCATGCTGACCAAGCGCAAGCCGGTCTTCGCGGACTGATCGCGGCGGCGCGAGCGGAGCGTGATCCCGAACACAGGCACGCCCGCACAAGGGACTATGTTGATCCGCTATGGCTTACCTGGTTACCGGAGCAACTGGGTTTATCGGTCGATTTCTCATTCCCGAACTGCTGAAGCGAACGGGGGATATTCATGTGCTGGTCCGGCCGGGGATCGATGCGGCGGACCGGTATGCCTGCTGCGCTCGGGAGTGGATGGGTGGCGAGCGGGTGCGGCCGGTGCACGGGGAGATGGGCGCGCCCGGGCTCGGTATCGATCCGGCCTGGATCGCCGAGTATCGGGGGTCGATCGACCATGTCTTCCATCTGGCGTCGAGCTGTGACCTCGCCGAACGCGGCGGCACCGGACACGTCGTCGATGTCACGGCACAACTGAAAGCCGCTCTGCTGCATCATGTCTCGACGGTGGATGTGGCGGGCGGTTTCGATGGCCTGTTCACCGAAGACATGTTCGACACCGGTCAGGTGCTCAGTTCGCCCATGCAGCGGGCGAAATTCGAGGCCGAGAAGATCGTGCGCGAATCCGGGGTCCGGTGCCGGATCTATCGGCCCTCGATCGTGATCGGACATTCGCGCACCGGTGAGATAGATCGAATCGAGGGGCCCTACTACTTCTTCCGGCTGCTGCGGATGGCCGCGCAGCTGCCCAGGATTCTGCCGGTGCTGGTGCCGAAGCTGGGTGAAACCAATATGGTCCCGGTCGATTTCGTGGCTCGCGCGCTGGCCTACATCGCGCACCGCCCCGATGCGAACGCCACCACCTACCACCTGGTGGATCCGCGCCGCCAAAGCGCGGCCGAGGCGCTGAATCTGTTCGCCGACGAGGCCGGTGCGCCGCATCTGGTGGAGGTGATGCCCAAGCGCACCCTCGAGATGATGTTGCGAATCCCCGGCACCAGCTGGCTGCTCCCCCGCGTCGGCGTCCCCCAGGATGTGTTGAAGCACAGCGAATTCAGCTGTTGGTTCGACTGCCGCAATGCCACCGCCGCCCTCGCGGGCACCGATATCAAAGTGCCGCCACTGGCCGCCTACGCCCCGCTGATCTGGAAGTACTGGATCGAGAACTGGGTCTATTGACGTCCTCCCCACGCCTGAGGCCGACCAGATCCGGGCAATCCTCGGACCCTGAAGTACACCTGCGGCGGAATTATCTAATGGTGCCGACGTTTGGTGTCGTGTGCGATCCAGGCCGCGATCTGTGC